>CAMLHL010000022.1 GCA_946479855.1 uncultured Pseudomonadota bacterium
CCATCTGCCGCGCCCTGAGCATTCCCGCCCGCTTCACCACCGGCATCGACTACGGTGCGGACCCCGCGCTTGGCCCGACTGACTTCCATGCCTACGTCGAGGTCTTCCTCGGTGGCCGCTGGTACCTGTTCGACCCTTCCGGCACCGCCATCCCGATGGGCTTCGTCCGGCTCGGTACCGGTCGCGATGCCGCCGACGTTTCCTATGCCACCATTTTCGGCAGCGTCAGTTCGCCGCCGCCGCTGATTTCCGTCACCGCCCTCAGCGAACCCGGCCATCCGTGGGAATTGCCCCGCCATCGGCCGGAAGCGATTTCGACCGATGCTGCTGCGGTCGACACCCGATAAATCCCATTTTTCAAATTACTGGAGAAACCCATTGGCTAAAGAAGAACTACTTGAAATGCAAGGCGTCGTGAATGATGTCCTCCCCGACGGCCGCTTCCGCGTCGAACTCGAAAACGGCCACACGATGATTGCCTACACGGCTGGCAAGATGAAGAAGCACCACATCCGCATCCTGCTCGGCGACAAGGTGACGCTCGAGCTCTCGCCCTACGACCTGACCAAGGGCCGGATCACCTTCCGCCACATCGAAACACGCGGCGCGCCGCCGGTGCAACGCCGCCGCTACTAAGCAGCAGCGCCCCGTCGCCCCGGACGAAACTGCCAGGTGTCATCGTAGTAGTCCGGGTGCTCGCTGTCCGGCGTGACGCCGGGAATACCGAGCAGCGGCAGCGGTTGGAAATCGCGCGGCCGGGTATAGCGGCCGCTGGTCAAATCGGCTGCCAGACGGCCGTCGACCGCCGCATTCAGTTCGGCGACATCGAGTCCCAGCCAGGCCTCCGGCACCTCGTAGAGCACCGCCTTGGCGGTCAGGCCGCGAAACGGCCCGAGCAGGCTCTCGTAAGTCGCATGGCCGAAAATGACAAAGCGCATGCCGCACTTTACCTCGGCCCGCCGCCCGACGAACAGCTCCTTCCAGCGAAAGCCGCGCAGCAGGGCAAGCAGTTCCGGCTGACTGGAGAGCACGGCGATGCCGCATTCGTCAAAGTGGGTCAGCGCGTCGCGCAAGGTGCCGCGCGCCGCCCCCGGCGCCTGCATGGCACGCATATGGGCGGCACTGATGGCGATCTTGGTCCGTGGGAAACTCAGCCAGACCAGGGCGTTGAAGAAGTCGTGCCAGTTGTCCGGACGGGTTTCGACCTCGCCGCTTTCCCAGATCCGACATTCGTAGGCCAGGCCATCGGGCCGCGGCGGGACGAAGCGCACCCGCCGGCCATTCTCGGTATGAATCGGAAACTGCTCGGCCAGCTCGGCCAGCGCCGAGACGTCGGGTCGCGGCGGCAGACGCTCCAGGCTGTGCCGCAGCGGCGCGAACAGCGGCGATGCGTAAGGCGGCGGCGCGACGCTCACTCGTCCGCCGCAGCGTCGGCTTTCTCTTCCTTGACGAAGACCAGCTCGCCTTTCTTGACGCGGAAGGTGCCCATCAACTGGCCGAGACCTTCCGGCGGCTCGCTGTCCATCTTGGCAAAGCTCTCGCAGGTCTGCGTCTCGGTGGCGAACATCCGCTTGCCGATCTTGATGATAAAGGCGCCGGAGGGCACCTGATAGACCTCGACCCTGGTTTTTTCCGTCCCGGCGCCCAGGCTGTGCCGGCGCAGGCAGTCCGGCATCCGGGAAACGACGAGGAAGAGATCGACCCGCTCATTCCAGAAATACGGTTGCTCGCGGATCAGCGACAGCACATGCTCGCGGGTGCCGTCGATTTCATACGTCGCGCCGTCGTTGATGCAGGCTGTCAGCAGCGGCGCGGCCAGCAGCGGCAAGAGGAGGTGACGCAGACGCATGATGGTTTTCCTCAGAGCATTTTCCAGGACAGGGTTTCGCCGGCGCGCAGCGGAACGATGGTGTCGGTGCTGATGTACGGGTAGTCGGCCGGCACCGTCCAGTTTTCCTTGGCCAGCGTCACCGTGCCGCGGTTGCGCGGCAGGCCGTACCAGTCCGGACCGTGGAAGCTGGCGAAGGCTTCCAGCTTGTCGAGGGCGCCGGCCTGTTCGAAGGCTTCGGCATAGAGTTCGAGGGCGGCGTAGGCCGTATAGCAGCCGGCGCAGCCGCAGGCCGCCTCCTTGGCACCCTTGGCATGCGGCGCCGAATCGGTGCCGAGGAAGAATTTCGGATTGCCGGAAACCGCCGCGGCGACCAGCGCCTGGCGATGCGTCTCGCGCTTGAGAACCGGCAGGCAGTACCAGTGGGGCCGCACGCCGCCCTGGAAGATGGCGTTGCGGTTGTAGAGCAGATGGTGGGCGGTGATGGTGGCCGCTACGGTCGACGGCGAATTTTGCACAAATTCTGCGGCGTCCTTGGTCGTGATGTGCTCCATGACCACCTTGAGCTTCGGAAAGCGCCGGATCAGCGGTTCGAGCACGGTATCGATGAAAACCTTCTCGCGGTCGAAGAGATCGATCGCCGGATCGGTCACCTCGCCATGCACCAGCAGCGGCAGGCCGACGCGCTCCATCTCGGCCAGCGTGCCATACGCCTTGGCGATATCGGTCAGCCCGGCATCGGAATTGGTCGTCGCGCCGGCCGGGTAGAGTTTGACCGCCTTGACGAAGCCGGAGGCGGCCGCCTTGGCGGCCTCGGCCGGCGGCATGTTATCGGTCAGATACAGCGTCATCAGCGGCTCGAACGAGGCGCCGGCCGGCAGCGCGGCAACGATCCGGTCGCGGTAGGCGGCCGCCTGCTCGACGGTGGTCACCGGCGGCTTGAGGTTGGGCATGACGATGGCGCGGCCGAACTGGGCGGCAGTGTGGGCGAGGACGGAAGCCAGCGCTTCGCCGTCGCGCAGGTGAAGGTGCCAGTCGTCGGGGCGGGTCAGGGTGATTTGCATGCTGATTCTCGAAACGGTTTCCGCGATTTTAACTTTTCAGGGCCAGCGCACGCTCATAAAGTGCATTTTTTGCCATGCCGGTGATCTGTGCCGTCAACTTGGCAGCCTGCTTGACCGGCAGCCCTTCGGCCAGCAGCAGCTTGAGCACCCGTTCGCCTTCGCCGCTGTCGGCATCGGCCGGGGCGCCGGACAGCATCAGCACGAATTCGCCGCGCTGACGGTTGGCGTCTGCCTTCAGCCAGTCAAGCGCATCACTCAACGGCAGCGAATGGATGGTCTCGAACAGTTTGGTCAGTTCGCGAGCGATGACCAGGGTGCGCTCACCGAAAACAGCGGCCATCTCCTCGACGGTCTCCAGCACCCGGTGCGGCGCTTCGTAAAAGACCAGGGCGCAGGGATAGTCGCGCAATTCCTCCAGCGCCTGCCGGCGCTGGCCGCCCTTGGCCGGCAGGAAGCCGTAGAACAGGAAATGTTCGTCAACCAGCCCGGAGGCGGACAGCGCCGTGGTCGCCGCGCACGGCCCGGGCAGCGGCACGACCCGGCAGCCGGCGGCGCGCACGGCGGCGACGATGCGGGCGCCGGGATCGGAAATGCCCGGGGTGCCGGCATCGGAAATCAGCGCCACCGCTTCGCCGGCGCGCAGTTTCTCGACGATGCGGGCGGCGGCCTCGTGTTCGTTGTGCTGGTGGGCGGGAATGCTCCGCGCCGAGGTGCCGAGCTGCTTCAACAGCGGGGCGCTGTGACGGGTATCCTCGGCAGCGACCCAGGGCACGGTGCGCAGGATTTCCTCGGCGCGGCGGGTCAGGTCGGCGAGATTCCCGAGCGGCGTCGGGACGACATACAATGCGGCGGATTCTTCCGTCATTTTTATCAGCATGCAGGCAAAGGCCAACGATACCACCACCGCTCGCGGCCGCGAAGCCGAAGAACGGGCGGCCCGCCATCTCGAAGGCTACGGTCTACGCGTCGTCGCGCGTAATTTCCGCATCCGCGGCGGCGAGATCGACCTGATCTGCCGCGACGCCAAGGCACTGGTCTTCGTCGAGGTACGGCAACGCAGCCGCAGCGACTTCGGCGGTGCCGGGGCGAGCATCACGGCCGGCAAGCGCCGGCGCATAGTCCTCGCCGCCCGGCATTATCTGCTCGGCAAGGTGGACTGTGACTGCCGCTTCGACTGCGTGCTGATCGACGGCGAGCGGCTCGAATGGATCAAAAATGCGTTTGCTGCTGACGATTAGCCTGCTCTTCTGGCTCGCCGTCGCCCAGGCAGAAAGCATCCGCCTGCTGGTGCAGAATTCGCCGCTGGCCGGCAGCCAGTATTACGCGATCAACGACTTCTGGTCAGCGATCAAGATCGGCGATGCCCTCGACTTGATCCGTGAACCCGGCAACCGGCACGACCGCAACGCCATCCGCGTCGAATGGCGGGGCCACCAGCTGGGCTACGTGCCGCGCGCCGAAAACCGGGCGCTGGCCGCGGCGATGGATGGCGGCGACAAGCTGAGTGCCCGCGTGTCGTCCCTGAGCGACAACAAAAATCCATGGCAGCGGCTGGCATTCGAGGTCTTCGTCGAGCTGTGAGGTAAAATGATCCGCTCTCTAGCCCCAACCCGTTGAACCATATGGATTTGATCGACCGCGTGGCCAGACATTTCGAAGACAGCGCCCAGACCCAGCTGAATTCAGTCGAGATGCTGGCCGCCCCCATCGCCGCCGCCATCGAAACGATGACCAACAGCCTGATCAATGGCGGCAAAATTCTCGCCTGCGGCAACGGCGGTTCGGCCAGCGATGCGCAGCGCTTCGCCACCAAGCTGATCGGCCGCTTCGAGGCCGAACGCCAGGAACTGGCGGCCATCGCCCTGAATACCGATTGTTCCATCCTGACCGCAGTCGCCAACGACTACTCGTTCAACCAGATTTTTTCCCGCCAGGTGCGCGGCCTCGGCCATGCCGGCGACGTCCTGCTCGCCATTTCCGCCGCCGGCCATGCCAGCAACGTCATCGAAGCCATCCTGGCCGCCCACGAACACGACATGCACGTCATTGCGCTGACTGGCAAGGACGGCGGCCAGATCGGCGAAATGCTGCGCGACGACGATATTCATCTCTGCGTACCGGCCGAGCGGACGGCACGTATTCAGGAAACCCATCTGCTCGTCATCCATTGCCTGTGCGATGGGATTGATGCTCTTTTACTGGGAGTCGAATGATGCAAAAAGCCAAACTCACCTTCGCCGCCGTAACCCTGATCTCCGTTCTGCCCATGCTGCAGGGTTGCTTCCCGGCCGTCGTCGGCGGCGCTGCCGTTGGCGTGCTGTCGGCCTACGACCGGCGCTCGACCGGCACCCAGGCCGACGACGAAACGACTGAATGGAAGGCCAAGCTGCACATTCCCGATCAGTACAAGGAAGCGTCGCACGTCAATTTCACCTCGTACAACCGCCGCGTGCTGATCACCGGCGAAGTGCCGAACGAGGAGGCCAAGTCGGCCATCGAAAGCGAAGTGCGCAAGATCGAGGGCGTCCGCGAGGTTTACAACGAACTCGGCATCGGCCCGGCCTCCTCGCTCGGCAGCCGCAGCACCGACTCCTTCATCGACTCCAAGGTCAAGGCCCGGCTGGTTGATTCGAACCAGATTTCGGCCAACCACATCAAGGTCGTCACCGAACGCGCCATCGTGCACCTGATGGGCATCGTCAACGAACGCGAGGCGAAGGTCGCCGTCGCCGTCGGGCGCACCACTTCCGGCGTCAAGAAGGTGGTCAACCTGCTGGAAATCGTCAGCGAAGACGACACCCGCCGTATCGACAGCCAGACCCTGGGCTCCCGCACTCCGCCGCCGTCGAGCGCTCCGGTCGAAACCCGCTGAGCGGCCGCCAGGCCGATTTTCCGGGGCTTGACCGACAGGCTGGCAGACCAATGGCACGAGGTTGCGGCCTGACCGTCGCAACCTCGCCGGTCCGGACGACGGCCGTCCTCAGGGAACAAATTTTCGGCCGCCGCGATCTATCCTGTGCCAGCCCTTGCCGGGCGCATAGCGAGGTCACATGGATTCCTCCCTGATCGCTTTCCTGCTGATGGCCGCCGTCCGCATTACCGGACTGCCGGCAGTGCCCGTCGAAGAGCTGCCACTCTTCGTCCCGCTGTCGTCGCAAGAACTGCAGCGCCAGGTCTGTCCGGATGCCGGGAACGGCTGCCGAGGGATCGTCGCCTATTTCGACACCCTGCACTACCGGATACTGTACAGCGACAGCCTGGATCTCGACGAGCCGCTCGACCATTCCTATCTGCTGCACGAGATCGTCCATGTCCTGCAACACCGGCAGTTCGGCAACGCCATGTATGCCGACTGCCATGCGCTGCTGCAAACCGAAGGCCAGGCCTACCGTGCCCAGAACATCTATCTGCGTGCTGCCGGCCAAATGGCCTACGTCGGCAGCAGGCTGCTCTACGCTTCGTGCAGCCAGTAGCTGCCTGATTCCGGCAAACCCTAAAGAACGACCTGGGTTCCCAGTTCGACGACGCGATTGCTGGGAATCTTGAAGAAGGCGGTGGCCGAACCGGCATTGCGGAACATGGCGATAAAGATCTTCTCGCGCCAGAAGGCCATTTCAGACCCCAAGCGGGGAATCAGCGTTTCACGGCCAATGAAATACGAGGTTTCCAGCGCGTTGAAATCGAGGCCGGCATCCCCGCACAAGGCCAGGGCGGTCGGCACGTCCGGCTCATCCTTGAAACCATACTGGATGATGACGCTCCAGAAATTCTCCTTCATCTGGCGGACTTCGACGCGATCGATATCCGGCACGTAGGGAACGTCGAAGAACTGCACGGAAAGCAGAACGACGCGTTCGTGCAGCACCTTGTTGTGCATCAGGTTGTGCAGCATGGCATGCGGCACCCCCTTCGGATCGGCATTGAGGAATACCGAAGTGCCGCCAACACGGGTTGGCATCGACGAGGCCAGCGAGTCGAGAAAAATTGACAATTCCAGGCGTTCGCCACGCAAGCGATCGGACAGCAGCTGGCGACCACGCTTCCAGGTCGTCATCAGGACGAAGACCGCCATCCCGGCAACCAGCGGGAACCAGCCGCCATCGGGAATCTTCAGGATATTGGCGGTCAGGAAAATGAGTTCGACGGCGAGAAAGCAGGCAAACAGCAGGCTGGCCCTGAGCCAGCCCCATTTCCAGACCTTGGCGGCGACCACCGTGGCAAGGATGGAGGTGATCACCATGTCGCCGGTCACCGCGATGCCGTAGGCGGCGGCCAGATTGTTCGATGACTTGAAGCCGAGGACGAGGATCATCACCGCGACCATCAGCCCCCAGTTCACGGCCGGCAGGTAGATCTGCCCCTGCTCTTTCTCGGAAGTGTGCTGCACCTCCATGCGCGGCACGAAACCGAGCTGCATGGCCTGGCGCGTCACCGAGAAGGCGCCGGAAATGACGGCCTGCGAGGCAATCACGGTCGCCACCGTGGCCAGCCCGATCAGCGGATAGAGCGCCCAGTCGGGCGCCGAACGGTAGAACGGATTGTCCGCTGCTGCCGGATCGCCGAGGATCAGCGCCCCCTGCCCCATATAATTGAGGACGAGCGCCGGCAGCACGAAAACGAACCAGGTGCGCGAAATCGGCCGGCGCCCAAAGTGCCCCATGTCGGCATACAGGGCCTCGGCCCCCGTCACGGCCAGCACGACATTACCCATCGCGATCAGCGACATCGCCTTGTTGGCGAGCAGGAATTCGACGCCGTACAGCGGATTGAGCGCGCTCAGGATGGCCGGGTGGTCGGCGATATTGTGCAGACCCAGCACTGCCAGCGTCGTGAACCAGATCAGCATGACCGGCCCGAAGAAGGCGCCGACAATGGCGGTACCGCTCTTTTGCACGAAGAAGAGGCCGAACAGCACGACCATGGTGATCGGAATCACGAAGGGATGCAAAACCGGAGCCCCGACCTCCAGACCCTCGACGGCGGAAAGCACCGAGATGGCCGGCGTCACCATGCCGTCGCCGTAGAACATCGCCGCCCCGAGCACGCCGACGATCATGATCCATTTGGCGTGATGCGGCTTGTCCTGCACAGTATGCAGCGCCAGTGCGATCAACGCCATGATGCCGCCTTCGCCGCGGTTGTCAGCGCGCATGATGAAGGTCACGTACTTGATCGAGACGACAATGATCAGCGCCCAGAAGAAGAGCGACAGGCTGCCGTAGATATTGGCCACGGTGACCGGAATCGGATGGTTGCCGGCGAAGACTTCCTTCACGGCATACAGGGGACTGGTCCCGATATCTCCGTAAACCACCCCGAGGGCAGCCAGCGCTAGGGCGGCAAACCGTTTGCCGGTCACATCGCCGGCCTGCTCATGATTGCTCATCGATCCTGTTCCCTGTCAATCCGGCGGCCCTCTCCCGGGACCGCTCGGATGGCGTTTCTGCCCTACCCGCCGAGCGCTACCTTCAGCGACTGCACTTCCTCTTCCGATTCCTCGACGATTTCGGCCAGCGTTTCGGCGTCGAACAGTTTATCGAGCACCGAGGTATCGACCTCCTCGCCAAATTCCGCATCGCGCCAGCTGGAGGTGCGGTTGGCGATCTTGTTGGCGACGTACAAGACGTCGGAAAGCGTCTTGATCTCGCTGATTTCGCGATCGGTCTCGTGATCCCTGACTGCTTCCAGCACCGGCTCCGGCGAACCGAGGGCCGAGAGCAAGGCATGGCCGATGTTGTCATGCCAGCCGACCAGCAGGCCGTGCAGTTCGGCCTTGTCGTTGACCAGTTCCGGGAAATTGGCGGCGCGCGACATCAGGTAAAAGACCCCGAGGTCGTGCACCAGGCCGGCAAACATCGCCTCGTCACCGTTGATCCTGGCCAGCTTGCGGGCCAGTACGCGGCACAGCGCCGCGACATGCGAGGTATGTTCCCAGAGTCGCTGGGAGATCAGCTCGAAGGGCTGCATCTGCTTCGACTTCAGCAGTTGCTCCATGGCCACGGCGAAAGATACCGTGCGCACGGCCTCCATGCCGACGCGAACGATGGCGTTCTTGACATCGGCGATTTCGCGCCCGCTCGGATTGAGGGCCACCGAGTTGGCCATGCGGATGATCTTGGCGCTCATCAGCGGCTCGGCGCCGACCAGTTTCGACAACTGCTCGACACTCAGGTTCGGGTCCTTCAGCGCGGCACGGACCTGGAAGGTGATATCGAGAAAGGTCGGAAAGGTAATTTCGCTGCCGGAAAGATCCCGCGCGATATCCTCTAGGACCTTGAAGGTGACTGCATTGGTCATGCTGGATTACCTCTGGGCAATCAATGGGATGCGCCGCGCTGCCACGGCAGCGCGACGGTATATTTCAGAACGGAATATCGTCGCCAAGATCGTCGAAGGAGGGTTTCGGCTTGTTCTTGGCCGGGGCCGGCGAGTAGTCGGTCGGCTCGCTGTCGTAACCGCCGCCACCGCCGGCTGCCGGCGCGCCCATGCCCTGGCGGCCGCCCAGCATCTGCATGGCGTCGCCGCGGATCTCGGTGGTATATTTTTCCTGGCCGTCCTTGTCCGTCCATTTGCGCGTGCGCAGGCTACCCTCGACGTAAATCTGGGACCCCTTCTTCAGGTACTGGCCGCAAACTTCGGCGGTCTTGCCGAAGAAGGAAACACGGTGCCATTCGGTCACTTCCTTGCGCTCGCCGGTCGCCTTGTCACGCCAGTTGTCGGTCGTCGCCACGCTCAGATTGCACATCGCATCGCCGCTGGCGGTGTAGCGCACTTCCGGGTCACGGCCCAGGTTGCCGACGAGAATCACCTTGTTAACCGATGCCATTGCCTATGTCTCCTAAGCTGTATGTGTCGCTGCGGCGGCCGCGCGCCGTTGCGGAAAATTCATTGAATTCGCTACCGCCAGCCAGATCAGAACCGCCCCGGCGCAGGAAGCAAAAACCGCATTATCGCCGAAATGCTGCGCAATATACCCTCCCGCTGCGCCGCCAACGAACAAGCCGATGGCCTGCGTCGTGTTGTACACGCCCAGTGCGGCGCCCTTGGCGGCGGGCGGCGCGGTACGCGAAACCAGCGAAGGCAGCGTCGCTTCGAGAATGTTGAAGGCAACAAAGAAAAGCAGCAGCCACAACGCCAGCGACCACAGGCTGGCATGCAGGAAGAAGAGGCCGATCTGGACGAAGAGCAGCAGCCCGACGGCGGCAATGAAGATCGGCCGCATCTTGTCCTTGCGCTCGGCAGCGATGATCGCCGGGACCATGATGGCAAAGGAGACCAGCACGGCCGGCAGATAGACCTGCCAGTGCGCAGCGGCGGGCAAGCCGCCGTGATCGACCAGGGCATGCGGCAGAACGACGAACATCGCCATCTGCACCATGTGCAACGTAAAAATGCCGAGATTCAGGCGAAGCAGGCCGGCATCGAGAAGCACCCGGCCCAGGGGCTGCTTTTCATGGCCTTGCGGGGTCGGCGCCGACGGCACGGCCTTGAGCAGCAGCACGATGGCGGCCAGCGCCAGCACGCCGGTCATGACGAACAGGCCGCCCATGCCGATCCAGCCATAGAGAATGGGTGAGCCGACCAGCGACAGCGCGAAGACGAGGCCGATCGACGAACCGATCATGGCCATCACCTTGGTCCGGTGTTCCTCGCGCGTCAGGTCGGCGGCCAGCGCCGTCACCGCGGCCGAGATGGCGCCCATGCCCTGCAGCACCCGGCCGACGATGATCCACGTCATGTCCGGCGCCCAAGCTGCAACGAAACTGCCCAGCGCAAAGATGAGCAGGCCGACGACGATGACCTGCTTGCGCCCAAAAATATCGGAAGCGATACCGTAGGGAATCTGGAAAAACGCCTGGGTCAGACCGTAGGCGCCAAGCGCGAAGCCGACCAGCGCCAGGTTGTCGCCGCCGGGCAGGGTTTTCGCATAGACTGAAAACACCGGCAGAATCAGGAACAGCCCGAGCATGCGCAGGGCGAAGATGGAAGCCAGTGAGGCGCCGGCGCGGCGTTCCTCGGGGCTCATGCGATCGGTTGGGGAGGACATTATGTTTGGTAATTGTTGCATTGCAGCGAAGCGCAAATATTAGCAGGTTTGTGCCTGCCAACATCGATCAGCAAGGAGCGCCGCGGTCGACTACGAAAAATCGTCAAAACCGGCTTTCCGGCAGCCGGACGATTGCGCTCAGGCCCGGCTTTCCTGGGCGAGCATGGCGCGCAAGGCGGTGGCCGGCACCAAGCGAATTGCACGCCCGACGGCAAAGGCCCTGGCCTCGTCGGTGTATTTCCCCGAGGTCACGATAAAGCAGCCGACCGCCTGTTCGCTGCGCATGGCGGCATAGAGGGTGCGCAGCAGTGCGGCGTCAACCCTGCTCGCCTGCCATTGCCGGCAATGCACCAGATAGCGCTCGCCGCCCAGGAACAATTCGAGATCGACGCTGCCGGAGGCGTCGCCGCTGCGGTCCACCACCAGATAGCCGACGTGCTGAAAGGCTTCGGCCACCAGCCCGGCAAATTCCTGCCCCTCGACACCGGTCAGTGTTTCGCCCCCCGGGCCAAGCGCCACCTCGCCCGGCGATTTGCGCCGCCGCAGGCAGAAGACGGCAGCCCCAAGCACCCAAAACAGCAGCGGAAGGCCGAACAGGAAGTCGCCCAGTGTTGCCGGCAAGCCCGCCGGATTGGTCGCGAGTTCGGCCGGGTCGGCGTAAAAGCGCAGCGCCAGATAGACCAGCACCACTATTCCGAGGCCGGCCGGCCAGGACAGTTGCGCGGCGAGTTCCATCGCCCCCGCGATCGGGGACTGCTTGCTCCGGGTCATGATTTCTCGGCGGGATGAGAAATGCATATTCTGACGGCAGGCCGTCATCCCGGCAAGCGATTTGAACCTCGACGCCGGCATGTTCTGAAAAATGACCATTTTTAGTGGTCGACCGTAGCAATCGCCCCGACCTTGGGTATAGTTCCCTTTCCCCCCAACCCCAGAAAATACGGCGATGGAAACCATCCGCATTCGCGGCGCGCGCACCCACAATTTAAAGAACATCAACCTCGACCTGCCCCGTGATCAACTGATCGTAATCACCGGGCTCTCCGGCTCCGGCAAGTCCTCGCTGGCCTTCGACACGCTCTACGCCGAGGGCCAGCGGCGCTACGTCGAGTCGCTGTCGGCCTACGCCCGGCAGTTCCTGCAGCTGATGGAAAAACCCGACGTCGACCTGATCGAGGGCCTCTCGCCGGCGATCTCCATCGAGCAGAAGGCGACCTCGCATAACCCGCGCTCCACCGTCGGCACCGTCACCGAAATCCACGACTACCTGCGCCTCCTGTTCGCCCGCGCCGGCACGCCGTATTGCCCGGACCACAACCAGCCGCTCGAAGCGCAGACCGTCTCGCAGATGGTCGACACCGTGCTCGCCCTGCCGGCCGAAACCAAGCTGATGATCCTCGCCCCGGTGGTCGCCAACCGCAAGGGCGAGCAGCTCGACCTGTTCGCCGAACTGCGCGCCCAGGGCTTCGCCCGCGTCCGCGTCGATGGCACCGTCTATGAAATCGACGCCGTGCCCAAGCTCAACAAGACGCAGAAGCACAACGTCGATGTCGTCGTCGACCGCCTGAAGGTCCGCGACGACATGCGCCAGCGCCTGGCCGAGTCGTTCGAGACGGCACTGCGCCACGCCGAGGGCCGAGCCATCGCGCTGGAGATGGAGAGCAATGTCGAGCACCTGTTCTCGGCCAAGTTCGCCTGCCCGATCTGTTCCTACGCACTGCAGGAGCTGGAACCGCGCCTCTTCTCGTTCAACAACCCGATGGGCGCCTGTCCGAAGTGCGACGGCCTCGGGGTGATCCAGTTCTTCGACCCCAAGCGCGTCGTCACCCAGCCGACCGCCTCGCTGGCCGGCGGCGCCATTCGCGGCTGGGACAAGAAGAACCAGTTCTATTTCCAGATCATCGAGTCGCTGGCCGACCATTACGGCTTCTCGGTCGATACGCCGTGGAGCGAACTGCCGGACAAGATTCAGCAACTGGTCCTCTACGGCTCGGGCAGCGAGGCGATCAATTTCCGCTACCTGAACGAGAAAGGCACCCGCTTCGACCGCAGCCACAGCTTCGAGGGCATCATCCCCAACCTCGAACGGCGTTACCGCGGCAGCGAATCGAATGCCGTGCGCGAGGAATTGTCGAAATACGTCAGCAGCTCGGCCTGCCCGAGTTGCGCCGGTACCCGCCTGCGGGTCGAGGCCCGGCACGTGCGAGTGGGCACTCACACCCTGCACGAGATCAGCCGCCTGCCGCTCGGCGAGGCGCGCAATTACTTCAACTGCCTGACGCTGAGTGGCGCCAAGGCGCAGGTCGCCGACAAGATCCTGAAGGAAATCACCGCCCGCCTCTCCTTCCTGATCAACGTCGGCCTCGACTACCTGTGCCTCGAACGCTCGGCCGAGACCCTGTCCGGCGGCGAGGCGCAGCGCATCCGGCTGGCCTCGCAGATCGGCTCCGGCCTGACCGGCGTCATGTACGTCCTCGACGAGCCGTCGATCGGCCTGCACCAGCGTGACAACGACCGCCTGCTGCAGACGCTGAAGAACCTGCGCGACATGGGCAATACTGTGCTCGTCGTCGAGCACGACGAGGACGCCATCCGTTCGGCCGACTACGTCGTCGACATCGGCCCCGGCGCCGGCGTGCATGGCGGTTCCATCGTCGCCCAGGGCACCCCGGCGGAAGTCACCGCCAACCCGCTGTCGATGACCGGCGACTACCTGTCCGGGCGCAAGGCGATTTCGGCCCCGAAATCGCGTCGACCGGTCGACCCCGACAAACAGCTGGTCGTCGTCGGTGCCCACGGCAACAACCTCAGGGATGTCACGCTGGAAATCCCCGGCGGC
This sequence comes from uncultured Pseudomonadota bacterium, assembly GCA_946479855.1. Next base: position 13,779 of record CAMLHL010000022.1, read on the forward strand.
CTGCTCACCTGCATCACCGGCGTTTCCGGCTCCGGCAAGTCGACGCTGATCAACGATACGCTCTACGCCGCGGCCGCCCGGCACCTTTACGGCTCGACGACCGAGCCGGCGCCGTACCAGGAGATCACCGGCCTCGACCTGTTCGACAAGGTGATCAACGTCGACCAGGCGCCGATCGGCCGCACGCCGCGCTCCAACCCGGCGACCTACACCGGCCTGCTGACGCCGATCCGCGAACTGTTCGCCCAGGTCCCCGAATCGCGGGTCCGCGGCTACGGCCCGGGACGCTTCAGCTTCAACGTCAAGGGCGGGCGCTGCGAGGCCTGCCAGGGCGACGGCATGATCAAGGTCGAGATGCACTTCCTGCCCGACATCTACGTGCCGTGCGACGTCTGCCACGGCAAGCGCTACAACCGCGAGACGCTGGAAGTCCAGTACAAGGGCAAGACCATCCACGACGTGCTCGGCATGACCGTCGAGCAGGCGCGCGAATTCTTCGACGCCGTGCCGGTGGTGGCCAGGAAGCTGCAGACCCTGGTCGATGTCGGCCTCAGCTACATCACCCTCGGCCAGAGCGCGACGACGCTGTCCGGCGGCGAGGCGCAGCGCGTCAAGCTGGCCCTGGAACTGTCCAAGCGCGACACCGGCCGCACCCTGTACATCCTCGACGAGCCGACCACCGGCCTGCATTTCCAGGACATCGAAATGCTGCTCAGCGTGCTGCAGCGCCTGGCCAACAACGGCAACACCATCGTCGTCATCGAGCACAACCTCGACGTGATCAAGACCGCCGACTGGATCGTCGACCTCGGCCCGGAAGGCGGCGCCGGCGGCGGCCGCATCCTGGCCGCCGGGACGCCGGAACAGATCGTCAAGTGCAAGGCCAGCCACACCGGCCGCTTCCTGAAGCCGCTGCTGGGAAAATAACAAGGCCACGCCCATGGAACCCAATGGAATCGCCCTGCTGATCGACGCCGACAATTGCCCGGCCAGCAAGATCACGGTCATCCTCGACGAACTGTCGAAATATGGCGTGATCAACGTCCGGCGCGCCTATGGCGACTGGAAAAGTCCCGCCCTCAACGGCTGGGCCGAAATCCTGCACGACCACGCCATCCAGCCGATCCAGCAGTTTGCCTACACCAAGGGCAAGAACGCGACCGACAGCGCGATCATCATCGATGCCATGGACCTGCTCTACGGACAAAAACTGGCTGCCTTCGGCATCGCCTCCAGCGACTCGGACTTCACCCCGCTGGCCATGCGCCTGCGGGCCAGCGGCCACAAGGTTTTCGGTTTTGGGGAAAAAAAGACGCCGCCCCCCTTCGTCAATGCCTGCACCAAGTTCCTGTTCCTCGAAAGCCTGGGCGAGGCGGCGGCCACAGAATCCGCGCCTGCATCAGCACCGGCCATGCCACAACGCAAAACTACCAATGAACTGCGCGGCGACACCCGGCTGACCAACGCCCTGCGCAATGCCGTGGTAGCCATTTCAGACGAAGAAGGCTGGGCCGCACTGGCATCGGTCGGCCATCACATCAACAAGAACTGGCCAGCCTTCGACCAGCGCAACTACGGCTACGCCAAGCTCGGCGACCTGGTGATCGCCAGCGAACTGTTCGAATTGCGCCGCGACAACCACAACCACGTGCAACTACGGTCAACCGGAAAAAAAGGCCAAAAACCAAAATCAGCGGAGAAGAGCAGCCAATGAGCGGCTTCGAGGAATTTAAGGGCAAGCAGGGCCTGACCCGGCTGCTCAATGCGCTCGGCTATTCGCGCGACGGCCTGCAAGCCGCCTGGCAGAACGAGGCGGCCTTTCGCGAGGAAATCCTGCTTGCCGCCGTCGCCCTGCCGCTTGCCTTTTATCTCGGCAAGTCGGGCGTCGAGCGGGCGCTGATGGTCGGCAGCATCGTCCTGATCCTGATCGTCGAAATCCTCAATTCGGCAGTCGAGGCCGTCGTCGACAAGGCCTCGCCGGAAAAAAGCGAGCTGGCCAAGCGCGCCAAGGACATGGGCAGCGCCGCCGTGCTGCTGAGTCTGCTCAACGCCGCCGCGATCTGGGCCTGCCTGCTCTGGCCCTGACTCAGCGGACCAGGGCGGCCGCCTGGCGGCGCTCCATTTCGCGCAGCAGGGCGGAAAACTGCTCAGCCAGTTCGTGGCGCATGAAACCGACGCCGAGGGATGAGGGCAACCAGCGATCGGGGATCATCTCGACCTGGTAATCGAGGCGGGCACCGTTGCCCTCCGCTGCGACCCGGATTTCGCTGTGCAGGTACTTGGTCGATCCGCTCAGCCCATCGGCAACCAGACGGCCATCGGGAAACAGCTCGATCCGGCGCTGCGACTCGAAGCGGAAGGAGAACGGCCCGAAATCGGCCTTGCCCCGCTGCTCGACGATGAAAATCCGGCCCGAGCGGGAGACGACGCGACTGCGTTCCAGATTGGGCACCACCCCGACCATGTGGTCGAAATCGGTCAGCACATCGAGCGCCACCGCCGGCGACGCGGCAACGTGGCAGGCGAGACGGCCGACATAAGTGCCATCGCGATAATCGACATCGACATCCCCGTTCGTCAGGCCACCCCCCGGCCGATCGCCGGCGAAGGCCGGCAGGCCGAGCAGGGTCAGACAGAACAGTGCTTTGCGACAGCGACTTGCGACCACGGACATGCCTTTGTGAGCCCATGAATTATGGCAAAAGGATACCCCGATGATCAGTCGGAGGCCAAGCCGGAACCCCGCCCCGTCGTTCAGAAGAGACGGGCCATGGGCGGCTCGGCGGCCCCCTCGGGCGCCATCTCCGGCTCGCCGGCTAGCACCACCTGGTTGCGTCCCCGGCGCTTGGCGTCGTAGAGCGCCTCGTCGGCACGCTTGAGCGCGATTTCGATCGGGCATTCGCTGGCATCGGCGAGGCCGATGCTGACCGTGGCCTCGACCGAACGGCCATCGGGCAGTTCGATTTTGGTCTCGGCACAACTGGCGCGCAGGCGTTCGGCCAGTTTCTCGGCATCGATCGGCGGAATTTCCGGAAACAGGAAGGCAAACTCCTCGCCGCCATAGCGGCAGATCAGGTCGGACTGGCGCAAGGTTTCGCCGACCAGGCCGGCAAAGGTCCGCAACACCAGGTCGCCGACTGCATGGCCATAGGTATCGTTGAGTTTCTTGAAGTAATCGAGATCGGCCATCGCCACGGTCACCGACCGCCGGTAGCGGTGCGCCCGCTGCAATTCGACCTCGGCCATCTGCATGAAATGCCGGCGGTTCATCAGGCCGGTCAGGCCATCCTTGTTGGCCAGCTTCTCGAGCACCTGGCGGGCTTCGTCGCTCTGGATCAGCAGGGCATGCTGATCACGGATGGCCTCCTCGACGGCCTGGATTTCCAGCATGGCCGTCGGCGGAAATTCCGGCGGCGGCTCGAGCGCACTGAGATTGGAAAGCGCCCGGTCGATCGCCTGCAGCGGCCGGATCAGGTGGCGGCGAACGAGAATGACGAAGAGCACCAGAAAGAGACCGACCAGCAGCAGGGCGACCATCAGTTTGTAGCGGGCCAGCTGCATCGCTTCGGTCGCCACGTTGAGATCCTTGGTGACCAAGTCGACGCTCTGGATCGAGACATCGTCGACCAAGGCCTCGAGGCGGGCGGCCAGCCGCTGCCATTCATCGTAAAAGGCGGCCGGCCGGCGCTCGTCGCGCACCGACTGGCGCACCACTTCGCCGAGAAATTGTTCGGTCTCGCGAGCCAGCGGGGCGGCTTGGGAATTTTCGAGGATGCCCGGATGGCTGGCCAGCAGCGTGACGACGAGCATCGTTTGCTGACGGGCGGCAGGCGAATTGACGGCGAAGATGCGCTCGCCCTCCTGACGCAACTGCTCGATATTCCGGGCCAGGCGCTGATAGCGGACGATCTCCGGAACGGTCTGCTCCTGCAGGCGATTGTTGGCGTCGATGACCCGCTGCTGATCGAGGGCGAGCAGGATCACCGCCGACCCGAAAAGCAGCAGGAAGATGGCTGCCAGCAGCGCAAAGGCACGGCTGGCATAAAAGCCCCGCCGGGACTGATTCTGGCCGGACATCAGATTTTCCCCGCCGCCCGGCGGCGCGGGAAAACGACAACGACAAATCGCATCAACTCCCCCCCAAAGGCAAGAACCCTGAATTGGCCTGATCATACGTCCCATTGCGCTGGATGCGATCAGGGGCCGCAGCAATTTCATCGGTCACCGGCGGACACCGCAGAACAATGCCGAAACGGGCATCAACAGCCAGCCGGCATTATCAGTCATCTCCCTCGCCCCCGACAGCGCCGTGCTTTCTCAGCGGCTGGCCGGAGCCAGTTCGAACAGCCGCCCCTGCAGCGGGAAATAGACGGCCAGACGCAGCGGCAGGGAGTCGGCGGCGAACAGGCTGGCATAGCGTTCCAGCTGCGGCCGATAGCTTTCGGCCCGTTGCGGCAATTCGTCCTCCGGCAAGCGGGCCGTCTTGTAGTCGATGATCCAGCGGCAACCGTCGGCGACGAAAATGCGGTCGATGACGTGGTTGACCGTAGACTTGCCGTCACTGCTGCTCCAGGCCTCTTCAGCCGCGGCCTGCGGATGATCGGCGAGCAGCCAGCGGCCGCTTTCGGAAGCCAGCGTGTTGCTGAGGGCGGCGACCACCTCGGCGGCGCCGCTTTCGGCCTCGGCATCGCTGTGGCCCTGGCCGCGCAGCCAGCGCCGATAGGCCGGCTGGCGGGCGGCAAAGTCGGCGGCCGCCGCGCTTTTCAGGCCGTTCCTGGCGAGCAGCTCGAGGCAGCGATGGACCAGCGTGCCGACCGAGGCTTCCAGCGACAGGCTGCTTTGCGCCGCGTCGGGATCGAGCGGATTGTCACCGGCCCGAAGCCCTTCGGGGACGGCGCGCAGCATTTCCGGCAGGCCGGTCTGACGCAGGCGGAGCAGCGGCGAAACGAAGCGCGCCGGGTCGATGCCGGCCAGCGGCGCTGCCGGCGCCGCGGCGCCGGCCAGGGCCGCCCTGTAAAGCGGCTGGGCAACGCCCGGCCACAACAGCTTGAGCAAGGTACCCTTGGCCGGCGGCTGCAGGCCGTCTTCCTTCTTTTCATCGGCGACGGCGACGCCGAGCAGGTGCAGGCGGCGGATGGCGCGGGTCGCGGCGACGTAGAGCAGGCGCTCGTCCTCGTGGGCGGCGCGCTCGGCTTCGAGTTTTTTCAGGTAATCGTAGGCGGTCGGCTCGTCGTTGGCGGCCCCCTTCTGCCGGATCGGCGCGACCAGCAGATGCTCGTCGCCATCGGCGCCGGCGACTTCGTCCCAGAGCAGCAGGCTGCTGTCGTTGCCGCCGGTTTCGCGGTGCAGGCCGGGCAGGATCACGGTGTCGAATTCGAGGCCCTTGGACTTGTGCACGGTCATCATCTGCACCGCATCGCCCAGCGGGTCGGAGGGGGCGTAGAGTTCGGCGGCATGGGCGGCCAAAGTTGCGGCACTGAGCTTGCGGGCGGCGACCAGCTGGTCGACCAGCGAGAAAAAGGGGGCGACATCGCCCAGCGCCTCCGCCGCCTCCAGGCAACGCGGTCCGCCGAGCATCAGCCAGACGCCCTCCAGCCAGCGCCGCGGGTGCTGCCGATCGCGGCCGGCGAAGGCGGTGCGCAGCACGTCGCGGACGTGCTGCAGGCGTGCCCGGCCATCCCCGGACAGGCGGGCGACACGGGCCTCGTCCTGCATCAGTTGCCAGATCGTCTGCCGCCGCTCATCGGCGGCCAGCGCATGCAGGTCGGCCAGCGTCAGGCCGCACCACGGGGCACGCAGCAAGGCCAGCCAGGAGACGCGGTCGGCGCGGTGATGCAGGGCGCGGAACAGGGTCAGCAGGTCCTGGATATGCTGGCGACCATCCAGCCCTTCGATATCGACCGCCTGGAAACGCAGTTCCGGCGCGCTGCGGCGGATTTCACCGACGAGGGCGTCGAGGTGGCTGCGAGCGCGGACCAGCACGGCGATGCGTTCGTCCGGCGCTTCGTGGCGGGCCTGGCGGATGATGGCCAGCACACGCCGGGCTTCGTCGCCGGCAGCATCCGTACCCTCGCGCTCGATGAGCGGATGGACGACGACGCCGCTGTCGGCCCGCGCCGACCGGGTGGCGGCCGATTCGGCATAACGCACGGCGCCGGCCTCGGGACTGTCGGCGGCCGGAAAGATGCCGGGAAAGGCCGTATTGACCCAATCGACGATGCCCGGGTAAGAGCGGTTGTTGCGGAACAGGCGCAGGTGATCGAGGCGGATGTCGCCGATGCCGCGCTCGCGGACGCGCAGGAAGAGCCCGACGTCGGCCTTGCGGAAGCGGTAGATCGACTGCATCGGGTCGCCGACCACGAACAGCGTCCGGCCGTCGCCCGGCATCCAGCCGCGGGTCAGCTTTTCGATCAGGCCGACCTGGCTCGGGCTGGTATCCTGGAATTCATCGACCAGCAGGTGGCGGATGCGGTAATCGAGCGCCTGGGCCAGGTCGGTCGGTGCCTCATCGTCGCCGAGCGCCAGCCCGGCACGGGCAGCGATCTCGATGAAATCGACCTCGCCGGCTTCCTGGAAGGCCAGCCACAATTGCCCGGCAGCCAGCCGGAGCAGGCGCGAGAAGCATTCGACGGTGGCCCATTCGCCGTCACTCAGTTCCGGTCGGGGCAACTTGAGCAGCATGACCAGCGCCTCTTCCAGCCCGGCGATGCCGCGCAGCTCGGCGAGCAGTTCGAGCATGGCCTTTTTCGGGTCGGCCAACTCCTTCTCGGCCGGAAAGCCGCTGCGCTTGTCGACCGTCTTGCGCAGGGTGCCGGTACCGGTCAGCAGCAAGCCAGCCACGGCCTGCCATTGCGCCAGATCGGCGATCGCTACGGTCAACGGCGAATTCCAGGCAGAAAGGGCCTCCAGCGTTCCCGGCAGGTTGGCGGCGGCAAAGCGGGCCAGCGGCATGAGCAGCGACTGGAGGCGGCGGTCGAGCCGCGCGGCAACCGTCGCCAGATCGCGTTCGATCAGCGTCGCGAAGCCGGCCTCGACCTCGGCCTTCATCGCCCCGCTTTCGATGCGCGAGGCGTGGTGCAGCCACTGGTCGCGCCGGCCCAGCATGGCGATCAGCAGTTTTTCCAGCCGGCCGGCGTTGTTGTCCATGAAAGCCAGCGCCGCGGCAACCACCTCGGCCTCCGGCGTTTCGGCCTCGACCATCTCCAGCGTCCGCCGCGCCGCCGTCGCGTAGTACGCCTCGGCATCCTCGCCGACCCCGGGCTGGCTGCCGAAGCGGCTAAGATAAGGCATCTGCCGCGCCAGGCTGGCGCACAGCGCGTCGAGCGTCGTGATGCGCAGCCGGCCGGGGTGGCCGAGCAGGCGCCAGCCTCGCGCCGCATCGTGGGCCAGCACGTCGTTCGCCAGCGCGAAGGTCAACTGCTTGTGCGCCTGCGCCGGCATTTCACCGCTTGCGGCCAGCTCGAGGCTGCCGAGGATGCGGTCGCGCATCTCGGTCGCCGCCTTGTTGGTGAAGGTCAGCGCCAGCACCTCTTCCGGATGTTCGACGACGGCCAGCAGGCGCAGGTAGCGCTGCGTCAGCAACTCCGTCTTGCCGGCCCCGGCCGGCGCCTCGACGATGAAGGAAGCCACCTCCAGCGCCCGGCGGCGGGCGATTTCATCCTCGTGCAGGCGATCGAGCGCGAGCGTCATACGTCGCCGCCAGGCAAGCCAAGATGCCGGCGAACGGCCGGCACCAGATCGGACAGACAGCCCTTGGCGACGAAGGCCTGCGCCCCCAGCCTGAGCATGACGCTGCCCTTGGCCTCGCCAATGGTGCCGGACAGCAGGATTACCGGCAGGGCAGGCCAGCGCCGCTTCAGGTAGGCGAGGTTGTCCGGAAAGTAGATCCCCGGCACGGCGTAATCGGACAGCACCAGATCCCAGCACTCGCCGTCCAGCGCCGCCCGCATGGCTTCCCGGCTCTCGACCCGGCGGCAGCGACAGGCCAGGCCGCCGCGCTTCAGTTCGCGCTCGGCGAGCAGGAAATCGGCCTCGTTATCTTCGATGCAGAGGATGGCGAGGAGATCATCCATGCGGCAGCCGCCGGGCATCGGTTTTACCGGCTTTCAGGAGGTCGACCGCCGGCGACATCAGGCCTGCAGCTTCCGGGAGAGGACGGCCAATGCCTGCATCTGCGCGGCCACCTGCTGGATCAGCTTGGCGTCGGTCAGGTTACCGTCGGCATCGAAGGCGCCGGCAAAGGCGCTGGCGAAAACTTCCGGCTTGTTGACCGGGTGCAGGTCGAGAAAGACGCAGACCTGGCGCAGGTGGTATTGGGCGCGCGAGGTTCCCATGCCGCCGCCAGCCCCCATGATGGCCACCGCCTTGCCGGCGATCGGCGCCTTCTCCGGGTCGCGCGAGATCCAGTCAAGGGCGTTCTTGAGCGCCGGCGCGATGGAATAGTTGTATTCCGGGCAAGCCAGCACCAGGGCATCGGCCGCCGCGGCCTGAGCCATCAGGCGCTGGACGGCCGCCGGCCGTTCGGCCAGGTCGACATTGTAGAAAGGCACCTCCGAGAGATCGGCGATCTCCATGGAAACGCCCTCCGGCAGTTCGGCCATCGCCGCCCGCAGCAGGCCGCTGTTGGTCGACTGGCGGCGCAGGCTGCCACAGATGCCCAGCAATTTCAGTTCGCGCATGTCTATCTCCTGATCGGTTAGTTGGCAGGGCCGGACGAGCTACCGCCAGGCCCGGGATTATCGGCTACCGACGCCGCAGCCGCCAGCAGGCGCCGCCGTTCGGGCAACCGCAGCAGGGGCAGGACTTCGCAGTATTGCAGCCCCTTCTCGTCGGCAAAAACCACCCCGGCCTCGCCCGCCTTGACCTCCCTGGCGACCGCGTGCAGGCGTTCCCGCCAATGGGTGACGACGGCGATCCAGTCGGGGAAGGCCGCCGGATCAAAAATTTTCTGCCGGGCATCGCCAATCTCCTGGATGCCGGGCAGGATTTCCTTTTCCTCGGCAACACCGGAAAACCCCGGCTTGTCGAGCACCACCTTGGCAAAGACGACGGCGGCCACCTCGTCGTTGACCAGCGCCGCGTAAATCGGCAACTGCGGCTCGGTGATCCGCTGCTCGGCCCAGTTCCGGATGTCGATGCTGGCGCCGGTCTTGTAGTCGATGATGATCTGCCGGCCGTCGGCCAGCTGGTCGATGCGATCGACGACCATGCGCACCTTGATGCCCTCGATCTCGACTTCGGCCGGCTGCTCGCAGGCAACGACCTCGAAGGCCAGCCCGCGCTGGCCTTCGACGGCCAGCCAGAGATCCAGCAGCTTGGCTAGGCGCCCCGTTTCAAGCGCGCGGAAACGCACCGGCAGCGTCAGCCGGCGGTCGAGCTCAAAATTCTGCACGGCCCGGTCGACCGCCGCGGCGATCGCATGCTGGCGCCCGGAGTCGCTCAGGGCGGCCAGTGCCGCCGAGGAACCGACCGCCGTCCAGAAGGCTTCCAGCGCCGCATGCACCAGCGTGCCGCGCGCCGCCGGATCGAGCCCCTCGACCGGCTCGTCCATCGCCTCGCCCCCCAAGCGGAACTGGTAGTAGGCCCAGGCCGGGCAGATTGCCTGGGCACGCAGCAGCCAGCTGCCGCCGGAAACCTTTTCCCCCGCGGCGACCGGCGGCGCCAGCGCGTCAGCGACCAGCTCGACCGCCGCCGCGGCCTGCGCCGCCAATTGTCCGGCCAGCGTCACGACCTCCCGGCCCTCGGCATCGGCCAGCGGAATACCGGCGATCAGCGGACTCGGCCGCAATACCCGGTTGCCATCGGCCCGGGCATAGGAAAAAGTCACCGTCGGGGCGGACTGCGCCAGGCGGGCATGGACACGCTGGGCGAAATCGAGTTCGACCTCGGCGCTGGCGTGCGCCGCCCCGGCGGCACGCAGCAGTTCGGCCGGGAGCAGCGGGTTGGGGCGCGGCGGCGGCGGCCAGAGATCGTCATTCATGCCCATCACCCACAGGGCATCAAAACCAAGGCCGGCGCTTTCGAGCACGCCGAGCACCTGGATCGCCGGCCGGCCGCGTGTTTCCGGCTGAAACAGGCGCTGGCGGCAGAGCTGCGACAGGCGGCGCACGGCTTCGGCGAAGGCCAGCGGCCCGAGCAGGCCATCAAGCCGGCCAAAGCCGTCGACGACCTCGCCGAAGGCGCGGCGGGCCTGGAATTCATGGCTGGACAGCGGACGATCCCCCGGCCAGCCGGCAGCCTGCAGGCAGGCACGGAAGACGCCGGCCCATTGCCCGGGCAGCAGCTTGCGGCCGGCCGCGCTGGCGCTGGCGAGCAGGGCCTCGAGGGCCGCCACGGTTTGCGGGCAGAGGGGCGGTTCGTTGTCAGCCAGACGCCCGGCCAGCCGGAGCAGCGCCGGCAAGGTCGTGAAATACGGCAGGTCACGGCGCAAGGCGGCATCGAGACGCGCCCGGCCGTCGGCCTCGGCCTCGGCGGCCGACCAGCCGCCGGCCAGCAGCAAGGCGGAGAGCCGGCTCTGTTCGATTTTCGCCCGGCCGCTGCCGAGTGACAACAGATCGAGGCCGACGCGGACCAGCGGCAGATCGGCCAGCGCCCGGCCCAGCGAAAAATTGAAACAGCGCGGCGCTTCGGCGGCGTCGGGACGGATCAGCGCCGGGTGCAGCGCATCGTCGAGCCGGAATTCCAGCCGGTCGCGGACACCGGCCAGATCGGGCGCAACGATACCGAGCCGGCATTCCGGATCGGCCGCCAGACAGGCCTGCGCCCAGGCGACGACGGCGGCGCATTCGGCATCGACGTCGGCGCAGGGCAGGACCCGGCGATTGCTGCGGTCGACCGCCGGTTTTACCGCATTTTCAACCGCCACGCCGCGCCCCATCAGCGCTGCCATCAGGTCCTGTTCGAGCGGCGTGAAGCGGTCGAAGCCGGCGAAAACCACCATTCCCGGCAGCGAAAAATGACCGGCTTCGATCAGCGCGATCAACTGCCGGTGCAAGCCGGCGCCGTCGATCCAGCCGTTGGCGCGACAGCGTCGGTCGAAATCGGCCTGCCAGCCGAGGAAGAGTCTGGCTTCATCGGACAGCGCGCCGTCGTCCGGCGTCAGTTTCCAGATCCGGCACAGCGCCTGGGCCTCGGCCGCCGAAGCGGCCATGCCCTGGATGTCGAACAGCGGCGCGGCCTCGGTCAGCGCCGTGGCAATGACCTTTTCCCAGAGCAGGCGTTCGGAAAAAGCATCGAGCGCCACCGGCAACTCGGCGATGCCGCTCAGCAGCGCCTCATCGGCCAGTTGGCCGAGCCACTGGCCGAGCGTCAGGGCCTGCCGGGTGCGCCAGACCGCCTGCCCGCCCGGCAACTCGCCACGCAGCGTTTGCGCCAGACGGGTGGTGGCGCAGAGAGTCAGGCAATCGTTCACGGCGTCCTCAAAAATACCGTACTCGCTCAAGCGCCCGCGGCCGGCCGAGCCAGCACCAGGCCCGGCCACGCCAGGCCAGCTGCCGCGCAATGGATAAGCCGTGATTTCATGCCTTTGCTCCGCACATTCGAGGGGATGCAGTATGCCATCCTGTTGCCCAGCCCGCCGGCGGGCAGAAAAAAAGCCCTGCCGAGGCAGGGCTTTTCAGGGAAGCGAATCGGCTTACTTGGTACCGATGACTTCGATGTCGACGCGGCGATCCGGCTGCAGGCAGTCGATCAGCGCCTTGGTCTTCTTGTTGCCCTTGCACTTGTCGCCGGTCACGGGCTGCTTTTCGCCCTTGCCTTCGGTGTAGACGCGGTTGGCTTCGATGCCCTTGGCAACCAGGTATTCCTTGACGGCGGCAGCGCGCTTCTCGGACAGCTTCTGGTTGTAGGAGTCGGAACCGATGCGGTCGGTGTGGCCGACGGCGAGGATCACTTCGAGCTTGATGGCCTTGGACTTGGCGACCACTTCGTCGAGCTTGGCCTTGCCTTCCGGACGCAGGACAGCCTTGTTGAAGTCGAACAGGGCGTCAGCAGCGACGGTGACCTTTTCGCCGGTTGGCTTGACGCCGGTAGCGGCCGGGGCGGCCGGAGCAGCCGGGGCGGCGGTCTGCGGGGCACAGGCGGAAGCCGGCAGCAGATCCTTGTCGCACTCGCAGCCGGCCTTGTCGGCGGCAGCGGCCGCCGGGGTCCAGTAGCCGGCGCGCCAGCACAGGCCGGTGCCGCTCTTGGCGACGACGTCGCGGCCGTCGATCAGGTAAACGCGTTCCTGGGCCACGGCGGAGAAGCCGATGCCAGCCAGCAGGGCCAAAACCAAAGTTTTCTTGACGATAGTCATGTTCAGCATCCCGTAAAAAGTAGAAAGGAGGTATTCGGTACGTAACTGCTCAATTTTAATACAAACCGTCACCGTTTAGCCACTTGTCACACATGCGAAGCTGCGCCGCGCTCGGTTACCATGAGGCTTCCGGCGAGGCCACAATCGCCGCCAAGGATAATTATGATGACCCGAGCACGCAGTATTCTGCACTGGCTTCTCGGCAAGCCGAAGCCGCCCGGCGACCCGGTCGCCGATGCCCTGGAACGCTTCCGCGACGTCGAGGCCGACTCGCTGGAACTGACGCGCCGGCTGGTCGCCGTATTGCGCCCGCAAAGCCGGAGTGATCAGGGCTCGGCAGAACGCTATCAGGCCATGCTCGACCGGCTGGAGACAGATGTCGCCCTGCGCACCGCCTTTCGCCACCATATCGTCCATTTCGTCGCCACCCGCCGGCTGGTGACCTTTTTCACCGAGAGCGGCATCCTGCCCGGCACCGGTTTTTTTTCCGAATGGTGGCGCATCCTGGGCAGCCGCCTGCTGCCGGAGGTGCGTGACGAGCGGCGGCTGAAGGACTGCCTGCACGTCATTTACGACCGGGCCGACGACTGGCGCTGGCTGGAGGCCATCCCGGCCGAATCGGCACAGCAGTTCTGGGCGCTGATCGCCCCGGCCGAGGAATTGCGCAACATCGACTGGCGCAGCATCCAGGAACAGATGCTCGATGCCATGTTGCTGCTCGCCCACCGGGTCAGCGGCCTCGGTGTCGAAAATGAACTGATGCGCGCCTCACCCAATTTTGATGACGACACGCCGCGCTTCATCGCCCTGTCGGCCGAAGCGCTCGATTTCGTCAACGCCTTCCGCGCCTCGCTGAACGAGCCGACCCTGGCGGCCGACGACGGCAGCCAGTTGCTGGTGATCGCCGACCAGTGCCAGGAAACCCTGCAGCGCATACGCAAGCGGGCGCTCACGGTCGGCACCAGCCTGCATCTTTCCTACTTGCTGACGCGCAGCGAGCAAAGCCTGGAACGCCTGCGCGAACTGGCCGCCATCCTGATCGCCGGCGAGCAGGCAGCCGCCCGCCACGAAGCCATCCAGGCCTGGGCCGAGTTCGCCCACGCCGCCTTCCTGGCGGAAAACCGGCGCAACAGCCTGCGTTTCTATCTCGGCCAGCTCTCCCATCTGCTCGCCGTGCGCGTCACCGAAAATGCCGCCCGGTCCGGCGAGCACTACATTTGCGAAACCCCGGCGGACTATGGCCGGATGTGGCGCTCGGCGGCCGGGGCCGGCGTGCTGATCGGCCTGATGGCGCTGCTCAAGATCAAGGCGGCGGCGCTGCACGCCCCGCTCTTTGGAGAAGCCTTCCTGTACAGCATGATCTACGGGCTGGGCTTCGTGATTATTTTCCTGCTCGGCATGACCGTCGCCACCAAGCAACCGGCGATGACGGCGCAGACCCTGGCAAGCCTGCTCGGCGACCTCAAACCGAATCGCCACGCCGATCTTGAGCGCCTGGTCGATGTCATCGCCGCGGTCAGCCGCAGCCAGTTGGCGGCCATTGCCGGCAACGTCATGGTGGCGCTGCCGGTGGCGATTGTCGCCAGCCTCGGACTGGGCTTCCTGTTCAACCAGCCGGCGATCAGCCCCGCCAAAGGCAGCCTCCTGCTGGCCGACCTCGACCCGCTGTCCTGGGCCCTGCCGCACGCCGCCATCGCCGGCTTCTATCTCTTCCTGTCCGGCCTGATCACCGGCTATTTCGACAACCGTGCCGCCTATGCCGAAATCGGCCCGCGCCTGGCCCGGCTGCGCTGGTTGCAGGCGTTGTGCGGCCAGGCCAGGGCCAGCCGCATCGGTGCCTACATCCAGGAACGGCTCGGCGGCATCATGGGCAATTTCCTGTTCGGCTGCATGCTCGGCTCGACCGGCGTCATCGGCACCATTCTCGGCCTGCCCATCGATATCCGCCACATCGCCTTCGCTTCGGCCAACCTCGGCTACGCGCTGACCGGCTTCCAGTTCGCGCTGCCACTCAAGGCCGTCGCCTGGGCAGCCTTCGGCATCGCGGCCATCGGCTTCACCAACCTGGCCGTCAGTTTCTCCCTCGCCCTGCGCACCGCCATGCGCGCCCGCGGCATCCGCTTCGAACACTGGGTGCCGCTGATCAAGGCCATCGCCCAGCGGATCCGGCAGCAGCCGCGCAGTTTCGTGCTGCCGCCACGCCAGGTCGCCGCCGAAGCGTAAAATGACGGCGTGATTGCCCGCCGTCTCCGCCTCCCCCTGCTGTTCCTGCTCACCCTGGCCAAGCCGCTCCTGGCCAGCGAACTCGTGATGCAGGCGCCGACCGAGATCAGCCGACTGCTCAAGCCCTATCTGCCGGAGGAAGCCGGCAGTCCGCACAAACTGCAGGCATTGCTGGGCGAGATCCTCGCCACCGAAGGCTATTTTTCCCCGAGCTTCGAATTCGCCGAGCAGGAGCAAACCCTGAGGCTGACGCTCGACCCCGGGCCACGAACGACCATCGCCAGCGTCGATCTTACAGTCGACGGCCCGATCGAGGCCAAAACCCGGACGGCCCTGCTCGCCGGCTGGCGGTTGCCGGTTGGCCAGCCTTTCCGGCAGGAAGACTGGAACGCCGCCAAGCAGCAGGTGCTGGCCGAGCTGCTGGCCCGCGAACACGCCGATGCCAAACTGCTCGACAGCACCGCCGAGATCGACGCCGCGACCCAGCGGGCGGTGCTGCACGTCAGCTATGCCGCCGGCCCGCGCTACCGCTTCGGCGAACTGCGCTTCTCCGGACTGCAGCGCTACTCGCCGGCGCTGCTCCAGCACTACAACCGCGTCGTCCGGCCGGGCCAGCCCTACCGTGCGGAAACGCTGAGCACGCTGCAGACGAGGCTGCAAGCCAGCCCCTATTTTTCCTCGGTGCAGGTGACGCTCGACCGCGCAGCGGCCGTCACGCAGCCCGACGGCACGCTCATCGCCCCGGTCCTGGTCCATGTCCGCGAGCGTTCGCCGCACCGCCTCTCGTTCGGCGCCGGCGCCAGCTCCAACACCGGCGCCCGCGTCGAATTCAACTACCATACGCCCGATCTCTTCAACCAGGCCTGGTCGCTGGACAGCGGCCTGCGCCTCGAACAGAAGCGGCAGACCGCCTACGCCGACGTTTTCCTGCCGCCGGACGAGCGCAACCGCCAGAACAGCGTCGGCGTGATGGCCGAAAAAACCGATATCGAAGGCCTGAAGACCGAGCGCTACGCCTTCGGCGCCCAGAGCGTGCAGCAGCGCGGCAGCGTCGAGCAGCGCCTGTCGCTGAACTGGCAGGACGAGCGGCGCTATCCGGACGGTGCCGCAGCGGTGACCAGCCGGGCGCTGGTGCCGAACGCGATGTGGACCTGGCGCCAGGTGGATAGCCTGCTCGACCCGCGCCGCGGCACCGTGCTGCAGGGGCAAATCGGCGGCGGCACGCGGGCCGCGCTCTCCGACCAGAATTTCATCCGCCTGCATGGCCGCTTCCAGCACTACCTCCCGCTCGGCCGCGCCGACACGCTGACCCTGCGCGGCGAGATCGGCTACACGCTGGCCGACTCGCGGCAGCACATCCCGCAGGATTACCTGTTCCGTGCCGGCGGTGCCGGCTCGGTGCGCGGCTACGCCTACCAGAGCCTGGGCATCAAGGAAGGCACGGCGACGGTCGGCGGCCGCTACCTGGCCATCGTCAGCGCCGAGGCAACGCACTGGCTGAACGATGCCTGGGGCGTCGCCGCCTTTGTCGATGCCGGTGACGCCGTCGATTCGCTGCTGGACGTCCGCCTCGCCGTCGGCTACGGCCTGGGTGCCCGCTGGCGCAGCCCGGCCGGGCCGATCGGCGTCGACCTTGCCTATGGCGAACGCAACCGCGAGCTGCACCTGCATTTCTCGCTGGCCATCCCGTTCTGACATGCGGCGCCGCCTAGCCCTGCTCGCCACCGTCGCTCTGATCGCCAGCGCCGGCTGGCTGACGACCAGCGAAAGCGGCCTGCGCGCCCTGGCCGTGCTGGCCTCCGGTGCCACGGGCGGCCGCCTGCAGATCGATGCGGCCAGCGGCCGCCTGCTCGGCAAATTCACGCTGGGCCAAGTGCGCTGGCAAGATGCCGATCGGCAAGTCACCGCGACACAATTGCATCTCGACTGGGCGCCCGCCGCCCTGCTCCACGGCCAGCTGCAGATCGCCGCCCTGCAGATCGACCAACTCGCCATCACCACCCGCCCGAGCCTGGCGCCGACGCCCGTGCCCGACGACCTGCGCCTGCCGCTGGCGGTCGACATCGAAAAAGTGGCCATTTCGACGCTGCGCTACGGCGAGGCCGTCACCGTCACCGACCTCGCCACCCGCCTGAGCAGCGATGGCCGCCGCCACCGGATTGACGGCCTGCGCGCCCGCACCACCGGCATCACGCTCAGCGGCAACGCGACGCTCGACGGCGCCGCGCCCTTTCCGCTCGACGCCAGCGCCCAGATCGCCGGCCGGCTCGACGAGCGGCCGCTGGCCGTGGCGCTCACTGCCGTCGGCCCGCTGCAGCGCCTCGCCTTGGGCGCCATCGCCATGCAGGGTGTCGCCGGCCATGCCGAGATCGAACTGACGCCCTTCGCCGAAGCCGCCTTCGCCCGCGCCCGCGTCCAGCTCGACGACATCGACCCGGCCACCTGGCAGGCCGGCGCCCCGCAGGCCCGGCTGAGCATCGTCGCCGACGTCCAGCCGCAGGGCGAAGGCATCGTCGGCAGCTTCGGCCTGACCAACCACCAGCCCGGCCCCCTCGATCGCCAGCGCCTGCCGCTCCTCACCCTGGCCGGCGCGGTGGACTGGCAAGGCGATGTCGCCCGCTTCGCCAACCTGCACGCCGCCCTGCCCGGCCAAGGCGAACTCGCCGGCCGCGGCGAATGGCACGCCGGTACGCTGACGCTGGCGCTCGACGTCAGGCGGCTCGATGCCGCCCAGATCGCCTCGATGCTACGGTCGACCCGGCTCGCCGGCCCCATTTCAACGACCCTCGGCGCCGAGCGGCAAGACCTGAAACTCGACCTCCGCGATGCCACCTTCCGCCTGCTCGCCGAAGCCAGCCACGCCGCCGACCGTATCGCCCTGTCGCAACTGCTGCTCAGCGCCGGCGAGGCCCGGCTGGCGGCGCACGGCGAACTCGACCTGAGCGCAGCGCGCCCTTTCACTGCCGAAGGCGAGCTCCAGCACTTCGACCCGAGCCGTTTTGCCCGAGTGCCGGCCGCCCAGATCAACGCCCGCCTCAAGGCCAACGGCCGGCTTGCCCCGCAAGCGGTCGTCGAGGCCGGATTTACGCTACAGGACAGCCGCCTGGCTGGCCAGGCGCTGGCCGGCCAGGGCCAGCTCAGCATCGCCTGGCCGCGTATCCCGCGTGCCGACCTCCAGCTCGTTGCCGGCAGTAACCGGCTGACAGCCCGCGGGGCCTTCGGCCAGCCCGGCGACACGCTGGCGGTCGATATCGAGGCACCGCAACTCGCCCCCTACGGCCTGGAAGGCGGCCTGGCCGGCCGCTTCGAACTGAGCGGCAGCCCCCGCCTCCCCCGCCTGAGCGGCAACCTGAATGCCTCCCGCCTCGGCCTGCCGGGCACCGCCCGCATCAACGGCCTCGACCTCAAGCTCGAAGCCAGCGCAGAGCCGACCGCCCCGCTGCTGCTGCGGCTCGACATTGCCAGCCTCGATACACCGGAGCAACCGGCTTTGCTTCGTGCCATCCGCGTGCAGAACGAAGGCAGCCAGCGCTCACACCGGCTGACGGCCGATGCCGAGGTGGCCGGCAAAAACCGACTGCATCTGGCCGCCGAAGGCGGACTGAGCGGCGACGGCGCCTTGTGGCACGGCCAGTTGAGCGAAGCCCGCCTGAACAGCCCCGACCAATCGCGCAATTTCCATTTAACCGCACCGGCCCCGCTCCGCCTGGCGGCCAGCGGCTGGAGCATCGGTCCGGCCCGGCTGGCTGGCGACCCGCTCGACTGGCAGGCGACCCTGCAGGCCAGTGGCGAGTCCCGGCAACTGCGCGCCAGCCTGAGCGCCCGCGGCAGCCGCATCGGCCAGATCGACGGCGAGTTGACCGCCGCCCTGCAGGGCGCCTGGTCGCTCGACCGGCAGGCGGCATGGCGAGGCCGCCTCCGGGCGGACATCGCCGACCTCGGCTGGCTGGCCGAACTGATTGGCGAAGGCTGGCAGAGCGCCGGCCGGCTCAACGGCGAACTACAGCTCGCCGGCACCCCGGCCGCTCCGCTGAGCAGCGGCCGCCTGCGGGGCGAAAAACTAGCCCTGCGCCTGCCCGAACAGGGACTCAACCTGGCCGCCGGCGAGCTCGATGTCGATTTGCGCGACAACCTGCTGCGCATCAACCGGCTTGGTTTCGACAGTCTGCTCCAGCCCTTGCCCCGCCCCCTGCGCCTCGAAGTACGCGATGACCTGACAGCGCTGACCCGGCAACCCGGCCGCCTTGAAATCACCGGCGAAATGCGCGTCGACCACGCCCTGCGCGCCGCCCCCCCGGGTAATGGCCAGTCGACCGCCCCGGCCTTCCTCGACTTCCGCCTCGACCGGGTCGGCGCTTACCAGTTACCCGACCAGTGGGTGGCCGTCTCCGGCAACGGCCGCCTGAGCTGGCAGGGCGGCACGCTGGGGGCCCGGGGCAAGCTGGCGGTCGATGCCGGGTACTGGCAACTGGCGCCCAGCGGCACGCCCCGGCTCTCCGACGATGTGATCGTCAAGCGCCCGGGCAGCGAGCAAGCCGCGCCGTCCCTGCGCCCCAGACTCGATCTCGACATCAGCACCGATCTCGGCCGCAACTTCCTGTTCCACGGCGCCGGCCTGTCCAGCCGGCTGGCCGGCGAGGTGCGCATCACCGCCCAGGGGCGCGACCTGCCCCGGGCCAGCGGCACGATCCGCACCCGCGGCGGCCGCTTCGACGCCTACGGCCAGAAACTCGACATCGAGCGCGGCATCCTCAGCTTTGGCGGCCTGCTCGACAACCCGGGACTGGACGTCCGCGCCCTGCGCAAGGGGCTGTCGGTCGAGGCCGGCGTCCAGATCGGCGGCACCGCGCAAAAACCAGTGGTCAAACTGATCTCCGATCCGGAATTGCCCGACGCCGAAAAACTCGCCTGGCTGGTCCTCGGCCACGGTCCGGAACAGATGGGGGCCGGCGATGCCACCCTGCTTTTCTCGGCGGCCGGCGGCCTGCTCGGCAACGACTCGGGCAATCTCGTCCAGCAGTTGAAAAAGAGGTTCGGTTTCGATGAGTTCGGCGTCCGCCAGGGCAATATCGGCGATACCGGCGGCCGCCAGCCGGCCAGCCGCGTCGCCGGCGGCAGCAATGCCGATAGCGCCGGGACGACCGGCCAGCAGATTTTCAGCGTCGGCAAGCGCCTGTCGTCAAATGCCCTGCTTTCCTACGAGCAGACGCTGGGGCGGGCGGAGAGCATCGTCAAGCTGACGGTCAACCTGACCCGTCAGGTCGCCCTGATCGGCCGCGCCGGCAGCGACAACGCACTCGACATCCTCTACACCCTGACCTTCGGGCGGGAGCCTGCCGCCGAGCAGCAAGCGGCCCCCGCCGGCCGGCGCTAGTCGCACACCGGCGAAACGGCCAGCCATTTGCCGACGGCGGCAAGCAGCTCCTCATGCTTGATCGGCTTGGCCAGGAAGTCGTCCATGCCGGCGGCAATGCAGCGCTGGCGGTCATCTTCGAAAGCCCCGGCGGTCAGGGCGACGATCGGCAGGCGTCGGCCGCCGCGATCCGTTTCCCGACGCCGGATTTCCGCAGTCGCCTGCAAACCGTCCATGACCGGCATCTGCACGTCCATCAGGATCAGGTCCGGCTGCAGGCCGCCGGCAATCGCGTCGAGAGCCTCCCGGCCGTTGCCGGCCGACTCGATCCGGACACCGAGCTTGCGCAACATGGCCTCGACCACCTTGCGGTTGACCGGGTTGTCCTCGACCACCAGAACGCAGCCACTGACCGTCGAGACCGTGGGCGCCACCGGCTGGCTGGCCGTTGACCGCTCGCCCCGGCGGCTCTCCTCGCCTTCGCTGACGATCTCGGCACGAATGCGGAACCAGAAACGCGCACCCTGGCCGGCGACACTTTCGACCCCGACCTCGCCGCCCATCATCAGGGCAAGGCGGCGGACGATGGACAATCCCAAGCCGGTGCCGCCGTATTCGCGGGTGGTCGAACTATCGGCCTGCGAGAAGGGCTTGAAGAGCTCGCCTTGTTTTTCCGGCGGAATACCGATGCCGCTGTCGCGGACGGAAAACTCCAGGATGGCCACCTTGCCCTCGCGGCCGATCTCGCTGGCCTCGATATGGACAAACCCCCGTTCAGTGAATTTGACGGCATTGCTGACCAGATTCGACAACATCTGGCGCAAACGGATCGGGTCGGCCCGGTAGCGTGCCTCCGCCGGCCCGGTCCAGCCGGTCCGGATATCGAGGCCGTGATCGTGTATCGGCCCGGCCAGCAGGGCCACCGTTTCATCGACGATCTGCGCGGGTTTGAAAGCTGCCATCGACAGTTCAAGTTTCCCGGCCTCGATTTTCGACAGGTCGAGAATGTCGTTGAGCAAGGCCAGCAGCGTCTGGCCGGAATTCAGGATGGTCCGCGCGTATTCCCTGCGCTCGGGGTCCTCCAGTCCGGGCTGGAGCAGCATTTGCGCCATGCCGAGAATGCCGTTCATCGGCGTCCGTATTTCGTGCGACATGATGGCCAGGAAACGGCTCTTGGCCTGATTCGCCGCCTCGGCGGCCTGCTTGGCCTCGTAGAGCTCGGTGATGTCGATCCGGAAGCCGACGATGAAGCCTTCTCGCGTCTTCCGCTCGCGAATGCGCAACCAGCGGCCGTCGCCGAGTTCCTGGATGAAATCCGTGCTGCCGCTGCGATGCGCGGCCAGCCGCGCCTCCACCCAGTCATCGACCCGGCCGACCGCATCCTTGTATTGACCGCGCTCGGCGCCGCTCCGAATGATCTCCTCGAAGGTCGTGCCCGGCACCAGCAGATCGGCCGAGGTCCGGTAGTACTCACGGTATTCCTCGTTGTAAAAGGCCAGGCGGTCGTCCTGATCGAAGATGACAAAAGCCTCGCCGATGGCGCCGACGGCCGAGCGCAGCATGGCCTGACTGTCGCGCAGCCGCCTTTCCATCTCCGCGCGCACCGACAGGGAGCGCAACAGCAAGGTCAGCAACAGCGCGATCGCGGCGCTGATCCCGGCCGCCGCCGACAGCACCATGAAGCGGTAGTTGCGGTACTCGGCCAGCACGCTATCGACCGAGTGGCCGACGACAAAGCTGAGGCCATATTCGGGCAGACGATAGTAGCCATAAATGCGCTCGACATCATCGACCTGCGCCCGCCGGGTATAGTTGCCCGAGACCGGCGAGTTGGGCATCAGATACGGGCGGGCGCTCAGCTTCCGGCCCATCCATGACTCGTTCTCGGGTTTGCGAGCCATGATTTCGCCACCGTCGGCAACCACGGCGATGACGGTGTCGGAGGGCATCTTTTCGCCGAAGGCCACGATGCTGTCCGGGCTGACCGAAATGACCAGCACGCCGTTGAATTTGTCCTCGTCAAGAATGGGGCGCGTGAACTGGATCGACCATTTGCCGGACACCTTGCCCTTGAGTGGCTGGCTGATGAACAGGTGGTCGCCGTTATCGCGATGGACGCGGAAATGCTCACGGTCACCGAGATAAACCCGGCTCTTGGGCGCCGCCAGATTGGAATAGGCCATCCAGCCCTGGGCGTCGATAACCGCGACCTGAAAGGCGACGTCGGCCATGTATTGCTGGCGGTGCTGGACCAGCTTGGCAAATGCGGCCGGATCGCCCTTCCAGCGCGAGCGCAAGTCGAGCAGGGCTTCATTGAGCCGCTTGATCGTCGAATGCGTGTTCTCGGCAAAGGCCTGGGCCTGGAATTCCGTCGCATGGGCAACCTCGCGCAGATCGCTGCTGCGTCGACGGT
Organism: uncultured Pseudomonadota bacterium; assembly: GCA_946479855.1. The sequence continues at coordinate 36,060 of CAMLHL010000022.1, forward strand.
CGAGTTCGTAGGCACTGACCACCCAGATGATGGCCAGTCCCAGCACCAGGGCCAGCCCGAATATCGTCCGGAGAGAATTGATGCTTGGTGTTGCAGTCGCTTGTTCGGCCAACGTCTCGTCCTGTCGTTCGTCGGTTCAGTCAGGCCGGCCCGACAAGGCGGGCCTCCTGTTTCACATTACAACGCAATATGCGCAGAGCGATTATGACGAAAGTTAATATTCCTTGCCACTTCCCAAAACGCAGGCCATCACAGGAAAAGCGCCGGATCGGCCGGAGCCGGTCGGCACCTCGGGGAAGCGGGCGCGGAGCGCCGCGATCCCTCAGGCTGCGTTGCTGTGGCCGTCGAAATAGTGCGACCAGCGCCGGATTTCCGAACGCATCGCCACCTGCTGGCCGGCCGTGATCATGCGCTGACCGGCATGCCATTCGTACTCGACATCGCTGGCCTGTACGCCGGCACCGGACAAAGCTTCGGCCAGGTCGCGCCAGTCCTGCCGCTCAATGCGCCGACCATCGCTCAACACGGCGACGAATTCGTTCTTGAACAGGGAAACACGAGCAGTTGTTGCCATGGCTGAACCTCCTTTGCCGATAGCTTAAGCGAGGCCCGGGATTTTGTCCGTGGCATATTCCACACTTGTTGAAAAAGCACCGTCCGCCGCCCCCGGGCGCCCTCAATGCGGCTTCATCCCGAACCGGGCGCGAACGGCGCCGATCAGGTCATCGACGTAGGTAAACACCACCGGAATGACCAGCAGGCTGAGGAAGGTCGAGGTGATCAGGCCGCCGATGACGACGATGGCCATCGGCGCCCGGAAGCTCGGATCGGTGCCGATGCCGAGCGCGATCGGCATCATGCCGGCGCCCATCGCCACCGTCGTCATGACGATCGGCCGCGCCCGCTTGCGGCAGGCGTCGAGCAGCGCGCTCCAGCGGTCCAGGCCATGCTCGCGGCGGGCCAGCACGACGTAGTCGATGAGCAGGATGGAGTTCTTGGTGGCGATGCCCATCAGCATGATCAGGCCGATCATCGACGGCATCGACAGCGCCGTCTGGCTGACGAACAGGGCCAGGAAGGCGCCGGGCACGGAAAGGATCAGGGCGGCGAGAATGGTCACCGGCTGGACGAAATCCTTGAACAGCAGGACCAGCACGATGTAGATGCAGAGCACGCCGGTGGCCATGGCCAGCGAGAAGCTCTGGAACAGCTCGCCCATCGCCTCGGCGTCGCCAACCGTGGTCTGGATGATACCGGGCGGCAGGTTGGCCAGGCTGGGCAGGGCCAGCGCCTTGGCCTCGACTTCGCCGAGCGGCACGCCGTTCAACTCGATTTCGAAATTGATGTTGCGCAGCCGGTCGTAGCGGTCGATTTCGGCCGGCCCGCCGGCGATGCTGACGCTGGCGACGTTGGCCAGCAGCACCGGGCCGTGCTTGCCCGGTACGGTCAACCGCTCGAGCAGGGCCAAATCGGTGCGCGCCGCCGGCGGCAGCTTGACGACGATGGGCACCTGGCGCTGGGCGAGATTGAGCTTGGCCAGCCCCTGGTCGTAGTCGCCGGCGGTGGCGATGCGCAGGGTGTCGGCGATCGCTGCCGAGGTCACGCCAAGATCGGCCATCCGGGCGAAATCGGGGCGGATGACCAGTTCCGGCCGGACCAGGCTGGCCGTCGAGGTGATGTTGCCGATACCGGGCAGGCCGCGCAGCTCGCGTTCGACGACGCGGGCGTGTTCGGCCAGCAGCGGGCCGTTTTCGCTGGCCAGGACGAGGATGTATTTCTCGTTGCCGGAGGCCAGGCCGACCTTGACCTGGACGCCGGGAATCGCCGCCAGGCCGGCCCGCAACTGGCCTTCGATGACCTGCTTGCTGATGCCGCGGCGTTCGCTGCGCGGCGTCAGGTTCAGGGTCAGCGTCGCCTTGCGCACTTCGGCGGCGC
>CAMLHL010000023.1 GCA_946479855.1 uncultured Pseudomonadota bacterium
TACGCTCGCAGCTCACGGGCGATCGTGTTGATGACCGCGCTCTTGCCCGCCCCGGGCTCGCCGATGAGAAGAAGGGATCCATCTCTGGCGGCCGCTAGGGCGGCGGGTTGGCAATCCCGGGCGATTTTGATCACGCCTTCGGCCTGGTCGATCTTTTCGTAGCTCTGGAGATCGACGCCGATTTGCAGGGAATGCGCTTTCAGCTTCTTGATGTCGCTGTCGAACTGCGGCGGCGCGCGCAGGGTGATGCTCTCGGCCGCGAGCACCTGGCGGAGCTGAACCAGGTCGCCACCGCCGCGCTGGGTCATCCACCGCTTGGAGATAACCGTCAGCGTGTTGATTAACGGGCGCGCGTGGGAAGGCTCCACAGCCGCCGCCGCCATCGTATCGAGCGCCTGACTGTCGGTACCATCGGGATCGAACGTGATGACCCTAGTCAGCGCCGCGAGCTCGCGCAGAAATTGGTCCGGTATGGTTTCCGATGTCGTGGAGACCCAGGCCAGCTCGACGCACGACTTGAACACATCAAGTGCCCTTTCCTCCTCCTTGTTGAGCGCGATCGGTGTGGGCTGCGACAGGGATCGAAGGGCCGCTGGGAGCTCAAGACGGACGGACGAAGGCGCAGATGGACCGACCGCCAACACCAACCGGTCCCGTGCAGGGTCAAGCGGCCTGTTCCAAAGATCTGTTCCATTGCCATTCCGGCATTCCAGCCAGTGACGGACGAACTGCTGGATGGTCTTCGCCAAGCCACCTTTCGTGTTGGGAGAGAGGTCCACCGAGGTTTTGGCCTGTACCGCGATGAAGCCATCTTGGGAAGTCGCCACAAGGATGTCATCGACTGGAGCTTCGCTTTCGAATCGAATCCAAGCGGGAACCGCCCCACCCAAACCGAGCGAATGATCCACCGGCCGCTGCGCAAGTAATTGCAGGCAGAACATCGCGCCGAGCTTCGCCTGGAACTCAAAGCCGCCGGCCGCAGCCGAGCCGCCGGCTTCTACGCGTTTTGAACTTGCTGGAATCTGTTCGGTAGTCAAAATGACCCGCTTTTCTGATTTCGCGATGCGATCGCGGGGATTGTTCGCTGCGTCAGATGTCTGCTGTACTGCCTGCATCTAACCCTTGGCGCCCGGTGGCTCCTAGACCTGTTATTGTCCATTATATTGCATATGGATAATATTGAATCCCCCGGCCTTCCTAGACTGAATCGCCTTAACTTTCTCAGTCACGGCGAAGTCTGCTTAGCATCTCAAGCCTGCTGTACATGCGTACGAAACTGAACGGCAGCAAAGGCCGACATCCGGCCTTATGCCGGCGACAACAGGCAGCGCCTCGGCCAAAGTGGACGGTGAGGCAGCATACTGTGAGCGCCTGCTAACGAATCCTTTGCCGCCCTTCATCCGGGATGATTCTAGTTGATGAAGATGTCTAACCAACTTCTGCGTCGCTTGATAGCGGCCTTGTCCGCAAGCAGGAAGTAGAAGAAATCCTCATAGTGAGGAATGATCATTGTCGGCTTACCTTGACTCTTTTCGTACTCGGTTGCCTTGTGGGCCATGGCTTCCAGTAGAAGGTGAATAGGACGAAGTACTTCCACTAGTCGCCAGATCACCAAAGGAGCGCTCTTTTGAACGACATACTGCCGGTGGAGGCACTCAAAGACCATCATAGGGTGACCTGACTCATCTAGGTAGCTGGTAAAGCCATTTGGCGGTCCTGCCCTATCCATGCTGTACAGCAAATCCATTGCACACTTTTGCCTAACTTGGTGAGGTGTGTACCTCTCGTAGACTGAGCGAGCAATTGCCAGCCACTTATCTAAAGGGCTGCGATCCATCTTCGCCTCACACACCTCATTCAAATTGAAGTAGCGCGAGTTCGTCGCATACTCCGTAAAAAAGCCAATCAGCGCTCGGTCCTCGGTGTCCAAGGTCGGCTGTTCCGTCCGCTGTGGATGGTATGCAGGCATCAATTTAACGCATTCGTCATACAAGGTCTTCACATCGTGGCCAAACTGGCTTTTTAACTGTTTGACGGTTGGCGTTGAATAGCTGTTCGTTAGCATGTAGTGGGTGATGACCGCTAACTTTAAGAGCCGCTCCATGCCAATAGAAATATTGAAGAAGGAAGAATAGAAATAGCCGTCTCTGTCTTGAAAAAAGTTGGCCTTTAAGAGAAGGTCAAAGCCAGAGAGGATTGTGTTCTTTGTAAGATGAGCTTCTTGAGCCAAGAGGGTGAATTTCTTGTCAAATCCAATCTGCTTCATTGCATGTTACCTATAGGCTGATTCTCAGCATGAGGTGGAATGTTGTCGATAGTGATGTACATCATCAATGTTCGCTTAGGTCGACATTGCGTCAGTCATATCTTGGCGGCAACTGGCGGTAGTTCGGCCAAAGGCGACCTTGGTGCGTTGTCCTCACTTCTTCAGCAATAGCCTGCGGATTCAACCGGTGGATGCAACGGTTTGATAAAAATGCTGTGCCGGTGTTGGAGTGAGGTGCCACAAGAATTCTGATTAGTGCGCGCTAGCCCTTTGAAAGATGAAATATCTTTATTCTTTCAAAGAGGTTGTTAGCTGCCGAGCTATTCTGAGCTGAGTCTGCAGCATCTATAATTGGATTCATGGCTAAGAGTGGAAGTTGTGTGCCCGTCACTCTTACCCATTCGTTGTATGCGTTGGTGGCTTCCACCATTTGACCTTGAAGTTCATGCCTTGGATCTTCGGCCAACATAGCCCTACTCAAAGCAATTGGTTGTCCGCCCAGGTCCGTGACCCAGCGAACACATAGGGGATATTCGAACATCGTTTCTACGATGTGTAGCTGACCATCAGGCGATGTTCCAAGACCACGAATCCAGCTGAACCAGCTTGATGGGTAGTTCATCGACAACGTTAGCAATACCACGCAATCTCCGAAGGCTCCCAGGATGTCGTCCAGCTTGAGGTACTCGGTGCCCACCGTAAAAGCCTCTGAATCAAGGTGTGCACCAATCTTGTTGCGAACCCACCTAACGGGACCTTGAAGACGACTTTTCTTTAAGCGTTTAGCTACCTCGTGATAGGTTTTTTGATCTGCATTTGGCCATTGAGCACGGGCGTCGCGGGATGTTTTGTCATTCATCCTCGACACAAGAAGAGCCGTAACGTCCATGAGTTTGCAGACAGGCACAGTGACTCCCCTCATCGCTCTCCGTCGTGTCTTAGAGTCAATCAGGCGTTCTGAGAAAAACGTAACATCACGACATGCTTCGGCGGCAAGCACGAGCATGCCAGTTCGATCGTCGTTGGGCATCCAGCGAGGAATGGTGTGATCGACGTCCAGTAGGTCAACAATGCCAGGAGCCAGCATTTCCCCGTCAGGCCCCATAGTGATTGGTAAGCCTGTAAAGCTGGCTGCAATTCGTTGGAGCATACTTTCATCGATAATTAACTTTGGCATGATCTCTTTGTGTCGGTGAATCGCCCCGCTGCAGAATCGCACTGACCAGACCACCCATTCTCTTTCAGGTTGACCATGCAATCGCATTGACCCTGACCAGATGCATCTGATCCACCATCTGGATATCTATATCGGATTTAATCCGAACTCCCCGTGGTCTCGGATTGGCGAAGCCAAACGAGCCGGGCGGCAAGCGTAGCGCGGCAGCAATCAATAATAGTAGCGCTCTCTTACTTCGGCTGATTAGACGCACCATCAGCGGAACCGGCACCATTCCGTTTGTGCTGATCGTACCAAGAAGCAGCTCGTAATACGCCAAGCGTGGCTGCAAGTGCCGACATCAACGCATAAATGAACAACAGAAAGCCAATGTACTGGCCAGGTATTGCGATAAGACGAATGTGGTCATGCAACCAGCAATCGTGTGGTAGCGGGAAATTCATCGCTTTGGCCCAGAGTGCCGCCATCAATGCCAGAATCTGAACGACCACAAAATGCGCGAAGCCAGCACTGACCCCCATGAATGGGCTTTCCCGGTCCGGTTTGGCGCGCGAAATCAGGGCTCGAAATTTTTCATCGCCGAACCCCAACCAGATGGTAAATCCGGCCAGCGTGAAGCCCAGCACGTTGGGCAGTGTCGATAGCGCCGTGTCCCACCAGGACTCCCTGAGCCAGAAGGGGTACATGGCTCCGGCAAGTAGAATCGAGACATGTAGATAAGGGGAACTGAACAGGGCTCGGGAACTGCCATAGGCACGCCAGTAGCGGGCAAAAATCCCGCCGACCCCGGCATAACTTTTCTTGACCCCTTCCCACACGATGTCAGCTCCTGATTTGCTGGAGAATCTCCCTGGCTTTGACCAGCAGCACGTTGGCCCGAATTTCGACCTCGGGATCATAGTGCGTTTTTTCGACCAGCGGATGTTCCGTGGTCGACAGCCGGACGGTCTTACCGCGTGAGCCGCCGACCCCCGAGACCTTGCCATTGGATTGGGCTACTCGCGCCAACTTGCGAACCTTGTCGCCGGGCGCCAGGCCTTCGCCTTCTTCTTCCTGCAAGGTCAGCTGATAACTGCTAGCCCGCTGGCTAGCCATGTCTTCGAACAGATCGCGCTCAAACTCCTCGAAATCGTCCGGATTCGGTGGTGTAACCACGATCTCCAGCGTACGCAGCCGGGGCATGCCCAGGATTTTCTCGAGGGTATCTCGGGAGGGTTCGACGACCAGATCGATTTTCCCAAAGGCGGCGACCAGTTCCGAGGACGCAAAAATGCCGCGCAGAATCGTTACGGCCTGGACCGCAGAGATTACATCCTCCCTGTCGCGGGTGATCATGACCAGCCGATGCCCCTTCGAGAAAAAGACGAAAGGCACATACTGGAAGTGTGGCTTCAAATGCTCGGGAATGGAAATCTGGTCCAACTCGCGCTCATCGGCCGGCTTGCCCTTCAAGACGTTGAACCAGTCCCTGGTCGAGTCCAATTCAATGTACTTGTAGAACTCTCCCCGTATGATCGCACTGCCATCGGTATCTTTGTCGTCACGGAGAGTACCGAGCTTGCCGACCCAGTCCCCTTTGAGCTTGACGACCTTATCCAGGTCGCCGGCCCGGCGGAACAGTTCGATGTAACGCTCTGGCCGATGGGGCGCCGGCATCGTGATATTGATTGCCCCGAATTGCAATTGACGTTTTCTGCCCATAGTCTTTTTATCGAATTTCCCTTGGTTATCGTTCTCTGGCCGCCTCATGCCAGGCTTTCCTGACCGGCGACAACAGGTATTCCATCACCGTCCGGTCGCCCAGCCAAATTTCCGCATTGGTCTGCATGCCGGCTGACAGCGGGAAGCGCTGTCCATCCATCGCCAACGCCATCTCCTTCAAGCGAACCAGCGCCTTGTAAAGCAAGGGTTGGGTTTTCTTGTTCGGTTCGTTCTGCCCTGAGGTGTTGCCATCCGCCGCATCGGCGCTGACATGCTCGACGATTCCTTCAACCATGCCGTACTTCTGGAATGGGAAGGCGGCGAACTTAAGCTTCACCGACTGCCCTTCGCGCACGAAACCAATGTCTTCGTTGGAGACCCAGACTTCGGCGCGCAGAGTTTCGTCCTTGGGTACCAAGGTCAGCAGAATGGTGCCTGGCTGAACGACGGTCCCGGTGGTGTGGGTGGCCAGATCCTTGACCACCCCGGCCTGTGGCGCCTTGAGTTCGAGCAAGTTCTGTCGATGCGCCTGCTTGGTGACTTCCTGGGCCAGCTTGTCGAACTGTCCTTGCAACTCGTTACGTTCAGCATGCAGTTGCCGGCGATAGTCGGAATCGATCTGGGCCAATTTCTTTTCCGACTGGAGCATGCTCGCCTTGGCGGATTCGATCACAAACGCCTGGGTCTGCAGCTCCTGTTCCTTTTCGAGGCGTTCGCGCTTCTTGTCGCTACCCATCAGGGCGCCTGCGAAGCCATCCTTGACCAGCTTTTCGTAGGCTTTGTCCTGCTCACGGTAGTACGGCAGAGTGTCCTCGAGTTTTTTCTTAACTTGTTCAGCGGCGGCTAGGTCCTGCCGGGCCTTGATCAATCTGGAGCGCTCTTCGGCCAGGGCGGCTTCGAAGGCCGTGTGGTTGGCACGATACTGGGCGCTGATTTCCTGGGCGAGGCCAGGGGGATCGTCGCCTTCTCGCTGGAATACAACGCCCGAGAGTTCAGCCTGAATCCGCCGTAACCCCAGTCTTTTACGTTGATAGTCGGCCTCGATGGACGTGCTGTCGGCTTCGCTGATCAGCGCATCCATCCGCATCAGGATCTGACCGGCTTCGACGATTTGGCCTTCACTGACCAAGATGTCCTTGACGATGCCCGACTCAGCCGGCTGGACGATTTTGACGTAGGTCTCCGGGATCAGTTTGCCTTCGGCAACGGCCACAATATCGAGGCGCCCGAGCACAGCCCAAAGCAACAAACCAACCATCAGCCCTAGGAGTACCCAAAGAACTGTCTGGCCGAAAGGGTACGGCGGCTTATTCTGCAGCCGGAGGAGAGACGGGGAAAAATCGAGCGGATCCGCTTCGGAAAGTAATAGATGGCGGGGCCATTCCGGCATTTTCATATGCTTGATTCCAGATGAGGCGGGGGTGTGGCGAGCCGCGCCCCCTAGCCCTTACATGAGTCGTGCCGGACCATCCTGCAGGCTGGTCAGTGGTTGCAGCGTCTGGGCCTGGGTTCCGAAGGTCGGGTTTCCCAGCGTCGACTGCGCTGCCGTAGCCCCGATGCCCGCCAAAGTACCAGTGCTGCCATACTGGTAGGCCAGGTCCCCACCCAGGGCGTCAGTGTCACTTCCGCCAAGGTGAAAATCGGTCAAGGCCGCAGCCAGTGACCAAGACGTCAAGCCGGGATTGAATATTTGTGCAAGATCGAAACGATCGGCCAGACCTTGGAAATCGAAGGTCTCGATCCGATTATCGCGCAGTGGATCAAGTCCCGCCGGAGTGAAGTCGGCGGCGGCAGCCTCGACCATTTGCAGGGTCAGCACACTGTGGTTGGCGGGTGCGGCATACCAGTTTTCCAAGGTCAGGATATCGCCACCACCTGTATCAAGGACAAGATTGTTGCCATCTTTTCGGAACACCAGGTCGCTCAGCTTGATGCCGCCGCCGAGCGAAATGATATTGTCGGTTCCATTGCTGGAATGCACCGTATCTAGGCCGCTGCCGCGATTGAATGCAATGAGATCGGCTCCGCTTCCGGTGGTAATGACATCGTTGCCAGCACCGCCGATGAAGAGATCGTTACCGCTACCGCCCACGAGGCCATCGGCGCCGATACCGCCGTCCAGAAGCGTGTTGCTGCCACCCCCCTGAAGCATGTCGTTGCCGAGCCCGCCTTGGAGGAGGTCGTTGCCGTCGATGCCGTTCAGCACATTGGCGCCATCGTTGCCGACAATCAGGTTGTCGAGCTCGTTGCCTGTCCCGTTGATGTCGGCGCTGCCTGTTAGCAGGAGGTTTTCGAGGTTAACGCCGAGCGTGTACGCAATGCTGCTGCGCACGCTGTCCGTACCTTCGGCCAGATATTCGCCCACCCAGTCGTTTTGGTTGTCGACGATGTAAGTGTCGTCGCCCAGGCCACCGACCATGATGTCAGCGCCCGTGCCGCCGTCGATGACGTTGACGGCGTCGTTCCCGACCAGGGTATTGTTTAGTTCATTGCCTGCAGCGTTGATGGCATCCGTGCCTGTCAAGGCAAGGTATTCGATATTTGCACCAAGCGTATAGCTTAGCGAACTCAAAACTCGGTCAGAGTAAAACGTCCCGTTTGATGTTTCCTGAACGACGTCGCCGGCATCATTCACCACATAGGTGTCGGCACCGTCACCGCCAATCATTGTGTCGGCGCCAGCACCACCGTCCAGCCAGTTCTTTCCATCACCGCCACTCAAAACATTGGCGGCACCGTTGCCGACCAGCACATTGTCCGCTGCGTTGCCGACTGCATTGATCGCAGCCATTCCCGTCAAGGTCAGGTTTTCGAGATTGTCTCCCAGCGTGTAGCTAATCGAACTCATCACCGTATCGATGCCTTCGGCGCTGTTTTCAGCCACTACGTCGCCCAGGTCATCCACCACGTAGGTATCATCGCCGCTGCCACCGCGCATCGTATCGGCACCGATCCCACCGTCCAACAGGTTATTGGCGCCGCTGCCGACAATCACATTGTTGTAGGCGTTGCCGGTCCCGTGGATGGCAGCATAGGTCAACAGCGTCAGATTTTCCAGATTGTCGCCCAGCGTGCAATCGATGGTGGTCTGGATGGTATCCACCCCTTCGCCAACATTTTCGACGATGACATCGCCCAAGTTATCGACGACATAAGTGTCGTTGCCGACACCACCGATCATCGTGTCGGCCCCACGGCTTCCGTCCAGCGTGTCGTCGCCTTCCAGGCCCATCAGGACGTTATCGACGATGCTGCCCAGCAACGAATTGTTCAGGGCGTTGCCAGTTCCGCTGACAGCCAGACCATAGTTCAGACTCAAGTTCTCGAGGTTATCGCCCAGAACATAATCGACGGCACTCTGGACCGTATCGATGCCTTCGCTGGCGAATTCAACTACAACTTCCCCGACGACATCCACCAGATAGGTGTCGTTACCTGCTCCGCCGCGCATCGTATCGGCGCCATTGAGTCCATCCAACACGTTGTCCGCAATATTGCCCACCAGGACATTTCCGAGGTCGTTGCCAGTCCCGTTGATCGCAGCAGTTCCAGTCAATGTTAGGTTCTCAACGTTGGCCGATAGCGCAAGGCTCGCCGAAGACAGGACCGTATCGGTCCCTTCGCCGGCATTCTCCAGTGCGCTGTCGCCGTTACCGACGATGTAAGTATCGTCGCCCATGCCGCCGGCCAGCACATTGCCGCCGCTGTTGCCGGTCAGGACATTGCCCAAGGCATTACCGGTGCCGTTAATATTTGCATAACCGGTCAACGTTAGGTTTTCCAGGTTTGCCCCGAGCGTGTAGGTCACCGACGATTTCACAGTATCAGTCCCCTCACCGGCATTTTCAACGATCACATCCGTCGCGGTGTCCACGACATAGATATCGTCCCCGGTGCCGCCCAGGAGCGTATCCAAGCCATAACCCCCCTCTAGCGTGTCGTTGCCGGCCCCAGCCGTCAGGAGGTTGTTGCCGCTGTTACCGAGCAGGCTGTTGTTGGCGGCATTGCCTGTGCCATTGATTGCGCCCCAACCGCTCAGCGTCAGGTTTTCCACATTGCTGACGAGCACATAGGTCGCGGACGACTGGACTGTATCGATGCCTTCGTTGGCGTATTCAAACACCGTATCGCTGCCATCGATTACGTACGTATCATTCCCTAAGCCACCAGCCAGCACGTTGGCAGCCGCGTTACCCGTCAGCATATTGTCCAGCGCATTGCCCGTGCCGTTGATGACACTGCTGCCGGTCAGTGTCAGATTCTCGATGTTGGCCCCCAGAACATAACTGGCCGCGCTCTGGACAGTATCGACACCCTCGTTCGCGTTCTCAATCACGGCGTCGCCGCTATCGTCGACAATGTACGTATCACCTCCCCGCCCACCAATCATCGTATCCACGCCGGCCCCACCGTCGAGCAAGTTGTTGTAGCTGTTACCCGTCAGCGTGTTATTCAACGCATTGCCCGTTCCGTTATAAGCAGAACCGGAGAGCACAAGATTTTCGAGATTGGCGCCGAGCGTATAGTTGAACGACACTTGAACGGTATCGTTTCCTTCTCCAGCGTTTTCCGTAATGACATTGGCGGAACTGAGTAGAATATATGTGTCGTCACCAAATCCCCCCATCAAAGTCGAGGTGGCATTGTTGCCCGTCAGGACATTGTCGAGGGAATTGCCGGTACCGATGACTGCCGAATATCCAGTCAGCGTCATTTTCTCCAGGTTGGCGCCGAGGGTATAGCTCACCGAAGATTGAACGGTATCGCTCCCTTCGTTGGCATTCTCAACCAGAGTATCCAGCGTATCAGAGACGATATACGTATCATCCCCCAGGCCGCCGCTCAGAATGTTGGCCGCACTGTTACCCGTCAAGACATTGTTGGCGGCATTGCCGGTACCGTTGATGGCCGCCGTCCCCGTCAGCGTCAAATTCTCGACGTTTGCTGACAGCGTGTACGTTGCCACGGCCAGCACCGTGTCGGTACCTTCGTCCGCATTCTCGACCACCACGTCGCCTGAATGGTCGACCATATAGGTGTCGTTCCCCAGTCCGCCCTGCATCGTATCGCTGCCCACAGCCCCATCCAAGACATTGTTGGCGATATTGCCGATTAGCACGTTGTTGGTGCTATTGCCGGTGCCGTTGATACTCCCCGTACCGGTGAGGGTCAGATTTTCGAGATTACCACCGAGGGTATAGCTGAAATTCGCCTGGATCGTGTCGGTGCCTTCGCTGGCATTCTCGACCACAGTATCGAGCGCATCGATCACATAAGTGTCGTCGCCGATTCCTCCGGCCAACACATTGGCGGCGCTGTTGCCGGTAAGCACATTGGCCACCGCATTGCCGGTGCCGTTGATCGCCGCCGTGCCAGTCAGGGTCAGGTTTTCGAAATTGGCGGCGAGGGTGTATGAGAACGATGCCTGTACCATATCGATGCCTTCATTAGCATTCTCAGTCAAGACATCGGTGGCGTCGATGATGTAGGTATCATTCCCCGTTCCGCCGAGCAGGGTATCGGCACCGCTACCGCCGTCCAGCGTATCGTCTCCGCCGCCACCATTCAGCGTGGAGGCATCGAAGTCGCCGATGATCGAATTGTTCAGACTGTTGCCGGTGAAGACAAACGCTCCAGTCCCCCCGAACAGTTGGAAATTCTCAACATTAGTTGGGAGGGTATAGCTGGAATTAATAACCCTGCAGATGATCGTGTCGGTTCCTTCGTTGGCATTCTCGATAACTACGTCAGTGCTCCCATAGACCGTGTAAGTATCATCACCTGCCCCTCCATTCATGCTATTCGTACCGCCGCTGCCACTTAGGGTGTCGTTACCGGCGCCACCGATCAGCGTATTGTTTCCACTGCCCCCATCGAGAGAATCATTACCGTCTCCGCCTTCTAGGCGGTCATCACCGCCAAGTCCGGTTAGAGAGTTGTTGCCGCTGTTGCCAATTAGCACGTTGTTGGAAGTGCTACCGTAAGCGTGGGTATCGAGCGTGCCAGTCAGCGTGGCATTTTCGACCGTGCCGTTAAACGTGTAGTCTTGGGTGTTGTAGTTCCAACCCAATACGTGAAGTCTGACACTGCCATTTGTCTGGATCGTATCGACCCCGCTGCCGCCGGATTCAAGGTTGTATACGGCGTTTGAATCGAGTTCGCCGACGGTGTTGATGATATATAGATCGTCACCTAGCCCGCCCCGCAATAAGTCATTGGGATCGCCGATCAGTGTGTCGTTGCCGTCGCCGCCGTAGAGTGTGTCGACGCCGGTGCCGCCATCGAGCACGTTGGCGCCGGCGTTGCCAGCGATAACGTTGGCGAGCGCGTTGCCGGTCCCGTTGATGGCCGCCGTCCCGGTTAGCGTCAGGTTTTCGAAATCATCCCCGAGGGTGAAGGTCGTCGCGGATTGCACCGTGTCCGTACCCGCGTTTGCGGCCTCGACCAGTACCACGCCGCTCGCCGAGACGTAGGTGTCATCCCCCGTCCCGCCCATGAGCGTGTCGGCACCACCTCCGCCATTCAGGGTGTCGTTCCCCGCGCCACCAGTCAGCTGATTGGCCGCGCTGTTGCCGGTCAGCACATTGTCGCCGGAATCGCCCATGGCATTGATCGCCGCCGTGCCAAGCAGCGTGACGTTCTCGACATTCCCCCCCGACGTAAAGCTAAAAGAAGTTTGCACTGTATCGTTGCCTTCGCCCGCATTCTCGACAACCAAGTCACCGGCGCTGTCGAGGAGGTAGGTGTCGTCGCCCAGACCGCCAATCAGCCGATCATTGCCGGCCCCGCCGTCCAGGAAGTTGTTGGCATTGTTACCGGTGATGACATTATCGAATGTATTGCCAGTGCCGTTGATTGCGCCGGTGCCGGTTAAGGTCAAATTCTCAACGTTGGCGCCCAGCGTAAACGTTACCGAAGATAGCACGGCGTCAATTCCCTGATTAGCCGCTTCGACGACCGTATCGTAGGTGCCGATGACGTAGATATCGTTGCCCGCGCCGCCAGTGAGCACATTGGCGGCGCTGTTCCCGGTTAGTACGTTGTCGAGGCTGTTGCCGGTGCCGTTGATAGCCGTGGTGCCAGTCAGCGTCAGGTTCTCGACGTTGGCGCCCAGCGTAAAGGTCACCCCGGACTGGACCGTGTCGATGCCCTCGCTGGCATTCTCGATGACGCTGTCGCCGCTGCCGATGACGTAAATATCGTTGCCCGCACCGCCGGACAGCACGTTGGCGGCGCTGTTGCCAGTCAGCAAATTATCGAGGCTGTTACCGGTGCCGTTGATGGCTGTGGTGCCGGTCAGCGTCAGGTTCTCGACGTTGGCGCCCAGCGTAAAGGCCACCCCGGACTGGACCGTGTCGATGCCCTCGCTGGCATTCTCGATGACGCTGTCGCCAGCGCCGACGACATAAATGTCGTCCCCCGCGCCGCCGGCCAGTACGTTGGCAGCGCTGTTCCCGGTCAGTGTGTTGCCGAGCGTATTACCGGTGCCGTTGATCGCCGCAGTACCGGTCAGCGTCAGGCTCTCAATATTGGCTGAAAGCGCGTAAGTGACCGCACTTTGCACCGCATCGCTCCCTTCGTCGGCATTTTCGACGACCACATCGCCGACATTGTCGACCACGAAAGTATCGTTACCGCCGCTGCCGATCATCGTGTCCGCGCCGGCCGCGCCTGTCAGCACGTTGTCGAGTGCGTTGCCGGTAATCACGTTGTTGCCGGCGTTACCGGTGCCGTTGATCGCAACTCCCGCGGCCAGCACAAGGTTTTCCAGATTGGTGCCGAGCGTGTAAGTGAAGGCCGCTTGGACGGTGTCGGTGCCTTCGCCGGCGTTTTCGGTGATTACATCCTTGGCGTCGTCGATGACGTAGTAGTCGTTGCCAGTGCCACCGATTAGTGTGTCGGTCCCGCCACCGCCCTCCAACCGGTCGTCGCCGGCGCCACCGGTCAGCGAATTGTTGGCGATATTGCCGATCAGGACGTTGTTGAGCGCGTTGCCAGTGCCGTTGATGCGGCTGGTACCGGCCAGCGTCAGGTTTTCGACATTGGTTCCGAGGGTATAGGCGAATGCAGCCTGGACCGTATCGATGCCTTCGTTGGCGTTCTCGACCACCGTGTCGCCGCTGGTGATGATATAGATATCGTCGCCCTGTCCGCCGGACAGCACATTGTTGGCGCTGTTGCCGGTGAGCACGTTGGCGAGGTTGTTGCCGGTGCCGTTGATCGCCATGCTGCCGATCAACGTCAAATTTTCGACGTTGGCGCTTAGGGTATAGGTGACCGAACTCTGAACGTTGTCGATGCCCTCGCTGGCGTACTCGACAATGCTGTCGGCGACGTTGTCGACGACATAGGAATCGTTGCCGGCGCCTCCTTGCAGCATATCCCCGCCCGTGCCCCCATTCAGCACGTTGTTCCCGGCATTGCCTTTCAGGAGATTGTTGAGCGTATTGCCGGTGCCGCTGATATCGCCGGTGCCGGTCAAAGTAAGATTTTCCAGGTTGGCGCCAAGCGTGTAGGAAATGCCGGTCTGGACCGTATCCGTACCCTCGCTGGCATACTCGGTGATCACATCGCCAAGGCTATCGACCACATAGGTATCGTTTCCGGCACCGCCGGTCAGATCGTCCGAACCAGCCCCGCCATCGAGCGTGTCGTTGCCGGCGTTCCCGATCAGGGAATTCACGACATCGTTCCCGATCAGGGTATTGTCGAGCGCATTCCCCGTGCCGCTTAGAACAGCCGTTCCGGTCAGCGTCAAATTTTCGACGTTGGCACCGAGCGTATAGGTGACCGAAGCCTGGATGGTATCGATACCTTCGTCCAGGTTTTCGATTATGGCGTCCAACGCGCTGTCGACCACGTAGATGTCGTTGCCGGTGCCACCGGCCAGCAGATCGCTACCGGTTCCCCCGTCGAGACTGTCATCACCCCCGTAGCCGTAAATCGTATCGTTGCCGCCGAGACCGTTGAGCGTGTCTTTGCTATCCGTACCCAACAGCAAATCGTCGCCCGCGCCGGGCAGCGTCTGTAGCCGCGCCTGGACGGCTGCGGCATCCCAGACCGTGCTGCCGGCCAGGAACTGGATCTGCTCGATCGGACGGTTGTTGTTGAAGTAGGCGCTGATGCGCAACTGGTCGGCGCTGCCCACAATAGATACGAGCAGGTCGTTGCCATCCCGGATTACCTGTACCTGCTCCGGCAGCACGTCGGCGGCCACCCGGATGGCGTCGAGTGTCCCACTGCCGTCAATCTCGCCAGTAATGGTGTCCTGACCGGCGCCCCGCCCGAAAAGATAGGCGTCGTTACCCGCACCGCCGGCCAGGAGGTCGTTGCCGCCGGCACCGTCGAGCGTGTCGTCGCCGTCGCCGCCGGAAAGCTGATTATTGGCGGCGTTGCCGATCAGATTGTTATTCAAGGCGTTGCCGGTGCCGTTGATGGCATCTGTGCCGACCAGAACAAGGTTCTCCAAGTTGGCGCCCAGCGTCAGCGTGACGCCGGCCTGCACTGTGTCAATGCCTTCGTCGGTGTTTTCGACAATCATATTGCTGACGTTATTGTCGATATAAACGTCATCCCCGGCTCCGCCCATCAGGATATCGGCGCCGCTCCAGTAGCTGCCGCTGGACAAGGTGTCGTTGCCGGCGCCGCCGGCAAGCGTCGAATAACCCGAGGTAGCGGAAACGATGCTGTCGTCGCCATCGCCGCCATAGAGGCTGTCGCGGCCACCGCCGCCGATAATCGTATCGTTGCCACCCAGTCCATCGATGGTTTCATTGCCATCCGTTCCCCACAGGTTGTCGCCCTGATCGGTCGGCGTCAGGAAGAGATCGGCGTATGTCCGGATCGTACCGTCACTGGTGAACTTAAGCTGAAAAACCCCGTTGATGGACGAACTACCGTCAAGAATGGTTAATTCGTCGGGTGAATTCTTGATGCCGAGTACGATGTCGTTACCGACGCGGCGCACAGTGACGTCCGTCGGGGCGACTGCGGCGTCGATTAGGATCGTGTTGGTGTCGCCTGGATCGTAAACGACATCCTTCCCCGCATGCAGTCCCCAGCGATAGATATCGCTGCCGGAACCGCCGTATAGCCTGTCGGCGGTGACTGAATAACTGAAAATGTCGGCACCATCGGTGCCGGCAATGGAGTTGCCGCCATAGGGTCCGTCCCAGGTGCTGCCTAGGTACATCGGGATCGTGCTGCCGGTCCAGGTCGTGCCGTCGGCGAATTGGATCTGCGCCAGCCGGTAGGCGTAATAGGAGACGGTTCCATAAGAATAGCTGTAATAGGAAGAGGTGACGAGGAAATGGTTCCTGATCGTCACCGCATCGTCGGTCCCGGCGATTGAAAGCACCAAATCATTGCCACGGCGGGTGGCCTGGACATCGTCGGGCGCCACGTCGGCGCTGAATTGCAGCTTGCCGGTACCGGTAATGACATTGGTGCCGCTGTCTGTACTGTAGCTGCCGCTGTAATCGAAAACAGAATCCTTACCGTAGCCACGGCCAAAGACGTACGTGTTCACACCGGCATCGCCTTGGAGGTAATCATCGCCGGCGCCACCATCGAGTATGTCGTCGCCATTACCTCCCTGGAGTTCGTCAATACCGCCGCCGCTGTCGAGGCGGTCGTTGCCCGCTTGGCCATACAGGCGGTCGTTGCCGAGGCCGCCGTGCAGTGTATCGTTGTCGTCGCCGCCTTGGAGCTCGTCGTTACCGTCGCCGCCATCGAGATTATCGTTGCCGCTCTGACCGACCAGCAGGTCGTCACCGGCGCTACCGTAGAGCGCATCGGCGCCATCGCCGCCCTGGAGTTCGTCGTTGCCGTCCTCGCCGTCGAGATTATCGGTGCCGGCAAAGCCGAAGAGGCGATCACTGCCTGTGCCACCGAAAATCTGATCGTTGCCGGCGTCGCCCGAGAGAATGTCGTTGCCGTCGCCGCCATCCAGGGCGTCGTCGCCATCGCCGCCGTAGAGACTGTCGCCCTCACTGCCGCCGTACATTTGGTCATTGCCGGCACCACCCACCAACTGGTCGCCACCATTACCACCGTCAAGCTGGTCGTCCCCATCCATTCCATAGAGTTTGTCATTACCGCCCAGCCCATGGATACGGTCAGTGATATTGGTGCCGACGATGCTGTCGTTTCCGGCAGTCCCATCAAGGTCAAAGCCGCGAGCAAGGAGTTCACTGCTACTGAGGGATGATCCATCGGCAAACTCGAAGCGACCAATGGACACGCTGTTAAAGACATCCTGGCTGTTGAACCCCTCGATATGAATCTGGCTACCATCACCAACATCAAGAAGGAGAGAGCCTAAGCGCAGTTTGATGTTGTTTTTGTCTACGCCGGCACCGAACCGCAATGTGTTGGCACCGGGAGTGCTGAAGTCATCCCATAATGTATCGATGCCGTCGCCCAAGTTGTAGATGTAGGTGTCGTGGCCCGCACCGCCATAAATTGTGTCGTCGTTTTGCCCTCCGACCAGAACGTCATCTCCGCCATTGCCGAACAATACGTCCTTGCCTGTGCCGCCATCCAGGTAGTCGTTGCCCTGGGTTTCGGTGTCAATACCGTCTCCCGACATGATGTCATCGCCCGCTTCCCCCAAAATGATATCGTTGCCCAGTCCCCCCCACACTGCATCGTTGCCTTTGCCTGCATAGATAACGTCGGCGGCCCCATCGGGTGAGGTGATGTCGTTCTCATTCGTTACACCAATTATCTTTCTGCCGTACTCCCCGATATTGATTATCGTCCAGTTGTAACTGGTACCGTCAAAAACATACTGGTTGGTATCCGGAGCAATATTGAAGTAGATTCCGTCAAAGGCGGCGTCCCCCAAGATGAAGTCATCGCCCGCCCCACCGATGAGCAGGTCTTGCCCGCCGCCGCCAAACACCGCATCGCCAGCCGCGCTGCCGACGAGGGTGTCGTCTCCGCTGGCCCCGGAGAGCCAATCTCCATTGGTGGCAAGGTCGCCGTCAGTGTCGCCTTTGGTAATGGCTTGCTCGACCGTGATCTGGATTTCGGCATAGATGCGGTCATTTCCCGTACCGCCATAGAGCATGTCGGCATCCTTGCCGCCGATGATGATGTCGTTACCGCTACCGGCACTGACATAGTCTTGTCCATCGCCGCTGTTGATGACATCGTCGCCGGCACCAGCACCACCCGATACGAGGTTGATGTAATCCCGCTGGCTGCCCGCTGTGCCCGTGGTAATCGCGTCGTTGCCTGCAGTATCCTGGTAATAGTAGTTCTGGACCACCGCGCCACTGAGGTCGGTATCGATGGTCATGTGGCTGTAGTTGATGGTGGCACCGACAATGTTGCCGTTACCATCTTTCCGATCTTCAGTACTGACATAGTCGCCTGGCAGGACGAATGGGCTTGTGATGGGGGCAGTATCGGCCGCTGCCGCGTCCCATGTCAGTCCCATGTGGTTGCCGATGGTTAGGTTGTAGTCCTTAATGAGGATACTGTTGTCGATGAGAAGGTCACCGCCCGTGCCAGCGTTGCCGGTCACATAGACGTAGGTATGTTTCTGGCCGTTGGCGTCGGTGCCCTTGTAAACGCGTTGGTCGCCGTATTGAGCGCCGCCCGACAGGGTTTGATCATCAATCATGAGACTGCCGTTGCCATCGCGGTCCAGGATCAGGTCACTGCCATCGCCGGTTTTGTAATCATAGGTATCGTTGCCGGTACCGCCGAGCAGGATGTCCGAGCCTTTACCGCCTCGAAGGGTGTCGTCGCCCGCGGCGCCGACCAAGAGGTCGGCACTGTCGCCGCCGGTCAACTGGTCGTCGCCCTTGCCGCCGAGCATGAAGGCGCCCCGGTTCTGGGTGTCGGTGGCGGTCATGCCAGAAGCGCCCGCCTGGACGTACCAGTCGCGCATGTAGGGCAGGAAGGCGTTGATCTGGCCGCGTTCTTCGGCGATGAAGGAATCGCTGTCCAGGTATTTCTTGAAATATTGCTCGTAGCCCTTGGCGTCCGAAAGGGTCAGCGGCTTGTGGGCATCGATGGCGTCCTTGAATGTGTCGGCGATTGCCGCCATGTCGAAACGCAGGCCGCCGGTCACGTCGTCGGTGATGAATAGCTTGGCGTTGTAGCCGACGCTGGTGTCATTCTCTTCGTAGTATTTCTGCATCGCCAAGGCAATCAAGGCGTTGCTGACCAAGTGGGCGGCGGGGTCGCTTTCGTTGCCATCGGTCAGCGTCATACCACCTTCCTGGGCGAGTTGCCACAGGTCGGCGGTAAAGCGCTTGACCATGTCGTCGGCTGGGAGCGTCGTTCCGACACCAGCCTGGTGCTTGACTATGCGTTCGAGGAAGTTTTCGTGTTTGGTATTCGAGGTACTGGTATCGAAGGCATACAGATTCTTGTCGAACACCATCTTCAACAGATCGGGCAGCTGGAAAGTCACCCGGTTGAGGGTTTTTGCGCTGGTGTCGGGGTTGGTGGCCGCGTTCGGGTCGCTTTGCAGGAAGGCGGTGAGCAGCGCTTGCGAGTGCAGGTCGATGCCACCAAGTAGGCCAAGGCCGTCGTGGCTGTTGGCGATGTCGCCTTGCGTGCCGATGCGGTTGGAACTGGGCACCATGAACCAACTGGTCAGGAATTCACCATCGACATTGATGTTGGTGACTTTTTGTCCACGAACGGCCAGCGTGTCGTCGGCGATCGGGTTGGTATTCGCGGGGTTAGCTGCGTCAACATAGGCTTTGAGTTTGGCGAGTTGCGTTTCCGTGTAGATGCCTTCGTTGCGCAGATAAGTCAGTAGGTCGGCGGCCACCAGGTTGGGAATGGTGTTACCGTTCGTGTCTATCCCTTGTTGCTGCCAAAGCGCTGATCGCAGGAATGGCGCCTGGTCGAAGGTGGCGGCGCTTTCGTCGAAAAAGACGGCCATCAGGGAAGCTAGTCCGCCGCCGAGGCTGTGGCCGGTGAAGGAGATGGTGGCGCCCGAGTTGGTCTTCCTGACTTGAAGGTAGTAATCCGCCGCCTGGCGTAGCTGAGCGGACAAGCTTCCCGCCGCAAGCGCGAGGTCTGCAGCAATATCACCGGAAAGGTCGGCGGGATTCGTACCGGCGTAGGAAATGACGATTTCTGTGCCGCGTTGGAAAGCAATCGCTTCAAAACCACTGGCGACGGGAAAAACCGAAGCAGTAGTTGGATCGGGAACAGGAAAAAATGGTGTCCAGCCTTGCGGCGCCGGTATCCAATTGAGTTCGGCGCGTGTTGTAAGATATGCGTGGCCTGCCATCAATGCACAATCAATTTCGAATTGTGTTGCCATGATTACGTCGCTCCTGGAAATAATTGCTTAATCGGGTGGTGGCAGCCTGTTTTATTTCTGTGACGTATGTGGTTCTATGGGATTGGGGGCCTTTGGCCCGCTTGAATACTTGGGACATGGCTCTGGCATCACCTGCTCCCTCAGAATGGTTTTGTATTCCGGTTGCCGAAATCCGGCATTGAGCCGCTTGATGGTTTCTGCATCGACAAAGCGTTTTCCCAGGTTCTCCACCTGGGTATCCGGCGACGAAACAATCAGGTTGGGGGTCTTGGTGTCCGGCGGCAACTCCTGCAACGGGATGCGCACCCAGCTCTTGGCATCGTAGCGGAATACGACATAGGGCGGATTCGGCCTGCCCCACTTGTTATAGGCCAGGCAGCCCATGGGATTGGCGACCAGATATACCGTGTCTTGGTAGATATCGAGGGCCATAGGCAGGAAATTGCTATTGCCCAGATCGGGTGTGGCCTTGTCTTCCCAAACGACCACCTCCCCCGTTGCCGGATGTGTGAAAGTCAGCATCTGTTTCGTGTAGGAAGGTTTTTGCCCGATTTCATGGCGGCCACCCCGCTCGACACTTCGGTCTACGACCAGTTTGCTGCCATCATGCAGCAGGACTTCTTCTTTCCAGCTGTCGCCGCCCAACCCGAACAAGTCGGCGCAGGCGTTAAGGCTGAACGTGGAGATCAAAGCGAGGACGGCAAGGATTTTGCGGTGGGTGGTCGGGGTCATGCAGCACTCCTTGATTGGTTAAAGGCTGGGGCGTTGGCAGCCGTTTTCATCGGCATAGGCCAAACCAGGTATTTGGGTTTTTTGGCCGTTTTTTCTGGTCGACCGTAGCATTGCTCCGACACCACCCGAGAGCGCACCACCCCCACAGCCAAGACGATGTCATTGCCCTCATCGCCGCATTTGAGGTTTTTTCTATTCATTCCCCACATCCGAATTTCACACATTTCACGTTATCCTCCGTCAGCCGGACCAAAGATTCGATGACGAGCTGGTAGTCTCGAAGAGAACGCCGCACGTCATAGCGGCCCGCAATGGTCTGCCGGGCTGCTTGCCGGATCGATTGCATCCGGTCGGGATGGTCAAACACTTTGTCGACATACTCGGCCATCTGTTTCGGCGAGAAAAAATCCACCAGCCAGCCGTTCTTGCCGTGTTCGATCACTTCCCGCACTGGCGCAGTATCCGAACCGATCACCAGGCAGCCGGCCGCCATGGCTTCCAGCATCGACCAGGAAAGTACGAAGGGAACGGTGAGATAGACATGGGCCGAAGAAACCTGCAGCAGTGCGAGATAGCGTTCGTAGGGAATCCTGCCCAGGAAGTGCACCCGCATCGGGTCGATGCTGACTTCCTGCAGCAGTTTTTGGCGGTAGGTCTGCCCTGCGGGCAGCCGTT
Source organism: uncultured Pseudomonadota bacterium (assembly GCA_946479855.1). Next base: position 20,848 of record CAMLHL010000023.1, read on the forward strand.
GCCCGTAACTGACGTCGTCACCGCCGACAATCACGATTTCCGCTTCGGGTCGCCGACGGCAGATCTCTTCAACGGCCCGCATGAATTGATGGAAGCCGCGGTAAGGTTCTAGATTGCGCGCTACGTAGGTAACGACTTCATCCCGTTTCGTCAGCACTTTGCCATTCGGCAAAGTAAAGACCTGTTGTGGATCGGGCGCAACCAAGTCCGTATCGATACCTTCGTGAATGACCGAGATATGGGAATGAAATGCTGCCGGATGCAGGCTCTTCTGCCAGTGCATCGGACTCACGCCCGCATCGCAGGCCGTCAGGTTCAACAGGTGCAGCGCGTTGCGCGTGCGAATGCGGGCGTACCCGTCGAGGGTCAAGGGATATTCCGGGTCGAAGTTGGCGTCGGCGCCATCGGCATGGTAGTAAAACTCGAAGAAACTCAGCAAAGCGATATCCGGGAAAACGTCCTTGACGTACAGCGCTTCGCCCCAGCCGGGATGGGCGATGACGATATCCGGAATGAAAGCCGCTTTCTTGAGTTGCAGCAATACTTTGGCCACGGCCTGGCCATTGAGCACTCCCTCTTCCATACTGCGCAGATAGGGATGGGCATCGCGGCGAAGCTTGCGCGCCGGCTGGTAGGTGATCGTATTGGGAACCAGGGGCAGACGCGGCGCATGCGGCTGGCAAATAGCCATCACCCGGTGCTGCGGATTGGTCGCCAGATGGCCGGCTAGATGGCGAAATTGCCCGGGGAAATTCTGGTGGATGAAAAGGATATTCATCGCTGGCGATGACGATCAGTGCTGAGGGCCATCACGTTTCTCCGGCGAACCATCGTCTACCACCTCCATGCGCGTTGCGCCTTGCTGCCCGCCGAGCGAGAACACTTCATCCACCTGCAGCCCTCGGGGAATCTGATGGGTAATGAAAAGCAAGGTCACCCGGCCCTTGAGCTTGTTGATGGTTCGGGCGAAGAGCTCCGCCGTCTGATGGTCCAGATTGGACACCGCTTCATCAAAGACAAGGATTTTGGGCCGCTTGAGCAATGCTCGGGCAATCGCAATGCGCTGCCGTTGCCCACCCGATAGCCCGGTCCCCCGCTCCCCGATTTCCGTCTGATATCCCTCGGGCAGTTTTTCGATCACCTCGTGAATTTCCGCCGCCTTGCAGGCCTGGATGACGTCTTCGAAACTGGCATGCGGATGCGCCATGGCCAGGTTGTCGTAGAGGGTGCCGGCGAAGAGCACGGTTTCCTGAGGGACGACGCCGAAGGTTTGGCGCAGTTCGTTAGCGGGCAGATGGCGGATGTCTTTGCCATCGAGGGCAATGTGCCCTTCAATGGGCTGGTAGAAGCCGAGCAGCAGTTTCCCCAGCGTGCTTTTGCCGCAACCGGACGGGCCCATCAGGACCGTGAGGTGGCCCGGTTTGAAGGTCAGGCTGAGGTTTCGGTAGAGCCAGGGATGGTGCTCGGAATAGCGGAAGGCGAGATATTGCAGGTCAATCCGGCCGGGCCCCTGGTTTTCCCGGGTCGGGGTCAGCGTGTGCGGTTCCTGCGGCATGTCGAGGATGTCGCCCAAGCGCTTGACGGCGATGTTGGCCTGCTGGAATTCCTGCCACAGGCCGACGAGTCGTAAGAGCGGCTGACTCATTCGACCGGCGAACATCTGGAACGCAACGAGCATGCCAACCGTAAAACCGTCGTTTTGCATCACAAGGAGCGCACCAACAATCAGGATGGCCAGAGTCATCACCTGTTCGAGGCCATTGCTAATGACGTTGTAGGTGTTGCCGACCTGTTTGGTCGAGAAACCGGCCGCCAAGTATTGGGCGAGGAAGTCGCCGTACTTCTTGTCGATGTCGGCTTCCATCTGCAGAGATTTGACGGTGGCCATGCCGGCAACGTACTCGGTCAGGAATGACTGGTTGCGAGCGCCAAGCATGAACTGCTGGTTGAGCTTGTCGCGGAAGACCGGTGCGACGAGGAAGCTGATGAAGGCGATGGTGCCGAGCAGGCCGACGGCGATCAGCGAGAGTTGCCAACTGTAGGCGAACATCACGGCGAGGAAGATGAGCAGGAAGGGGAAGTCGAGGACCAGGGTGACGGCAGCACCGGAAACGAATTCGCGGATGGTCTCCACCCCATGCAGTCGGGCGACCAGGGTGCCGGTGGGGCGGTGCTCGAAGTACGGCAGGGGCAACCTGAGCAGGTGGCGGAAGACCTGACTACCGAGTACGGCATCGATGCGGTTGCCAGTGTGCAGGACGAGATATTGACGCAGCCAGCTCATGCCACTGGTGAACAGCATGAACATGACCAATGCGACACCGAGGACGATCAGGGTGCTATGGGTTTGATGGACGACTACTTTGTCGATGATGACCTGGGTGAACAGCGGAGTGGCCAGCCCAACCAGCTGGATGGCCAAGCTGGCGAGCAGCACATCGCGCCAGATGGGCTTGTGCTTGAGCAGTTCGGGGATGAACCAGCTGAAGCCGAACTCCTTGGTTTCGGCCTTGAAGCCGGGGATGTCGCCTTCTTTGTTGGTGCCGCTGGCTTCACGTGCAGCCAGGATGAGGCCGGGTTCGAATCGAGTGGCGGCTTCTTCAACCCCGAGAGTATCCGGGGCTTGGGATCCGGCGCGGAAATAGAGGAGCTTTTGGCCATCGGTCTTGAGGATCAAGACCGGGAGGACGACGGGGGGTTCTTCGGGACTCTGTTCCGGTACGGCGCGCAGGAAGGCGATGGCCGGCAGGGGCAGCTTCTGCCAATCGGCCGGATGGGCGCTATAGCCGGTCTTGAAGCCCAAAGCACGGGCGGCTTCGTGGAAGGTGGGGAGACTATGCGGTGGCGGGAAGGCCTGCTCGACCAGCTTGGGGTCGAAGGGGATGCGATAGAGATTGCACAGGCTGCCGAGCAGCCATAGCACCTCCTGATACCCCAGCCCGCCCTCTGAAGTTTGCATTGCCCAACTTGTTTTTATGAAGATTGAGCATTCTGTGGTCGGGTTGATGCCAAGTCAATATCGCCAATGGCATAGTACCGTCAGGCTTGGCGACTCGATTCGCTCAGCTTGGTTTTGCCATGGCATTCAAGATGCCGGCTTGTTTCAGCGTGCGCCAAGGATTCACAAACATCTTGATCAACATCGCGGCAATCGCAAACCAAATTACCCCCAAGCCCATCTGGAACAGATCGCGCTTCCATGGGATTGCGGTCTCCAGGCCTGCCAACTGGAGAATGGCTGCGGCGCACACCAAGCTGACCAGCGTTACCTGAAACCAGCCATACATCGGCATCAGCCGACTGGTGTCGATGATTAGTTCCTGGCGGGCGACCCGGAGGTGGCCCCCCCGCTTGAGCCAGCGAATTTCATCGTCAAGCAGATCGTATTTGTTCTGAAAATCGATGACCAGAGGGCGAACCGTCGAAGTGGCTTTGAAACCGAAGCGATAGTTGAACAGGCGTTCGTTGCTCGTCGCCATCTGATCCAGTTTGGTTTTCGAGGCGGTGGCCAGCAACAGTTTGATCGAGCCGGGGATGAAATACTCGTGATAGTCGCGCCCGGCCGCTCTTTGTTCCAAGGCAAGGTTGAGTTGGGCAGAGTCGAAATGCGGGATGTCGCTCATGGCTTGGGGCTCCGTATCGGTCAGCGTTCATGGAAGTCACGGCCGGCCACCTTGCTGAAGGTGCCGGTATTGATCTGGAGCGTCGAGGTCGAACCGCTGCCCCGTGTCAACGCAGCCACCTTGTCGATGGGTTTCCTAGCCTCAAAATGCGCCATGGCGGCGGCAAGGAGATTGCGGCGCTGGGCGCCTGGGTCTTGAGTCCAGAGTTGGCCGTTGTAGAGTTCCAATGCCAGTTCGGCATCCGAATCGGTGGGCGCGATTTCATCGAGGAACGCCTTGATGTCTGGCTCTGCCGCCGCTTCCTGCAAGCGCCCATCACGAATCAGGAGCAGCAAGGCTTTGGCCGGAGCGCTACATCTTCAAGCCGCGTCAGCGGCAAAGCCACAGGGAGGATACGCCATGAGTTGACCACGATCAGTGCTGTAAAGATCGAGGCTACATGGCAAGAAGGACTCAGGAGTGGAGTCCAGAGCCCTTCTTTGGAGATGTCATTCCGTACCGGGTGACACGTTGATTCTCCTTGCCCTGCGTGCCGGCGTCAAGTGCCGGCCGACCTCGCGTATGCCTCAATTTCAGGAACGTTGTCTCAAGACAACCAAGGAGATTTCATGAAAACCCCCATTCCCGTTCAGCGCGACATCGTTCGCCTGATCGACAAGGGCTTGAGCAGTCGCGCTGTCGGCCGCCAGCTCTCCATTTCCCACAATACGGTTGAATTGCTGCGCACCCGGCTTACCGCCACCGGCCTGACACAAGCGGATTTGTCGGTGCTCGACAATGAAGCATTCGCGATTCGCCTCGGTACTGCTCGCAACCCAAACCCTTCCGGCAAAATCACTCCCGACTGGGATGTGGTTCGCGAGGAACTGTCCCAACGGGACATGACCCTCAGCCTGATCTGGGAGGAATACCGTCAGGCGAACCATGAGCGTTTGGCCGATTGCCTGTGTTATACCCAGTTCCAAAAGCGTTACAAGGCGTGGCTCAAGACGCAGCTCATGAGCATGCGGCAGTTCCATAAACCCGGCGACCAACTGTTCGTGGATTTCTGCGGTCGGACGATGCCGATTACGAATCCTGAGACCGCCCAGCACGCCGGCGCAAGTGTTCGTCGGCGTGCTGGGCGGGTCATCCTATACCTTTGCGTGTGCCGTTCCATCCCAGAAGATCGCCGACTGGATTGCCTGCCATGTGAAGGCCTTCGAGTTCTTTGGTGGGGTGCCGCAACAGGTGGTGCCGGATAATCTCAAATCCGCAGTATTCAAGCACACGCCACAAGAGGTCATCACGAATGCCGCCTATGCCGACTGCGCCGAGCACTATGATGTGCTGATCAACCCGGCACGCAGCCGCAAGCCCAAGGATAAATCGCTGGCCGAGGTCGGTGTGCAGATCGTACAGCGCTGGGTGCTGGCTCCGTTGCGCAAGCGGACCTTTTTCAGCGTCGAGGAACTCAACGTCGAGATTGTCAAGCGGATCGAATTGCTGAACAACAAGGTCAGCAAGAAATACAAGCAGAGCCGGACGCAACGCTTCATCGAGTTGGACCTGCGGGCGTTGCGGCCATTGCCTCTGCGCCCCTATGAGAGTGTTGCCTGGAAGTACAAGGTGCGCGTGGCCGAGGACTATCACGTCGAATACCAGGGCAGCTTTTACTCTGTGCCGTATCAGTACAGGATGCATCAGGTGGACTTGCGAGCCACCCGAACCACACTGGAAGTGCTGCTGAACCGGGCACGTATTGCCAGCCATCTCTTGCCGGTCTCGCCTGGTCGCCGGACCTTGGAGGATCACATGCCAATCCAGCATCTGCGGCAGACAGAACAAGATCCGGATTCGTTGCTGGAGTGGGCGGAGGGCATCGGCCCCAATGTCTTGGCTTGGGTACGTGGCAATTTGCAGCAACGTCGGGATTTCGCGAACGGTATGAAATCAGCGCGCAATCTTCGGCGCTGGGCGCGGGAAGAACAAGCCCATGATCGGCTGGATGGGGCCTGTGCCTTTGCACTGAAGATTGGTGTGCTGACCTTCAATCGGTTGAAGTCGATCATTACCAATCGGAGTGATCTGCGCCTGCCGGTCGAACCCACGGCCTGGGTGCAAAAGCATGGGAATCTTCGCGGTGCTGAATACTACGCACAGCAGGGAGGCATCTCATGCTGAACCAGCAAACCATGGCTCAGCTTCAGGCGCTCGGCTTGCAAGGGATGTTGCGGGCATTGAATCGGCAACTGGAGGATCCTTCAATCCAGAAACTCAATTTTGATGAACGCTTTGCCCTGCTGCTCGATGCGGAAACCGGTGATCGGGAGGGCCGGAAGATTGAGCGGCTGCTGAAGTCCGCCAAAATGCGTCAGGCCAATGCATGCTTGGAGGATGTCGACTATCGGGCGACTCGCGGCATCGATCCGGCACAGGTCGCCAGCCTGGGAGATTGTGCCTGGATTACTCGGCGGCAGAATCTGGTGCTGACTGGTATCACAGGAACTGGAAAATCTTGGTTGGCGTGTGCTTTCGGCAAGCAGGCATGTCGCTCCGGACATTCTGTTTACTTCACGACTGCGACGCTTCTTTACGAGAACTTGATTGCCGCGCAGGCGGAAGGCACCTTGTCGAAACTGCGCCGGCAACTCGTGTAGACGCAATTGCTTATCATTGATGACTTTGGAATCGGTGGCATCGATGTTCATTTGGGGCCAATCTTGCTCGACATCATCGATCAGCAATCGATGCAGGGATCGCTCCTGATCACCAGCCAGTTTCCGCCGGAGAAGTGGTACGACCTGTTTAACGACCCGACTGTTGCTGATGCAATTCTAGATCGGATTGTGCATCGGGCTCATTTTATGGAGTTGAAGGGAGAGTCGATGCGTAAGGTTCGGGCGAAAAAAAACTGACCACGGCAAACCAGACAGGCACCTCGTCTCGGCGGGGTGGTCAACTGATCGAAATGGGTGGTCAGGTCCGGTGAGTTTGCCTGGTCAGGTCGGATGCGTTTGGGTGGTCAACGGGATGGAGATTTCGCACCCCGCCTTAAGTTGACGCTCTTCGGCCAGTTGAAATACTGCTTTTCGAACTCTACCGGACAAAACCCGCTCGCATAACTGTGACGGCGTTTCGGGTTGCATTCAGCAGCAAGTGAACGGCAGGTACCCCTGCACGCGGCATTGCGTTGCCGCACGTTCCTCATCATGACCATGAGGAAACGATAGCAGCTAGCTGATGTGGGTTCCAAAGATGTACCCCACAAGAAGCGTGAGAAGGTAGCCAGCGACCGTCAGCACAAATAGTGCCGCCCAAACGACGGCCCCTCGCGCCGCGATCATGAACCCGGCCAAGGTGCCAAACACTTGTGCCCCCCGGGTCAGTGCCCCATCACTCCAGGTCACTCCCGTCTCCTGGGCCAGCACTTCCGGTAGAACCCAGCCAATGGCCCCGCCGAAGAGGTAGCAGCCGAGGACGAACATCGCTGACACGGAATCACGGACGACGGGCTTGGGGACCGGTGCATAGCGGTCGACCGCGACGAAGACTGCCGACATCGCCAAGATATAGAGAACTGGGAACACGAATTCCAGCCTTCGCTACCGATCCCGGAATATCTCGTCGAACTTGGCCAGGACGAGGGGATAAACCTTTCCATCCACCAGTGTGACGGCGGTGGGGACGGATAGCGGAAGCTTCACGGGGAAACTCCGGGCGAGATACGCATAGTCCTCGCTGCGCGCATCGCAAGCAGCATCGGTGGCACCTTGCCGCTGGAGGATGAGCTGGTTCCATGCGGCCGCCTTGTCCGGAGCGCAGAGCACGCCCTTCAGGAGCGTCTTCGCCTGGGGATCGTGGTCGTAGCGCAAAGCCATCGGCACTAGGTAGACAGTGACATTCAGGCTTTTCGCCTGTTTGAGGAACACCTGCTCCAACTGACGGCAGTTGGGGCAGTCGTAGGCGGTGAAGAGCAGGACCTCACGGCTGCCCTTGCCGAAGACGTAGGTCGGGAAACGTGCCCTAGGCAGATTTGCGAGCATCTCTTGATAGAGCGCCTGGCTCTCGCCCGGCGATAAATCCTGCCCGCGTCGGGGGCCGCTCAGATGTGCGTAGCCGGTGGCAGAATTGCCGAGGACCGACAACTTCTGATCCGTGAAGGCCCGTGGACCCTGCTGATCGGTTCCCGGGAAATACAGGCCATAGATACCCGGAATCAGGGTTTCCCGGGCGGCCATCGGCTTCTCCGCCACCTGGCCTCGGATGCCGTTGAGGACTTCGCGCTCTCCTGCAAATGTGGCCTGGGCCACCGACAGCAACACCCCCAAGGCCAAGACCAAGCGCTGCATTGCCACCATCTTCGCTCCCTATGATTCTTATTGATTACTATAAGTGACAACGCTAACATGGTGGAATGAAATTGTCACTCATAGGGCGTCGTCGTATAGTGGCCTGATCCCTAGCATCTTTCCCTTTTGGACTTGGGAAAGATGCCGGTCACCGATCCGAGGGTTCAGTTCGGCCAGCATTTGGCAAAACTGCGGAAAGCCAAAGGCTGGTCCCAGGAGAAATTGGCTCTGGAAAGCGGCCTAGCCCGCAGCTATCTGGGCGGTGTCGAACGGGGTCAACGGAATATCGCGCTGGTGAACATCTGTAAGCTGGCGGAGAGTATGGAATTGCCGCCGGCCGAACTTATGAAATTCGGCGAGGACTGACCGGGGAAATTTCCCGAATCGGGTATCAGGACATGGAGTCGGCCGGTGCGCATCTATTTCGATACCGAATCCGGGGTCTGGGCCGCCTAAGAGAAAGGATGGGTACCAAAATGGAATCGAGGCAACTCTCCAAGACCAAAGCCTGGTGGCTGGCCGTGGAAAACGCCATCGCCTCCAAGCTCACTCAACGGCCACCCCGAGTATGGTGAAGCCGCTTACCCCAGAATTGGAAGTCCTCGCGGCCCTAGGGGCTTGGACCCTACGCCAGGCACGCGGACGGCCGGACATGCTCGCTGACATCCGCCGCGAGGTATTGTCACGGTTTGAGGGGCGATATCCCCATCACAAAGTGGTTGCCCATTGGTGTGCCGAGGCGCTCGAAGCGCCGGAGAAGGATGTGACGCCAAGGAACAACACGCCATCCAGCCCCAATGACTCTCAGGACTTGTCCGTCGGTGAACTCATCGAACGACTGTATTTCTTTTCGCCGGGCATGTTGGCTCGTGCCCAGGTTGAAGATGGGCCTCTCGGAGAAATTGTTGGGGTCGAGGAAGGCACGGGCACGGTGGTGCTGAAAATCGGTTGCTACGTGGGCGGGCCGCTGGACCGGGATTGAGCGGCAATCTCGATGAAGCGAGTAGTCGCTCGCGATTGTGGATCAACTCCACAGTCTAATTGCCACGTTGAGTTGCCGGAGGCCAAGCAATTGATATAAATAACAAAGTGCGCGAAAATTAACCCGTGCCAGTTGGCAGAGTAAACGGATCGTAACTGCCAGAAAATTTTAGATTTTCTTGAAATTTGATGGAAAATTAACTAAAAATTTCTATCGAACGATGTGTGAAGGCATATCATTTCTGTATAATTTATAGTGAATTCATCGAAAATGCAGCGTAATGGCCACCAGTTTGGTTACGTAGAGTTAGACAACAATCTATACACTAGCACCTGCCCTTTGCAAACTGATTAATGAAAACCGAAAACAGGTTCGTACCCGAACTCATTTCGTCACCCGATTTGTTCCTATCAGATGCCCCAATGACCGATGAGGCGTTTGAGGTGTTTGTAAAAATCGAGAACGGCGAGATTCCTGTAGAACGAGTGGATTTCTCAAAGCCCCTCTATACCTCCTTCGAAATTTAGTCGCAGGTATGGAAAAGTCGAAATTTGGCGCCATTGCCGACAATGTCGTCCGCATGGTTGGCAATGCTTTGAGCAAAAAATACAACCTTGCCTGGAACACCGGCTGGGAAGATAGACTTTACTCTTCCTACGAGACAGAGCGACTACATATCCGAAAAACAATGGGGCTGGACAAGTCACTTGGCGAGCATCGTATTGATCGCCACAAAATTGCTTCCGCCCTGGCTTTTTCGATCTTGGACACAAAACCACTGATTGCCTTAGGACTGAATCCATCGCCAGGGGCGAGGATGGCAAACGAAACATTAGCTATCCATTGTTCTTCCATGATCGTTATGCATTTCGTTGAGCAGCGTCTCTCCGAGATTCGTCCCGATGAGCGTGAGAAGCTGAGAGGCAAGACTTTCAGCTATCCACAAGCCCATGAAGGACCTTACATCCTCCACTTAGCGAAAGCACTCCGCCAAGCCCAACAGCATTATTTTGACGTGTATTTGGTCGCTAATATTTTCTTTGTGCTTGAATCACTGTTCTTGCGCGGATGTGGTGTAACAGTACCGACCTTGACACCATCAGCAACAGAGCTTGGCGAGAATGGCTAACCGCCAGTCCTGTAACACTTAGGGACTTGACCTCGCTATTTCTAGTGCCTGTTCACAGTAGCCGATTTGTGTTTACATCCTGGAATTTGGATGTTGGGCATGAGTCGGTAAATGTTGAACGATAGGCAGCGGTTGACCAATAACGCTCGCACTGACTGACTTGCGCAAGAGCCGGGAGGAAACTCGTTGCCCGGCTCGCTCTTCGCGTTCATTTCACAGTCTGACGCCGTACTGAATCGTATGCGATGCCGCCTCGAGAAGGGCGGTGGCTGGACGTATTTTCGTTCGTTTTTTCAGGAGACGCAGGCAGCGGTTTCCCACCGGATGGCTTCTTTGTCTTGTTCATTATGTTGTGGCAGAAAAATCAAATGGGCACTTTATCTTTCCCTTTACAGCCATCAGTCGTGCTTGCTCCAATTGTCGACCAGCCACTGCCAAACGTTCTTGTGGCTACGAACATTATCGGGGAGATGTTTGTTGATAAGGCGCTCAACTTTGAGACCAGAGGCCTTGTTCGTCCATTTGTTGGCTTCCGCAACCCGATTGATGAAGCCAAGCACCTCATAGCCTTCACCACGACTCAGAAGAGTGCTATCCGGTTTTCCAGTCACCCGAGGGTCATCTGGAGGAATGGCCTTCCATGAGTACTCAAACTTCAGATCGCCTTTTTGAAGTAGCGGCATTGCACTCTTCCTCGATAAAAATCAATTTTTTCCAACTACCGTACTGAACATACCCAAGCGCGGTACATTTCTTGAAGCTTATCAGATTATGCATACATGCCATCTGAATCAACCCACAGCGTATTTGGTCGAACAATTTGGTTTCGCTTCCAGCAATGGAAACTTTTCATTATCTGTCTATGCTTAAGCCTATTTTTAAGGCATTTGTACCGTTGGGCCCCAACGGTACAAAAAGCTACCTTTTGAACGCTCTCAAGCCTGAACAAGAGGTTACCGGTATATTGCAGCCTAATTGAGCAATCGAATTATTCATCTGTTTGTCGAGCAGCCCGATCTTAGCAACCTTGGTCTCTTTGTTGAGACCGCTGCCATATGGTGTCCTTTGTGCCATCCATCAACACTCCAACCCATGTCCCCGGCTACCTGGCAAACACGTTCCAGCATCATTCCCCGGAATTCGGCAGCGATGTCGGAGTCAATCTTGGCAGGAAGACACTCGATTTGCGAACTCGCATCTATGCCTTGCTCTGCCACCGTTCTGCTTCGATCCGAATGGCCATACGTCGCCGCAAACGATGGCTTTATGAATGAGTTGGCTGCCAACTTCCCATCATCTCGCTTGATGGCTTGTATCGATCCTCGCTCACATTCGTTGCACTTGGTAGAACCGCTTGGATATTGAATACTTTTTGATGACACGCGATTTTTACATTGAAGCATTGGACTCAGGTGACACGGCCTGGCGCATCGACTGGTTCGGGCACTTAGCCATTTATGACCGCACTATTCGCTGGACCCGCCCGTCCATATGTGTCGCTATCTCAGCCATCGTGGCAGAGTCTCAATTCTTACCATTCCTAAGCCAGCAATCAGCGAACACGCCTCAACAGCGCCAGATTTGGTTGTCAATCGGCTTACTAACCGTACTGCGAGTCGGGGATATCTGGAAAGGCGGAAAGCTATTTCTCACCCCGGACCATGAACTGGAAATCTTCCCCGATATATTGATCAACCGGGATAGTGTTTCGAGCATCAAGGCGGGAGCGCGCCAGGGCGATGCAGATTTCTTTTTGCCGCTGAACCAACACCCTAGGCATGAAGCTCACACCAAATCTTCTTGTCTGCTCGTTGACCTCCAGAATAACCAACAGATTGTGATTCCATGTTGGGAATTGATACGCTTCTACTTCGGCTCATCGGCAAATTTACTCAACCACCTTGTCAGGCCAGGCCTGGAAACAGGATCGCTGTACAAGAGGATGCACCACAACCTCTTGAGTGATCACATGTATATGGAGTTGGCCGATGGCATTGCAAAGGGTTCCGCCGCAGATATAGCAAGAATTGCTGGATCGCTCGTGGCTTGGCGGGCGGCGGCGCGTATCAGCAAATCGTGCTTGGAATCTGCAACCCGAGCCCTGCCAATTTACCCATATACCTTCTTTCCGTTCGAAGGCATAACCACTTTGGTCGCGGCAGGTAAATGGCTCGCGAGAAATGGACAGGCAAAAGCCACATTCGTCGTATTCAATCTTCGCTCTTGCACCCATCCATTTCCGTTCAAGAAGCTTCACTATCGCCAGGGTTCATCACAGATCACAACAATCCAAGAGCCTATTGTCGGTCCCAAAAATCCACGTGAAGACAGGCACATCATATCGCTACCTAAAGAGCGAAAAGTGTTTATCCGGGAAGAAGACCCTGGTCGGAGCAAAACGCCGAAAACCATAGCAGTAGAGACTGAGCGAAGATTTCCTGATCTCGAAAAAAAGGACATCTGGTGCTCCAAAACTGTCGCCAAAGACAATACGGCAGAGAAAATTGTTCCTGTTCCGATATCCCCGCCATCTGGTCAAAACTGGGCTGCGACAGGAGATCCAGTCAGTTCTCGCCCAATTCGGGCAATTGATATCTCTGTAGACATCGTGCCAGGTAGCGGCAGAACCCGAGCAGGCATTCCTAGCTTTGTAAAAAATGCGCTGCTAGCGCTCTCTCTACCGATAGAAGCCAAAATTGAGCTTCTCTACCCTGGAAGCTTTAGCAGTCCAGTTTTCCAGGTACCAACGGTATCCGATGAGGATGGTGTCATTCCAGAGGGGTGTTTTTCCGTGACAAGCACCGGAAAGCAGCGCCCTAGGCAGGCTGCGGCATTGATAGTCAGGACAAGCGATTCATTGAAAGGCACATCACAACTCATAATTGTGGTCGAACAAAAGTTCAATATGGCTGAATGCGCCACGGGACAAGCTGAATGGTCTGCTGATCGTGCAATAGCACTCGAGCAACTAGCGAGGTATGCAGCATGGGTTGCAATCTGGGAGATTTAAGCGTTTCCAAAATCTTCAACCTCAGACCTGAAGGTATCAAAGTGCTAATACAATTCTCCGTTGACTAGCATTCAAGTTGCCTCTGACCATCGGCGCTATTACTGACCTGTATCGAGCCTTTCCTTGATACCGAACTACAGGGCGCGATGACCGAGTAATCTCGATGGAATAGCATAGAATGAGGCCATCCTTTTTGGCACTTTCCTGCTTGGGCATTCTCTGCGATTGCGGCACCCCATAACCATGACAAAGGAATCAATTTTGACGCCAATCCATAGAATCACAAGGGCGTATTGCACCGAGCTAAAAGAGGTAGTGACGATTACACAGGCCAGAAAAGAATTTCTGGCCATGGACCCCCATCCTCTTAAATTTCAGTTCCTATGCTCTGATGAGAAATGCCGCAAAGAAAAAGTGCGCGTTATCGGCGTTAACTATAGAGAAAACGCCCAAGAATCGTTCATTCACAGGGCGGCTCATTTTCGTGAGCATGACCCCCATTTACCGGGCTGTGAATGGGAAAGACCTCCTGAAGAAGAGGATTCAAACGGTCTCTTACCCGGAGAATCAGAAGAAGCTGCACACAAACGTAGAGCGCGCCGAAAGCTAAGCGACTTTATAGATATTTTCGACCCCTGTGGCAACGATGATCATAGCCAAGAGCACATTGAGAGCGGTAATCATAAAGAGGTTGACTTCAATAACCTCGTCGAAAAACCAAACCTGCCAAAAAAAGAACGAGACCCTCATTTGCCAGGCCTCACAAAAACAAGCGATCTTGAAAGACTGGTAGAGAGCTTTCGGGAAGCAAAGGAGACGCTAACCACCGACGAGTTTTCTGGGCTTGAGCTTCAAATCAAGGGAATCGGCAAGATGAAGCTGACCCAATATTTTCAGCGATTAAGCACGGCTAAAACATCAACAACACTACGCATTGTCTACGGTGGCGCAACACTTGTTAAGCGTTATGGCAAGAATGATAGCTATGCACGAGGTTTTCTGTTCCAATTTTATGACAAAGTTGAAGGAAAACGTGTTTCCCTTTACGTTAGCCAAACAACGATGGAGCAGTACCGCCATAGGAAATATATTGACGATATCATTTCCAAAGGCGACCAAGTTCGCTACTTCACAATTTATGTGCTTGGGCATTTTGAACCAGCAGAGGATGAACGCCGCGGCCTCAACCTAGTCGTATCCGATTTGCGTCACTTTGTGATTGTATTAGGCCCTGCTAAGACTGAAAATTCAATAGATTTAGGCATTTCTAGCGACTCCAACACGCTTGCCACCAAATAATAGCAGTCGACTATATCGGCAAGCTCACATTCAACGTCCCGCATGCTGCAAATAGTGGCCATATCCGGGAGCTTGCTTATGTCGCTTTCGATGAGAGTCAAGCCGACCTCACCGGCGTTTCCTTTTATATCAAACGCCAAATAAGCCGCAGGTCCAAGTCGATAAGGTCGAAGGCGCCAAGCGGCATGGCTTCCGACAGCCTTTTTCACCCCGTTGCAAAATTCAGCAACCGTTCTGCTCCAAGCTGCATTCATCTGGAGTGGGCCGCTTGGCCCGATGGAAAAAATTGGCTCGTGTTCCATCTTAAATTTTCCCTTACATAATAATTGCTTTGAGTGCTGAAAACACTACATTTTTTAACCATTATTCCTAAAATGAGCGCACAAAAATTCTCAATTATCGTGGTTAATTCTCAATTATCGTGATTTATTCTTAAATAAAAAGATTACTTGCAGCTGCGGCAGCCACCAGCAGCATGTACACGGTGCGCTGGGCTGGCACGGCGAAGCCGGCCAACAGGGCATAGGCGAGCGCTGCTGCGGCGGCGGCGACAAGCCCGGCCTTCTGCGCCGGCAAACGCAGCAACAACCGGGGAAAGCGCCGCCAAATCGACGACACCAGCCAGCCGAACAGGGCGGCGACCATGGTCACATGCAGCCCGGAAATACTCATCAAATGAGTCGTGCCGGTACGATTGAAGGTACTCCACAGGTCGCCGTTGATCGCCTTCTGGTCACCCACCGCCAGCGCCAGCAGGACGCCGGCCCACGGATAGGTTGCTTCCGGCAGCAGCCGGGCAAACGACGCACGGACATTGAAGCGCAGGCGTTCGATCAGGTAAGCCGGCTGCCAGACCATCTCAGCGAGCCGCTGCGGCGGGTTCGGCCGGATATAACCGGTCGCCCGGATCGCACGTTCAAGCAGCCAGGCTTCATAGTCGAAACCGCCGGGGTTGGCATTGCCGTGCGGCCGCTTCAGGCGCACCGTGAAGCGCCATTGTTCGCCGGGGCGCACCGACAGGTGCTCGGATGGTTCATCGTCGCGCCGCCCCTGGTACCAGGAGAGCATTATTTTTTCCGGAACGGGAAATGCTGCGGTCGACCGGTTTTTTACATCAAATTCAAAACGGGTGCCGTAGCTGAAATCCTGAGGCAGGCTGGCGACCACACCGATCACCTCGACATCGCGCCCCTCGCCACCGGCCTCCAGCTGATCAAGCAAGCGGATCTCGGCACGCCAGGCGGCCATGGAAAATCCCAGCGCGCAGCAACCGGCAATCGTCAGCAGGCGCACCATCCGGTTATGCCAGCGCCAGCCGGGCATCACCAGCAGCAGTCCGCCGACGGCCCAGGCAGCCCAGGCCGGCAATTCCGGCTGCATCTGCAGGCCCAGCACTCCGATGGCGAAAGCGAGAATATTCAGGCGCATGCTGCAATAATAAGGGCATGCGCCGGACCCTGAAAAAATACCTGCCCGACCACGAGACGATCCGCCGGAACCGCTGGCTGCGACCGTTCGAATCGTCGCTGCTGCATCCGCGCCTGTGGCACCTGAACCGCCATTCGGCGGCCGGCGCCGTGGCTGCCGGGCTGTTCTGCGGGCTGATTCCGGGGCCACTGCAAATGCTCGGCGCCGCCATCTGTGCCCTGATCTTTCGCGTGAATCTGCCGCTGGCCATGTTGGTGACGCTCTACACCAACCCGTTCACCATTGTGCCGCTCTACCTGCTGGCCTACGAGATCGGACGCCTGTTCATGGGCGATGGCAATGGCTACATCACGCCGCCGGCCTTCAATCCGGGCGACATGGCGGCCTGGACGACGGCAATGGAGAACTGGATGCTCGCCGTCGCCAAACCGCTCGGGATTGGCCTGCTGACCCTGGCCTGCACGCTGGCCGTCCTCGGCTATTTCGCGATGCAGGCCGCCTGGCGCATTTACCTGATCACCGCCTGGCGGCGGCGCAAGTCACTCAGGTCCTGAAGCGTGCGATGGCGGCGCTGAGCGCCTGCGCCAGCGTCCGCAAGGCATCGGCCGTCGCCGCGTTGCCGCCCGCCGCGGCATTGTTTTCCTCGGCCATCTGGGCAATGCGCTCGACGTTCTGGGCGATTTCCGTACTCGCTGTCGCCTGCTCGCGCAGCGCCACGGTAATTTCCGAAACAGCTTCAACCACTTGGCGCGACTGCTTCTGCACCTGGCTGATCGCCTCGCCGGCCAGTTGCGCCTGCTCGACCCCGGTGGCGACCCGCTGGACCCCCTGCTTCATGCTCGAGACAGCGATGGTGGTGTCCGACTGGATGGCGTCGATCATGCCGGAGATTTCCTGCGTCGACTTGGCGGTCCGCTCGGCCAGCTTGCGCACTTCATCAGCCACCACGGCGAAGCCGCGCCCGGATTCACCGGCCCGCGCCGCCTCGATCGCCGCGTTGAGCGCCAGCAGATTGGTCTGGTCGGCAATTTCCTTGATGGTGTCGACGATGGCCGAAATCTGTTCGGATTGCTGACCGAGGGCCTCGACCGCCGCCGCCGACTG
>CAMLHL010000024.1 GCA_946479855.1 uncultured Pseudomonadota bacterium
TGGGGCCGACCTCGGCTACTCCCTTGTTGTAGAAAATGTAACCGATAAAGCTCGGAAAGATGCCGACATAGGCGAGCGAGGCCAGCGATCCGAGGTGCACGTTGATCTGCCGGCCGGCGGCGATTTCCCAGGCGTAGGCCGGGGCCAGCGCGACGAGGCCGATGGCGGTCATCGCGCCGAGCATCAGCATCGGGTGTACGCCGGCTGGGCGCCAGGCCAGCGCCACGGTATAGATCGCCCAGTCGAGCACGGCGAGCAGCATCCAGGCATCGCCGAGATTGAGATTGAGGTGGGCCAGCACGGCCAGGTCGCCGCGTGAGATGATGGTCAGCGCACCGCCCAGCGAAATGGCGACACCGATGCCTTCGATGCGGCGCAGATGCTTGCCGAGAAAGATCGATGAAATGGCGATGGTGGCGATCGGGACGAAGGAATTGAGCAGCACCGCGTTGGTCGCGCCGGTGTATTGCAGGGCGACGTAGGCGAAGGTGTTGTAGCCGCCGACGCCAAGCAGGCCGAGAACGAGCAGCGGCTGCCAGCCTTTCTTTAAGAGCGGCCACTGCGTCTTCAGGTGGGGCAGGGCGAGCGGCAGGACGAGCAGCAGCGCGATCGCCCAGCGCCAGAAGGCCAGGGCCATGGGCGGTACGTCGCCGCGGATGCCGCGGCCGAGCACCATGTTGCCCGACCAGAAGAGGGTGGTCAGGGTCAGCAACAGATAGGGATGGGTAAAGACTTTCGGCATGGTCGGGCGGATTATGCCTGAAGCCGCCCGGCTGGCTGTCGGGATGGAGCGACGGCTTTATTGCCGACGCCGGGATTGGCCGGCAGTCGTTCGGATTTATAATCTGACCATCATGGTTTCCGTCGTCCACTCCGTCGCCGCCACGAGCGACTTCGAACAATTCCTCGCCACGCTGGCCGAGGGCCTGGCCCCGGCCGATGCCGAGCGTCTCAAGGCTGCCGTCGAATACGCCTGGCAAACCTATGGCGAGCGGACGCTGGGCAGCGGCGAACGCATCTGGTCGCACGCGCTGGGCATGGCGGTGATCATCGCCGGCCTCAAGCTCGACGTCGAGTCGCGCATCGCAGCCTTGCTCTTCGCCATTCCGGCCTATGACGACAGCGGTGTCGCGGGCATCGAGGAGCGCTTCGGCAAGCCGGCGGCCCACCTCGTGCATGGCATCTCCCGGCTCAATCGACTGCGGCCGATCACCAAGGGGTTCGTCGCCACCAACATCGAGGCCGGTGAGGTCAATCCGGCCGAAATGAAATCGCAGATCGAGGTGCTGCGCAAGATGCTGCTCGCCATGGTCGAGGACATCCGCGTCGTGCTGCTGCGCCTGGCCAGCCGGACGCAGACCCTGCGCTTCTACGCCGCCCATGCCGACGAACTGCGGGTGCAGGTGGCGCGCGAAACGCTGGAACTCTATTCGCCGCTGGCCAACCGGCTGGGCGTCTGGGAGTTGAAGTGGGAACTGGAGGACCTCTCCTTCCGCTTCATCCATCCGGAAATCTACAAGAAACTGGCCAAATTGCTCGATGAGAAGCGCAGCGAGCGCGAACGCTTCATCGTCGATGCCGTGGCGAAAGTGCGTGGTGAGCTGGAAGCGGCCGGCGTCAAAAATGCCGAAATCTACGGTCGACCGAAGCACATCTACAGCATCTGGAACAAGATGCGCAAGAAGGGCGTCGAGTTCTCCGAGGTCTACGACGTGCGCGCCCTGCGCATCATCGTCGACGACCTGAAGGACTGCTACACCGCGCTCGGCATCGTGCACAACCTGTGGCTGCCGATTCCCAAGGAATTCGACGACTACATCTCGAATCCCAAGGGCAACTACTACCGCTCGCTGCACACCGCGGTGCGCTGCCCGGACGGGCGCAGCCTGGAAATCCAGATTCGCACCTGGGACATGCACAAGCACGCCGAACTCGGCGTCGCCGCCCACTGGCGCTACAAGGAAGGCAGCAAGCGCAACGCCGAGGACGACTACGACGAGAAGATCGCCTGGCTGCGCCAGCTGCTGACCTGGAAGGACGAAGTCGCCGACAGTTCGGACTGGGTCAAGCACTACAAGCAGGCGGCGCTGGACGAAACCATCTACGTCATCACGCCGCAGGGCAAGGTGGTCGACCTGCCGGCCGGCTCGACGCCGGTCGATTTCGCCTACCGCGTGCATACCGATCTCGGCCATCGCTGCCGCGGCGCCAAGGTCGGCGGCCAGCTGGTGCCGCTCAACACCTCGCTGGAAACCGGACAGCAGGTCGAGATCGTCACCGCCAAACACGGTGGTCCGTCGCGCGACTGGCTGAATCCTTCGCTCGGCTACATCCACACCAAGAGCGCCCGGGTCAAGGTGCGCGGCTGGTTCTCCAACCTGGCGCTGGAAGAAACGCTGGCCGAAGGGCGCAGCCTGATCGCCAAGGAACTGCAGCGGGCAGGCCAGACCGGGGCGAACATCGAGGAACTGGCGCACAAGCTCGGTTTCGCCAAGGCCGATGACCTCTATATCGCCGCCGCCCGCGGCGATCTCAACCAGCGCCAGTTCCAGGCCGTGGCCAAGGGCGGCGACCTGCTGGCCGAAACGCAATTGCCCGACGAGGTGGTTGCCAGGCCGAGCAAGCCGGTCGAGGGTAACCAGGGCATCCTGATCGTCGGTGTCGACAAGCTGCTCACCCAGCTCGCCCGCTGCTGCAAGCCGGCGCCGCCGGACGAGATCCAGGGCTTCATCACCCGTGGCAAGGGGATTTCCATCCATCGCATGGACTGCCCCAATTTCGCCAATCTGGCGGCCCTGCACCCCGAACGAGTCATCGAGACCGACTGGGGGCTGACGACGACCGGTGTCTTTGCCACCGACATCATCGTCGATGCCCACGACCGTCAGGGTCTGTTGCGCGATATTTCCGAAATCTTTACCCGCGAAAGGCTCAATGTCGTCGGCGTCAACACCCAGTCCAAGCAGGGCAAGGCGCACATGAGTTTTACCGTCGAAATCACCAACCTGCAGCAGTTGCAGAAGACGTTGACGCTGATCCACGACGTCGAAGGCGTCGTCGGCGTACGCCGCGCCTGAGCGGCAAGGGAATCGCAGTCAGGGCGATTCGCCGCTGTCGTGCTGGCCGCCGCGGGGCGAAACAATTAGTTACCAGTTAGTACAGAACCTGCCGCCTGCCAGTGATATCTATTGGATAGGTATCCATGAAAGGAGGGTGGGCATGAAACGTTTATTGACGGCTTTTTTCTGCAGCTTCTGCCTCCTTGCGTTGGCGCAGGCGGACGAAGGTGTGATTGACAAGACGGGATCGGCGCTCCAGCGCGGCGCCGACGCTACCGTTCATGGCATCAAGCACGGTGCCGAGGCAGCCGGACACGGCATCAAGCGTGGCGCCGAGGCGGCCGGTCATGGCATTGGCGTCGGGCTATCCGCAGCGGGCCGAGGCATCAAGCGCGGGGCGGATGCGACCGGTCGCGCCTTGCACAAGGCTGCAGAAAAGATCAGCCCGTCGTCCAACGGCTGAGGCGGCCCAATTTGCCAAGTTGCGGGCAGCCAACGCCGAGGGTGCGGCATGCCGGGTGGCTAACTGCCGGATAGTATTTGCGTGCCGGGGTGGCTCGGCCGCGATAGGGACGACTGCCTGCCAAACCCGAGCTTGTTGGCGGGGGGCGAAAGGTTGTCGCCTTCATGCGTTCGAGATGGCGGCGCGACGATCCAGGCGGTTTGCCCATGCCGATATGGCGCCCGCTTTGGGCGGCTAGGGCGGGCGGAAATTTTAGGCGCCGGTGATTGATTGCGGCCTGGAGCAAACTACGATGCCAAGGAAAATGCGGCATTGCTGCCGCATTCTGGTTTTGGCGTTTTCAGACGGTCGACCGCAGGATTGGCGATCAGGCGCCGCCCAGCGCGACCATCAGTTCGCTCTGGGCGTTGTGCGGCTTGCTGCGCGTCGAACGGCGGCGCTGGTAGACGCCCTGGCTGTTCATGTCCCAGCCCTGTTGGTTATCGGCGAGGTAGAACTTCAGGCCTTCGGTGATGACCCGTTTTTTCAGCTTCGGATCGAGAATGGGAAAGGCCAGTTCGATGCGCTTGAAGAAATTGCGTTCCATCCAGTCGGCACTCGACAGGTAAACGACTTCCTTGCCGGCGGCCAGGAAGTAGAAGATGCGGTGGTGTTCGAGGAAGCGGCCGATGATCGAGCGGACGCGGATATTTTCCGACAGGCCGGGAACGCCGGGGCGCAGCATGCAGACGCCGCGGACGATAAGGTCGATGTCGACGCCGGCCTGCGAGGCATCGTACAGCGCGTTGATGACTTCCGGTTCGATCAGCGAGTTCATCTTGGCGACGATCCGTGCCTTGCCGCCGGCGCGGGCAGTTTCGGCTTCGGCCTGGATGCCGGCGACGACGTTGGGCTGCAGGGTAAATGGCGCCTGCCACAGATGCTTCAGTGTCCGCGCCTTGCCCAGTCCGGTCAGTTGCTTGAAAACTTCACTGACGTCGTGGGTGATTTCCTCGTTGGCCGTCATCAGCCCGAAATCGGTGTATAGCCGGGCGGTACGCGGGTGGTAGTTGCCGGTACCGAGATGGGCGTAGCGTTTCAGGCCGCCTTCTTCGCGGCGGACGATGAGCAGCGCCTTGGCGTGGGTCTTGTAGCCGACGACGCCATAGACGACATGAGCGCCGACTTCTTCGAGCTTGGTTGCCCAGCCGATGTTGGCTTCCTCGTCGAAGCGGGCCATCAGCTCGACAACCACGGTGACTTCCTTGCCGTTCTGGGCGGCGCGAATCAGCGACTGCATCAGTACCGAGTCGGTGCCGGTGCGATAGACGGTCATCTTGATCGCCACCACCTGCGGATCGGTCGCTGCCTGGTTGAGCAGTTCGATGACCGGCGCGAATGACTGATAGGGATGGTGAAGCAGAATGTCGTTCTTGCGGATGCTGTCGAAGATATTGCTGCCCTTGGTCAGTCCCTTGGTCATGCCGGGCACGAAGGGGCGGAACTTCATGTCCGGACGGTCGACCCAATCCGGCACCTGCATCAGGCGGACCAGATTGACCGGGCCGTTGACCCGGTAGAGGTCGGCCGGCGTCAGGCCGAACTGGGCGAGCAGGAAGTCGGTCATCGTCTGCGAACAGTTCTCGGCGACTTCGAGGCGCACGGCGTCGCCGAAATGACGATGCGGCAGTTCGCCCTGCAGCTTGGTGCGCAGGTTGGTGACTTCTTCCTCGTCGACGAACAGGTCGGAGTTGCGCGTGGCGCGGAACTGGTAGCAGCCGAGCACGGTCATGCCGGTGAACAGTTCGCCGACGAATTCGTGCAGGATCGACGACAGGAAAACGAAGCCGTATTCGCAGCCGGCCAGTTCCTCCGGCAGGCGGATGACGCGTGGCAGCACCCGCGGCGCCTGGACGATGGCGGCGCCGGAACTGCGCCCGAAGGCATCCTTGCCTTCGAGTTCGACCGCAAAATTGAGGCTCTTGTTGAGGACGCGCGGGAAGGGGTGCGAGGGGTCGAGGCCGATCGGCGTCAGCACCGGCACCATTTCACGGATGAAGTAGTTGCGGATCCATTCGCGCTGCGCCTCGTTCCAGGTCGAGCGGCGCAGGAAGCTGATGCCCTGTGCGGCCAGAGCCGGCAGGATCACCCCGTTGAGGTGTTCGTACTGCTCGTGGACCATGGCGTGCGCTTCGGCCGAGACGGCACGGAAGGCTTCCTGCGCCGTCTTGCCATCGGTGGTGACCACCGGCGTGTTGGCGCGAATCTGCTCCTTCAACCCGGAGACGCGGATTTCGAAGAATTCGTCGAGGTTGCTGGAGACGATGCACAGGAAGCGCAAGCGTTCGAGCAGGGGCACGCGCTCATCTTCGGCCTGGGCGAGGACGCGGCGATTGAATGCCAGCAGGCCCATCTCGCGATTGAGGTAATTCTTGGTCGGAAAGCGAGGTGTCAGTTCGGGATGGTTCATCGCGAGCGCTCCATGTAATGCTCGAAGTATAGGCCTTAAGCCCATAATTTTGTTGCACTAATGTTTCAGCAAGATGACGATAGGCAGGCGATTGCTACGGTCGACGCCGGGAAAATGGAATTTTCAGGCGCGGCGGCTGGCACCAATTTCCGGATCGTCGGCGGGATCGAGGGCGGCGAGCAGGGTGCCCAGTTTGGCCTCTGTTTCGGCCAGTTCATGCTGTGCATCGGAGCCGGCGACGATGCCGGCGCCGGCCTGCAGTTCGGCGCGGTGGCCGTCGATCAGTGCCGAGCGCAGGGCGACCGAGAATTCGCCGTTGCCTTCCGGAGTCAGTATGCCGAAACCGCCGCTATACCAGCCGCTGCGTTTTTCGCCGTGAGCCGCCAGCCAGGCCTGTGCGGCAGCGACCGGAAAACCGCCGACGGCTGGCGTCGGATGCAGGGTGCGGATGAGATCGAAGAGGCTGGTGCCGGCGCGGGCCTGGCCTGCAATCCGGGTACGCCAGTGGGCAAGCTGGCCAGCCCGGTGCTCCTCGGTCGGACCGACCTCCGGCACCGCTGTGCAGAGGGCGGCAAGGGCGTCGCAAATGGCCCGGACGACCAACAGCTGCTCATGGCGATTCTTGCTTTCGGAGAGCGCCAGCGAACCGGGCCAGGCCGTGCCGGCCAGCGCATCGACGCTGACTTGCCGGCCGCACAGGCGGACCAGGCGTTCCGGAGTGGCGCCGAGAAAGGTCTGCTGGCCGTTGCCGTGGGCGTAGATGATGCCACCGGGCTGCTGCTCGATCAGCCGGGCAAGGATGCGGGCCGGTGAAAACGGTCCGCTGCCTTCGACTTTTCGGCTGCGGCTGAGCACCACCTTGGCCACGCTGCCCGCGGCGATGTCCCGCAGTGCGGCGTTGACGCGGGCGATCCAGGCGCGTTCGGCAAGCTGTTCCGGCCGCTCGGGCAGCCATTGCGGCGCTGCGCCGCCCGCCGGTGTCGCCAGCAGTTGCGGCCATTCGGCCGCGGCCTGGACCAGCCTGCCGGCCGGGCCGGTGAGGGTGACCGAGCAGTCGCCGGCGATGTTTTCGAGCAGGATGCTGGGAATCGACAACAGGGCATTGGGCAGCGGGGCATTGCCGGCAGCATCGAAGGCGAATCCGGCAAAGGCCAGGGCCGGGCCGTTGCGCCGCCAGTGCCGGCAATGGCCGGCAAAGGCATTGTCCAGCGCGGCGAAGCGCTGGGCGCCGGCGGTCGCGACATGGAAGGCATGGCCGATGGCCAGGCGGTATTCGTGGCGTGCCGGCCGGGCCCGATACCAGTTGGGCTGGTGCGCTGGCAGGAGATCGAGCCAGTCGGTCCCGGAACGACCGAGCTCGAGGCGCAGGCTGACGGGCGCCGAGGCTGGGGCGTCAGCGCCAAGAGCTTCGAGATCGGCCAGCGTTGCAGCGTCCGCCAGTCGGCTGCGCAGCTTTTGAATCATCACCGGCCTCCGGCGGCGATGGCGCGCAGTGCGGCGCGTTCCAGCTTGCCGGTGGCGTTGCGCGGCAGGCGGTCGAGGCGCTGGAAACGCCGGGGCTGGGCGGCGGAGGAAAGATGCTGGCGGGCATGCTCGAACAGTACGGCCGGTTCGACCGGACCGACGACCAGGGCAACGATGACATCGCCCCAGACCGGGTCGGGCACGCCGGTGACAGCCACATCGTCGACGCCGGGACAGGCTGCCAGGCAGGATTCGACCTCCTGCGGATGAACATTGCGGCCGCCGCTGACCAGCATGTCGTCAGCCCGGCCGAGGATGCTCAGGCGGCCATGCTCGTCGATGGCGCCGAGGTCGCCGGTGGTCAGCCAGCCTTCGGGGTCGATACCGCTGCCGTCGGCATAGCCGGCCATCACCTGCGGGCCGCGGATGCGCACGCGGCTGTCGTCGCCGACGCGGATTTCGTGGCCGGGCATCGGCCGGCCGGCAAGACCTTCATGCCAGGGGCCGTCTTCCGGCGCGTGAAAGGCGATCAGGGCGCTCGTTTCACTCATGCCATAGCTGACGTAGAGCGGCCAGCCGGCGGCGGTGGCGCGGTCGTACAACTGCCGCGACAAGGCGGCACCGCCGATCAGTGCGACACGCAGGGACGGTGGCGGGCTGCCCAGATCGAGCAGTCGGGCCAGCATGGCCGGGACCAGTGAAATGTGGGTGACGGTATGTGTCGCGAGATCGAGCGCAACGGCCGCAGCAACAAAACCGTCGTGCAGCAATACCGTCGCCCCGGCCCGGGCGCAGCGCCAGAGGACGGCCTGGCCGCCGATGTGATGGAGCGGCAGGCAGTTCAGCCACTGGTCGCCGGGACGAAGGTCCAGGGATGCGTTGGCGGCAGCTGCCGCCGCATCGAGCTGGGTGTTGCCGAGCAGTACGGCGCGCGGCTGGCCTTCGCTGCCGCTGGTCGAAATGATCAGTGCGGTCGCCGCCGGCAGCGCCGTGCTTAGTTCGGTACTTGCCGATGAAAAGCCACAACCGGGGGAATGATGGCTGGCCCCTGGCGCGAGCGGGAAAAATGGCCGCTCTTCCCAACTGCTGGCTGCAGCGAAACCGGCCAGCTGCAGGCTGTTGCCGGCCCGGATGACCGGCAATTCCGTTGCCTCGATCTGTGCGGCCAGGTGCTCGACATGGCACAGCCATTCGGCGAAGTGGTAGCTGCGCCCGGCATGGTGCATGGCAATGGCCTGCGGCGTGGCGGTCGCAGCATGCTGCAAATGTCCGGCGAGAGAGTGGCGGGCTGGCATAAGCATTCAATTATAGATTTGCCACGCCTCGTTCAGGGTGAGACAGATCAATAAAACACCTGGTGATAGCGGTGTTTCTTGCCGTCGCGACCGGCCTGGTCTGTGCTGGGTGTTGCCGGCATCGGATCGGCTGGGTGGAGCGGTGTTTTCTGGGCGATATAACCGGGCCCTTTGTCCGCCTGTTCGCAGCCTTGGCAGATACGGTGCCTG
Source organism: uncultured Pseudomonadota bacterium (assembly GCA_946479855.1). The sequence continues at coordinate 8,941 of CAMLHL010000024.1, forward strand.
CTCTTGGCGGCTCGGCCATCTCACCGCATTTGGCTGGCGCGCTGACCCGTCTTCATGGTTTTGCAGCGGCAGCGAACCGCCGTCTCGGCGGATGCTGTACCCGGCTTAAGTTACCGGGCGGATCATGGATTGGCCGGGGCTGAATTACGCCGCTCATGATGGGAGCGGCGATCTACCAAAACCAGACCTTCCTCCGTTAGGTAGGGGGGGAGGCGATTATCCACCCGCAACCTGCGTCTCTGGCGACGTTTGAGAAACAAGGATTTCGCCCAGCGATCGGCGGAGTATTGCGGCAAGCTCATCTCATCCTCCGTTTTCGAGCGAATATCCGACTCGAATTGAAAATCGGCATTTCAGCCCAATCACTTACATACTCAAATATAGTCGCCGCTTGATGTTCCGGCAATGGCTCGATGGCTTGCTACTCGGCACTGACGCTGATCGGTCACGGCTACAACGGCCGCAGCAGCAAGGCAGGGGGGCTTAATCGGCCCGGCGCAAGGCGATGTGGGCCGAAATCATGGCCGGAACCTGCCTGCCGAGGTCGGTGCCTTTCTGGCAACTGAGCAGCAAATGCAGCAGGCCGCTGGTAAAAGCCCAAGTATCGCGGGCTGCGGCCAGGGGGTCGAGTCCGGCCCGCAACCTGCCCTTGGCCGCTGCCTGCTGGTAGACGCGCTCGATCTTGGCGAGAAACCTCTGCGCCGGCTGGCCGATTTCTTCTTCCACGCTGGCGAATTCGTCGACGTATTCGCAGCGGGAAATCATGATTTCGAAAACTTCCCGCACGACCGAACAGTCTTCAAGGACGCGAAAGAATTCGCTGACCGACGCCTCGATGGCGTCGAGCGGATTCGCATAGGCGTCGGAAAACAGAAAGGAGTCCGTGCGCTCGATCATCGGTGCGAAAACATCCTCGCGCATGGCGAAGAACAATTCGGCCTTGTCCTTGAAATGCCAGTAAACCGCGCCGCGGGTGACGCCGGCGGTCTTGGCGATACGCTCCAGCGTTGACCGGCTGACGCCGCACTCATGGAACACCTTGCGTGCCGCCTCGATGATGTCCTTGCGGGTTTGTCCCGCTTCTTCCTTGGTTTTTCTGACCACGTTTTCTCCCTCGACGAACTTCCGTCGTTGCTTTCTGTCGCTTCAACAAAATCGATACAGAAAGGCATTTACATACATTCATGGATGTTTATAATTGAGCGGGCAAAAATAATCAAGGAGAATCGGCGTGACCCCAATTCCAAACGTTCTGCGCAAGGCGCTGCCTTTCGTCGGCTCGGCGCTGATCAGCGCACTGTTCGTCGCCGGCTGTTCCGGCGACAAAACGGCTGGCGGCCCCCCCAAGATGGGGCCGATGCCGGTGACGGCCATCGAGATGCAGCCGCAGAAGGTGCCGACCAGCATCGAGATTATGGCGCAGACCGAAGGTGCCCGCGAAACCGAGGTGCGCGCCCGTGTCGGCGGCATCCTGGTCAAGCGCCTGTACCAGGAAGGCGAGACCGTGAAGTCCGGCCAGCCGCTGTTCCAGATCGACCGCGCGCCCTATGAGATCGCGCTCGCCGAGGCCAAGGCCAAGGCCGAGCAGACTGCTCGCGAGGCTGGTCGCCTGAAAGGCCTGGCCGAAGCCAAGGCGATCGCCCAGAAAGACTACGACGACGCCGTTTCGGCCAACGCCATGGCCCAGGCCACCTTGCGCCAGGCCGAGCTGAACTTGTCGTGGACCACCGTGAATGCGCCGGTCGCCGGTACCACCGGGCGGGCCGTCAAGTCGGACGGCAACCTGGTTTCGACCGCCGACAGCCTGTTGACCTCGATCTACCAGACCAATCCGATCTGGGTCCGCTTTAGCCTCGGCGAAAGCGACCTGGCCAAATTCTCGGGCGGCCGCGTCACGGGCAAGGACGTCAAGGGCGTCGAACTGGTCATGGGCAACGGCCAGAAATACGACAAGCCGGGGAAACTGAATTTCCTCGCCACCAATATCGATACCACGCTGGGCACCCAGCAGCTGCGCGCCGAGTTCGACAATCCCGATGGCCTGTTGCTGCCCGGCCAGTTCGTCCGGGTCCGCCTGCTGACCGGCGAGCGCGACGGCGCTTTCCTGGTGCCGCAATCGGCGGTGCTGCAAACCGAGCAGGGTACGCTGGTGATGACCGTCGGCGCCGAGAACAAGGTCGCGCCGCGCCCGGTCAAGGCCGGCGAGTGGTACGGCAAGGACTGGGTCATCCTTGGCGGCCTCAACGCCGGCGACAAGGTGATTGTCGACAACCTGATCAAGCTGCGCCCCGGTGTGCCGGTCGAGCCGCATCCGCCGGCCGTTCCCGGCGCCGAACAGGCCTCTGGCGCCGCGCAGAAGGGCTAGGAAACCGTCATGGCCAAGTTCTTCATCAACCGACCGATCTTCGCGTCGGTCATCTCGATCATCATCGTCATTGCCGGCCTGGTGGCTTCGCGGGTACTGCCCATCGCGCAGTACCCGGAAATCGCGCCGCCGACCGTGCTGATCACCGCCACCTACCCGGGTGCCTCGGCTGAAACGCTGGCCAAGACCGTCGCCGCGCCGATCGAGGAGCAGTTGAACGGCGTCGAGAACATGCTGTATTTCAATTCCTCGGCGACTGCCAACGGCACGGTGACCATTACCGCAACCTTCGAGGTCGGCACCAACGCCGACATCGCTTCGGTGAACGTCAATAACCGGGTCAAGGCCGCCGAGCCGCGCCTGCCGGCCGCCGTGCGGACCAACGGGGTGATCGTCCAGAAGCGTTCGAACGACATCCTGAATGTCGTCGCGCTGAAGTCGGAAGGGGGCAAGTACAGCACGCTGTTCCTGTCCAACTACGCCAGCCTGAACATCGCCGACGAACTGAAGCGGATCAAGGGCGTCGGCGACGTCACCATCTTCGGCGCCCAGGACTACTCGATGCGCATCTGGCTGAAGCCGGACCGCATGGCCCAGCTTGGCGTGACGACCAACGAGGTGGCCGCCGCCATCGCCGCCCAGAATGCCCAGAACGCCGCCGGCAAGATCGGCCAGGAGCCGGCGCCGGACGACCAGCAACTGGTCTACACGGTGACCGCCAAGGGCCGCCTGCTCAGCGAAGAAGAATTCGGCAACATCGTCATCCGTGCCAGCGGCCCGGGCGGCCTGTTGCGCCTCAAGGACATCGCCCGCATCGAACTCGGCGCCTACAACTACGACCAGCGCGTGACGCTGGACGGCCAGCCGACCATCGCCATGGGCATCTTCCTGCAGACCGGCGCCAACGCGCTGGAAACGGCGGCGTCCGTCCGTACCAAGATGGACGAACTGAAGCAGCGTTTCCCGCAGGGCATGGACTACGTCATTCCCTACGACACGACGCGCTTCGTCTCGGCCTCGATCAAGGAAGTCGTCCATACGCTGGTCGAGGCCATGCTGCTGGTGCTGGCCGTCGTCTTCATCTTCCTGCAGAGCTGGCGCGCCACGCTGATCCCGATGATCGCCGTGCCGATCTCGCTGATCGGCTCCTTCGCCGGTCTCTGGCTGTTCGGTTTCTCGATCAACATGCTGACGCTGTTCGCCATGGTGCTGGCCATCGGTATCGTCGTCGACGACGCCATCGTCGTGCTGGAGAACGTCGAGCGCCTGATGGCCGAGGAAAAGCTGTCGCCCAAGCAGGCGGCGATCAAGGCCATGCACCAGGTGACCGGCGCGCTGATCGCCATCGTGCTGGTGCTCTGCGCGGTGTTCATCCCGGTTGCCTTCCTCGGCGGCATCGCCGGCCAGCTGTACAAGCAGTTCGCCGTCACCGTCGCTGTTGCCGTGGTGCTTTCCGGCGTCGTTGCGCTGACCCTGACGCCGGCGCTCTGCGCGCTGCTGCTCAAGGCGCAGCACACCGAGAACAAGTGGTTCGCCCCGTTCAACCGGATGTTCGAGCGCCTGACCCAAACCTATACCAACACCGTCGGCCTGACGCTCAAGCACGGCATCATCGGCGCTTTGGTTTTTGCCCTGATTATCGGGGCGACCGTAGCATTCTTCCGCATCATCCCGAGCGGCTTCGTGCCGGCCGAAGACCAGGGCTACCTGATCTCGGCGCTGATCCTGCCCGACGGCGCGACGCTGAAGCGCACCGAGAAGACCGGCGAGAGCATGCGCCAGATGTTCGCCAAGGACGAGGCGGTGGCCCACACCTTCATCGTTTCCGGCTTCGACCTGATCGGCGGCGGCAACAAGCCGAACGCCGGCACCATCTTCATCCCCTTGAAGGACTGGTCGGAACGCGAAGGCAAGGCGCAGGATCTGGCCGGCAAGTTCATGGGCTTCGGCATGATGCAGCCGGACGGCCTCGGCCTCGTCTTCAACCCGCCGCCGATCCGCGGCCTGGGCACCGCTGGCGGCTTCGAGGTCTATGTCCAGAACAAGGTGGACGGCGACCCGCGCAAGCTCAACGAGGTCACCCAGGGTTTCATCGCCGAGCTGCAGAAGCATCCGGAATTCACCCGCATCTCGACCTTCTTCCGGCCGACCGTGCCGCAACTGTTCGTCGAGGTCGACGAGCAGAAGGCGCTGGCGCTCGGCATCCCGGTCGCCGACATCTACTCGACGCTGCAAAGCACGATGGGGGCGCTCTACGTCAATGACTTCAACAAGGCCGGCCGCGTCTATCGCGTGCAGTTGCAGGCCGAGGCCAATTACCGGATGAAGGCCGACGACATCGGCAAGGTCTACGTGCGCAGCACGACGACCAACGCGATGATTCCGCTGTCGGCGGTCAGCCGCGTGCAGAGCATCGTCGGTCCGGAGCAGATCGAGCGCTTCAACGGCTTCATCGCCGCCAAGGTGATGGGCGACTCGAAACCGGGCGTCAGCTCGGGCGACGCGATCAAGATCGTCGAGGAAGTCGCCGCCGCGACGCTACCCGACGGCTACAGCATCGCCTGGACCGGCCAGGTCTTCCAGGAAAAGCGCAGTTCCGGCTCCTCGCTGCAGGCCTTCGGCTTCGCCATCATCATGGTCTTCCTGATCCTCGCCGCCCAGTACGAGAAGTGGTCGCTGCCGATCGCCGTCGTGATGGCCGTGCCCTTCGCGCTGATGGGCGCGCTGACGGCGATCTGGGTGCGTGGCATGCCGAACGACATCTACTTCCAGATTGGTCTCGTCGTGCTGATCGGCCTGGCGTCGAAAAACGCCATCCTGATCGTCGAATTCGCCGCCCAGAAGTACGGCGAGGGCATGACCGCCGCCGAGGCGGCCGTCGAAGCGGCCCGTCTGCGCCTGCGGCCGATCATTATGACCTCGCTGGCCTTCGTGCTCGGCGTCTTCCCGCTGGTCAAGGCGACCGGCGCCGGCGCCGGCGCCCGCCAGTCGATGGGTACCGGCGTTTTCGGCGGCATGCTGGCCGCCACCTTCATCGCCACGCTGTTCGTGCCGCTGTTCTTCAAGTGGCTGGAGCGCGGCAAGCAGATCGACCCCCGGCACCTCGACGTGAACGAGGAGGAGCAAGCATGATGTCCCCCGTCCTTTCCCGCCTGACGCCGCTGGCGCTGGCGCTGGCCCTGAGCGGCTGCGCCATCGGTCCCGACTACCTGCGGCCGGCAAACCTGCTGCCCAGCCTGTTCGCCGAGAGCCAGCCGGCCGAATCGGTCAGCATCGCCCCCAATCCGGCCATCGCCCCCAACTGGTGGACGCTGTTCGACGATGCGACGCTCAGTGACCTGGTCGAGCAGGCCCTGCAGAACAACGCCGACCTGCGCCAGGCTGTCGCCCGTGTCGAACAGGCCGATGCCGTCGCCCGCGAGGCTGGCGCCTCCTTCTTCCCGGAAATCGACGGGGCGGCGGCGACCAGCAACAGCAAGGCGAGCAGCAAGACCTCGACCTTCACCAGTACCCAGCCGCGCTTGCGCCATTCCCGCAGCGCGGCGCTGAGCACCTCGTTCGAACTCGATGTCTGGGGCCGTATCCGCCGTGCCAACGAGGCTGCCCAGGCCAGCATGCTGGCCAGCCGCTACTCGCGCGACGCCATCCGGCTCAGCGTGGCCGGACTGGTCGCCAGCAACTATCTCGCCCTGCGCGCTTACGATGCGCAACTCGTCGTCACCAGCGCCACGCTGCAAAGCCGCCAGGAAAGCCTGAAACTGGTACAGACGCGGCTCGATGCCGGCCTGATTTCACCACTCGACACTTACCAGGCCGAAGGTCTGCTCGCCACCGCCCAGGCGCAACTGGCCGAACAACGCCGTCTGCGCGCCCTGGCCGAACACCAGCTGGCGTTGTTGACCGGCAATCCGGCGCTGAAGATCGCCGCCGGCGACTTGCGCCAGCTGCCCCTACCGCCGCAGCCACCGGCCGGACTGCCGGCCGACCTGATCGAAGCCCGGCCCGATGTCCTGCGCGCCGAGCAGGAACTGGTGGCCGCCAACGCCGGTATCGGCATTGCCAAGGCCGGTTATTTTCCCAAGTTCACGCTGACCGGCAGCATCGGCAGCGAAAGCAAGACGCTTTCCGATCTGTTCAGCGCCGGTTCGGGCACCTGGTCGCTCGGCCTCGCCGCCTTGATGCCCATCCTCGACTTTGGCCGCACTTCGGCCCGCGTCGACCAGGCCAAGGCCGTCAACGAGCAATCGCTGATCGCCTGGCAGAATGCCTTGCAGACGGCCTACAAGGAAGTCCGCGATGCGCTGGTCAACCTGCGGGAAAACGCCGAGGGCGAGAGCGCCCAGGCCATTCGCGTCGACCGCGCGACGAAGGCGCTGGCGCTTTCCCAGCTGCGCTACGAAGCCGGACAGGTGGGCTATCTGGAAGTGCTCGATGCCCAGCGGACGCTGCAGGATTCCCAACTGGCGTCCATCGCTGCCCGGCAGGCTCGCCTCGATTCGGCGGTCGGCCTGTTCAAGGCGCTGGGCGGCGGCTGGCGGCCGGCCGACAAGGGCAACGCGCCCGCCTGAGGCTGGCCTTGCTTGAAGCGGAATCCCGTGCGGCGGGAAAGGCGGATCGAATGCCTTTCCCGCCGGCGGTTCAGTCGGTGGGCTGTTTTTCCATCCGCCCCTGCATCAGCAGGGCATAGATGGCCGGGATGACGGCCAGCGCCAGCGGACAATGAATGGTGGCCGGGTGCCCGTTGGGGACTATTTCCGGCGTCGGCGATCTGTCTTACTTGGCGATTTCGTAGCGGCTGACGATGGCATTGCCGCCTTTAATCGCCGCCGCGAAGCGAATCTTGTCGCCGGCTTTCAGCAGGTTCAGCCAGGCCCGGTCGGCGACGCCGAAGGCCATGGTCATCGGTGGCATGCCGATGCTGTCGAGCTGGCCATGCTGGATGACGATTTCACCAGCCGCCTTGTCGACCTTCCTGACCGTGCCATCGGTCAGCGGCGCCGCCTGGGCGGCAGCCGGCGGGCTGGCATGATGCTCGTGCTGGGCGAAGGCCGGCAGGCTGACGGCAAGAAACAGGGAAAGAAGCAGGCGCATGGGATTTCCTCGGCTGAACGAATGCCTGCATTGTCGAGTACTACGGTCGACCGGCGCCTGACGCCAAAATTACAATTTTGTAATCTGCCGCGCAGCGATCTGCATGCCTGGCTGTGGCCGAATGCCGGCATGGAACGCATTGCCGGGTACTATTCGCCTTTGTCCATAGAAAGAAGCCGTCCCGGAATGTCTGCAGAAGTCAAAGAGAAGCCCGTCTACGCCGTCGCGGCGTCCGTCCAGTTGCCGCACGTCAGCGATCTCGAATTCGAAGCCTCGCTGGCCGAGCTGCGCGAATTGGCCAAAACGCTGGGTTACACGGTGGTCCGCACCTTCATCCAGAAGCGGGCCGGCTTTGATGCGACCGGCTACCTCGGGATCGGCAAGCGGCAGGAAATCGAACACTACGTGAACCACGAAGCCGAGTGCGAGATCGACGCCATCCTTGTCGACCACGAGATTTCGCCATCACAAGCGCGCAACCTCGAAAAGGAAACCGGCTGCGGCGTCATGGACCGCACCATGGTCATCCTCGAAATCTTCCACAACAACGCCCGCTCGCGGGCCGCCAAGGCGCAGGTCGAAATCGCCCGCCTCGGCTACATGGCGCCGCGCCTGCGCGAAGCGGCCAAGCTGGCCGGGCCGCAGGGCCGCCAGCGCAGCGGCGTCGGCGGCCGCGGGGCCGGTGAATCGCACACCGAACTCGACCGTCGCAAGATCCGCGACCGGATCGCCGAACTGCAACTCGAAATCGTCGCCATGGACGCCGAGCGCCAGACCCAGCGCGCCCGCCGCCACGAACGCCAGGGGCTGGCCAGCGTCGCCCTGGTCGGCTACACCAATGCCGGCAAGTCCACGCTGATGCGGGCGCTGACCGGCAGCGAGGTGTTGGTCGCCAACAAGCTGTTCGCGACGCTCGACACCACCGTCCGCACGCTCCACCCGGAAAGCGTGCCGCGGGTGCTGGTCAGCGATACCGTCGGCTTCATCAAGAACCTGCCGCACGGCCTCGTCGCCTCTTTCAAATCGACGCTCGACGAGGCCCTCGACGCCGGCCTGCTGCTCCACGTCATCGACGCCAGCGATCCCGGTTTCGAACGCCAGCTCGAAGTCACCGACCACGTGCTGGCCGAAATCGGCGCCGATGTCCTGCCCCGCCTGCGCATCTTCAACAAGATCGACCACGTCGGCGATGAAGCGGCGCAGGCCGAGTGCGAAGCAAGCTTGCGGGCACAGTACCCGGATTGCATCGTGATGAGCGCCCGCCGGCCGCAAGATGTCGCCCGGCTGCGCCTGGCGATCATTGCCTTCTTTCAGCAGGGCCTGGTCGAGGCTGAACTGTTCCTCCCCTGGTCGGTCCAGCAGCTGCGCAAGGATATCTACGCCAGCTGCCAGGTGCTGGAAGAACGTGCCGACGAAGATGGCGCTTTCTTCCGCGTTCGCGGCGAACCGGCGACCCTGGAAGCCCTGGCCCGGCTGTCCGGCCAGGCGCAAGCCGTCCAGGGCGAATGAATCCGGCGGGCCGGGGGGCGCTACCGATGGGCGACGGGATCGTTGACGCCATCAACCGTCGTCAGGCTGCTCGGGAGGCGATGCCTGCCTGGCCGGTTTTGGCGACCGCCTGCGGAAATTGTTGCCGTCATGGCGCCGGGTGGCTATTTTTGAAGTGTGCCGAAGCCTGAAATCGTGCCGGAATCTGCCTGTAGCGGCTGTTGCCATCGATCATGAAATTCTCCCGCCTCTTCCTGAACCGTTTGCAAAATCAACCGCGGCCCGTTGATACGGTTGTGGTGATCGACGTTTTGCGGTCTTTCACGACAGCGGCGGTGGTGCTGGCCAGGGGGGCGTCAGCCGTTTATCCGGTGGCAGGCATTGCTGCGGCGATGACCCTGCTGGGCGGGATGCGACAGGCGGTGTCGGTAGGGGCCGTGGTGGGCGGCGATCCGGCGCCCGGGTTCGATTTTGGCAACTCGCCTTCGCGTTTGATGCAGGCCGATCTGGCCGGGAAGAGCGTCGTGATCAGCACGGCGGCTGGTGTGCGCGGCCTGCAACGGTTTCGCGGCGCGCGGCGGCTCTATGCGGCCAGCCTGGTTTGCGCGCGGGCGACCGCCGAGGCGATCCGGGCCGACGGGGCCGAGGAAGTTTGCTTGGTCATCACCGGCGAATGGGTCGATCGTGATGGCGACGAGGACATCGCCTGCGCCGACTACATCGAAGCCCTGTTGCGCGGCGATCCGGCCGCCCCCGAAGTGTTCGCCCGGCGGGTGCGGGCATCGGATTTCGGGCGACGCTTCGCGGCCGGCACCTGGCCAAATCTGCCTGGCGCCGATCTCGACATTGCCGCCCACGCCGATCTTTTCCAATTCGCCATGCCGGTTCTCCGGGAAGGTGAGCAGTTGGTCATCCGCTAACGCGGGCCGGCAGAATCTGTCGCAACGCTTCAGGCGATCGGCGGGTGGGGGTGATTCAAGGTCGCGGCCGGAACTTTGGTCACGGTAGCGGTCGAAACAGGGCCGGAAATCTGTCCTCCGGCCCTCTTCGATCATTTCTTGATCAGCCGCCATGGGAGACCCGCATGTCGAAATGGATGAATTCGCTCTGGCTGTCCTTCTTCACCGCCGCCCTGGGGGAAACCGCCTTTTTTGCGCTTATCGACCCGCAGCAGCTTTACCTGTTTGGTGAGCCAGTGTCATGGAGTCCAACGGTCATTTATTCCGGTGGCTTCTTCATGTTTTGGAGCCTGACCGCATTGACCGCCGCGCTGGTGACCCTGATGCAAAAACCCGGGGCAGAAGTGAACCGGGCATCGGAAATCCGGGCCCGTCAGGCGAGGGACAAGGCGACGATGCGAACGGTCTAGATCGCTTCCGGCCGGCCGGAAGCGTCGGCGGCCAGCTGCGCCGATCCGGGCGTTGCCGGCGCTTCGGCCCTGGATCGCTGGTCCGGCCAGCGCGCGAACCATTCGGTCAGGGGGCGGCTTTCGCCCAGGCCGGCCAGCTGCTGATCGATGGCGTCATGATTGCCCCAGACCACGTCGGCCAGGGCGCCATCGGCGACGCGGCTTTCGATGGCGTGGCAATACAGCCCCTGATCGCGCTGCACATAGAAGCCGTAGCTGCGGCAGGCTACCGGACGCTGGGCATAGACCGGGCAGGCGCCGGTGCTGTGGTCGAGTAGTGGGCAGACGACGGGGCGTCCGGCCTCAGCGGCCAAGGCCGCCACCTCCCGACGGATGGCCGCCAGATGCTCCGGCGCCAGGGCGGCCAGGCCTTCCTGGAGCAAAGCCCATTCTGCCGCCGTCAGCTGTGGCACCTCGGCGAGGCGCCGGCAACAACTATCGCAACCCTTGCCGCACAGCCAGTCGGGGCGGCCCTCCCGGATGTTCCGGACGCGAGTGTCGATTTCTAGGTGGAGTTGGCCGAGCGCGGTCATCGGCACAGTTTAAGCCTGTTTCATCGCCAGAAATTCGTCGATCAGGCGGACCAGAATCTCCTCTTCATCGCCATCGCTCAGGCCGAGGAGCTCGGCGACCTGTCTGACCTTGCCGGGGTTGACCCGACGACGCAAGGCGGCGGGAGCCGCCGGGGGCGACGCCTCGTCACCGGGGAGCGCGACGGCGGCGCTGTTGGCAGGCTCCGGGTTGGCCGGGGGGCCCTCGGGCGCCGGCTCGGCGGCGCCGGGCTCGTCGTTCTTCTTGCGGCGACTGCTTTCGGCGGAGAGGGCGTGATCGACGATCTTCTTGGAGACCTTTTCGCCTTCCGGCAGTTGTTCGATCTGGTCGATCAGCGATTCCGCCTTGGCCTCGTTTTTCTTGCTCAGTTTTTCGAGCTGGACGGCGGTACTGGCGCTGGAGATTTTTCCCGCCTCGAGCAGGGCTGTCACTTTCTCGGAGAGCTTGGCGGCCGCGGTCGCCTGGTTCAGCCAGGTCGGCGGCCGATCGAAATGCCGGGCAGCTTCTTCGGGTGTCGCAAATCGCTCGGCGACGGTCTGAAGGGCGTTGGCCATGTCGCGCGGCTCGAGGGCGGCGCGGACGCCGAGGCCGATGTTCTCGAAAACCTGCACCTCAAGGGTGTCGTCGGCTGTGCAGCTGCGGATGATGACCGGCACGGTTGTTTCCCCGGCGAGCAGGGCGGCCTGCCGGCGACGCTCGCCGACGATGACCGTGTAGCGACCGGCTACATTGGCCGGACGGACGACGAGGGGATGGATGATGCCCATTTTCCGGATCGAGTTGACCAGGCCCTTGAGGCTGCTTTCGTCGATGTTCTGCCGGGCGTGTCCGGCATCCGCGTCGATCGTCGCGAGTTCGACGAGCTGGAATTGCGAAGCACTGTCTTTGAAGGTCATGGGGATTCCGCTGGAAAAATGCTGTCCGATCGCTGCCGGTGCTTCCGGCGGACGGCTGCGACGATCGGCAAAGGGGCGGCATATTCGTCTTTTTCTGTCGGTTTTTCAACCGCTCGGGCAAAATGCCGCCATGAAAATCCTCATTGTCGAAGACGAAGCAAAGACAGGCGACTATCTCAAGCAGGGCCTCGGCGAGGCCGGCTTTGCAGCCGATCTGGCGCGCAACGGGCTGGACGGCATGCACGAGGGACTGGTTGGCGACTACGACCTGCTGATCCTCGATGTCAATCTGCCCGGGCTGGACGGCTGGCAGGTGCTGAAGGCCCTGCGCGCCGCCGGACGCGATCTGCCGGTGCTCTTCCTGACGGCCCGCGACCAGGTCGAGGACCGGGTCAAGGGGCTGGAACTCGGGGCCGACGATTATCTGGTCAAGCCCTTCGCCTTTTCCGAATTGCTTGCCCGCGTCCGCACGCTGCTCCGCCGGGGCCGGGCCAAGGAGGCCGAGCGTCTGGTGCTGGCCGATCTCGAACTCGATGTGCTGAAGCGCCGGGCGACCCGGGCGGGCCAGCGCATCGACCTGACCGCCAAGGAGTTCGCGCTGCTCGAACTCTTCCTGCGCCGCCCCGGCGAGGTACTGGCCCGCAGCTTCATCGCCTCGCAGGTCTGGGACATGAATTTCGAGTCCGACACCAATGTCGTCGAGGTGGCCATCCGCCGCCTGCGCGCCAAGGTCGATGAACACTTCTCGCCCCGCCTGATCCATACCCTGCGCGGCATGGGCTACGTCATGGAAATCCGTTGATCGTGGCCGGCTGGCGGCATTCGATCACCCTGCGCCTGTCCCTGGCCTTCGCCCTGCTGGCCACGGTCGTTTTTGCCGCTCTCGGCCTCTACTTCAGCAGCGCCGCCGATGCCCACATGGCCGAACTCGACACCCATGAGCTGTTCGGCAAACTGGCGCTGATCGGCCATGTCGGCGCCCGGGAGCAATCGCCAGAGGCCTTCGCGGCCCGCCTCGGCGATGCCTTGATTGGCGAGCATGGCATCATGGTGACGGTCGACGGTAAAAAAGGGGCAATTTTCAGATGGCCGAACTCCGATAGCGCCGGGCCGCTGGCTGCCGCCCAGGTCGCGCTGGGGCGGGTGCCGACCCGCCTGGCCATCGGTGGCGCCGAGTACCGGGTGGCGGCGGCCGACATGGACACCGTCTGGGGCGGCAGCGCGCATGTTGTCGTCGCCCGTGACATTCGCCACCATACCGAGTTCCTCGATCAACTGCGGCATGACTTCTGGCTGGCCATTGTGGCAGCGGCGCTGCTGACCGCCATCGTCGGCGCCCTGGTCGTTCGTCATGGCCTGCATCCGGTGCGTGACATCGCTGGCGCCGCCGGCCGCATTTCGGCCGGGCAACTGGCCGAGCGCATTCCGGAGCAGGGCGTGCCGCCGGAACTGGCCGATCTGGTCAAGGCCTTCAATGACATGCTCGGCCGGCTGGAAGAGTCGTTCAAGCGGCTGTCCGATTTCTCGGCCGATCTGGCCCATGAACTGCGCACGCCGATCCACAGCCTGCGCATGCAGGCCGAAGTCTCGCTCGGCAAGGCGCGCGATGCCGACGAATACCGTGAGCTGCTGGCCTCCAACCTGGAGGAATACGAACGCCTGTCGCGGATCATCGCCGACATGCTGTTCCTGGCCAAGGCCGATCACGGGCTGCTCGTGCCGCACAAGGAGGCGGTGCCCGTACTCGACCTCTGCCGGCGACTGGCCGATTACTACGGCATCCTGGCCGAGGAGATCAGCCTCGAGCTGTCCGGCGAAAACCTGGTCGTTCAGGGGGATCGCCTGATGCTCGAACGGGCGATCGGCAACCTGCTGGCCAATGCCATTCGGCACACGCCGGCCGGTGGGCGCGTCGGACTTGGCGTCGGGCGGGAGGACGGGCTGGCCGTAATCACGGTGGCCAACACCGGGGTGCCCATTCCAACGGCGGTACTGCCGACGATTTTCGAGCGCTTCATCCGGGCCGACCAGGGCGGCGACGGTAGCGGACTGGGGCTGGCCATTGTCCGCTCCATCGTCCTCGCGCACGGCGGCCGGGTCGCCGTCCGTTCCGATGCGCGCGGCACCGTATTTACCATTGCGCTGCCGGTCTGAGGTGGTGCTGCGTCGGAACTCTGGGTCTGTTTCCGGTCTAATTTTCTGGAGTTAGGCCTGCGGTCGCGCGGTGCGGCCGGCTGGCCATAATCATCTGTTCTGCGCTCGGGAGACGGCTGATGACCAAGAAACCTGAACGGCGCAAGGGAACACCGAGAGCCTGGGTCAATCGGCAAATTCGCTTGCCGCTGGTCCTGGCATCGGTGTTCTGGTCGATAGCGCATGCCGATACCCGGCCAGCCCCGGCGATGGATGGAACGACCATTGCCGATAGTCGGAAAATGGGTCTCAAAATCAAGGTTGAGGATGGCGGCTGGGGAACGGCGCGAAGCGATAACATCGAAGCCGTGCTTTATGCGGTGGCCGATGAATTATTGACCCGCTTGCCAAAGAAACTGACCGCGCCGATCGTCGTCGCCCATACCGACGGCAATCCGGTCGCCCTATATGATCGCGGGCCGAACGGGGAATATCGGGTGCATCTCCACGCCAAAGGGCAGAACTGGCATCTCTATGTTTATGAGTTCGCCCATGAGTTGTGCCATATCCTGTCCAATTACGAAGAAAACCTCGGGGCTGACACCACCAAATACAACCAATGGTTTGAGGAGACGCTGTGCGAAACCGCGTCGCTCTATACGCTGCAAAGTCTGGCAGTGACCTGGGAAAAGTCGGCGCCGCCGGTCGTCGGGGTGGACGAATCCAAGAATCTCCGTCGTTTCTTCGAGCATCTGGTGGCCGAAGGGCATCGCCAGCTGCCGGCGCATACGCCCTTGGCCGACTGGCTGAAGGACAACGAGGAAGCGTTGCGACAGAATCCCTATCTGCGGGAGAAGAATGAGGTCGTGGCCAACCTGCTGCTGCCGCTGTTTCTGCAGAACAATCCGCAGAATTGGGATGCGCTGAGCTACCTGAACCTCGATCCGGCCGATGCACGGAGCAATTTCGACGATTTCCTGCAGCACTGGTATCGGAATGCACCGGTGGAGCACAAGCATTTCATCGCCAGCGTGCTCGGCTTGCTGGCGAGCGATGCCAATACGGGCGTCGGAAGACTGGCTTCGCTCAGGGATTCGGCGGCCGTCTCGGCGGCGCCCGCGGAGGCCGAATTTAAAATCGGCTTGACGCGGTAAGTCACGAACTTTCGGGATTTCTGCGGGTCAATACCGCATGCATTCCGTAATGAGATGCAATACCGAATGACCTGTTCGACAGGTTGGCGGGTGATGTGACTTTGCTCCGAGCCAGTGGCCGGGAAAGTGAGTGATATACCAAGCGGTTTAAGGGAGGACCCTAACGTGAGGAGAATATCATGACCAAAAAGATGTTGATGAGTTCGGGTATCGGTTTGCTGGCGCTGGTCAGCCTCGGTATCAGCAATGTTGGTGCGGCAGGCGGCAATATTTACGATAGTTTGCGCACATTCCACGAAGATAGCCTGACGACGCTCGGCGCCCAGGGGCCAATCCGGGAAAGTGAAGCAACTGGCGTGCAGCCGGCGTCCGGTGATATTTACGCATCGCTGCGTCAATTCCATGGCACACAGCAGTTCACGCCGATGTCGGGCGAACGCGGCGCCCAGGGTCCGGTGCGCTCGGATGCCGACATGACGATGGAGCGCAATCAACAAGAGTGGAAGAAAATGCTTGGCATTTTCGCGACCTCTCCTGATTGAGGCTTGAGTCAATCCCGGTTCGTCCGGCCATGAATGCTTGTTGGCGGGCGGATCGGCAATGTTTTTCGGGGCGGGTTTCGCCAATCCGGTACGCAACTGGAGCGGCAGCCGCCCCGTGGTTTGTCCGGACGGCGCCATTCTCGCAAATCAGGCCGCTGCCCCGGCGGTTTGATTTGGCGGCCTGAAGCTGGGGGGCTACGGTCGACGCCGCAAAACGGCCAAAATCAATCGCCGGTAGACCGCCGCCCGGCCTTGATCGCCGCTCGCCGGCCTTTCTGCTCCAGCCGCCGTTTGACCGAACCGTGCGTCGGCTTGGTCGGCCGGCGTTGGCGGGCGGTGGTGGCCACGCTGGCGACCAGCAGTTCCAGCCGGCGCAACGCTTCGGCGCGGTTCTTCTCCAGGCTGCGGAATTCCTGGGCCTTGATGACCACTACTCCTTCCTTGCTGATTCGCTGGTCGCCCAGCCTGAGCAGCCTTTCGCGGATATCCTCGGGCAGCGACGAGGCCCTGATGTCAAAACGCAGATGGACGGCATTCGACACCTTGTTGACGTTCTGCCCCCCGGCGCCTTGGGCGCGGATGGCGGTGATTTCGATTTCGTCGGGCGGGATGCTGGGGGCAGGGGGCATGCGGGCGGCTCGGTCAAAAATTGGGCGGATGGAGGCGGGGGTAGCGGAATGCGGGCGATTGCCGTTGCTGGACGGGATCGCCCGGTTCCATCCCCGGTTGGCCCGGGGCGCAGGGTGACCGCTATCGGTTTTTCCCTTGACCTGCTTCCTCAAAGGTTCGGCCATCTCGAATATGGTAAATCCGCTTGAAGGTCGGAATGATTTTCTCATCATGGGTCACCACGATGATGGCGGTATTGTATTGCTCTGCCATCCGGTGAAGGATGCGCACCACACTTAATGCGCGTTCGCTATCCAGCGGTGCGGTCGGCTCATCGGCCAGGATGACCGGCGGCTGGTTGGCCAGGGCCCTGGCAATCGCCACGCGCTGCTGCTCCCCGCCGGACAGCAGCGAGGGGCGGGCGCTTGCACGATGAGCGACATCGAGCGCCTCGAGCAACGCCAGCGCCCGTTGCCGGGACTCGCCATTGGGACGGCCGGCCAGCATGGGCAGCAAGGCCACATTGTCCGTGACATCCAGAAATGGAATCAGATAAGGGGCCTGAAAGACAAAACCAATCCGGTCGCGCCGCAAGGCCCTGAGGTCGGACATCTTCCAGCCATTGTCGTAGATGACTTCCTGGCCAAGGGTCATTTTCCCGGTGCTGGGCTCGATGACAGCGCCCAAACACTTGAGGAGGGTGCTTTTGCCGGAGCCTGAAGGACCGATCAAACCCACCACCTCGCCCGGAGCGACGGTCATGTTGACCTCTTTCAGGGCATCGACCGCCGCTTCTCCTGTGCCATAGCGCTTGCTCAGACCCTCGATGCGGATACCAAAGCCATCCATCTCAGCCCCCGATCGCCGTCGCCGGGTCCACCCGCAGGGCGGCCCGAATTGCCAGGGTACTGGCTATGGCACAAATGAGCATGACCAAGGCGAATCCACGGAAAGCATCGGCTGGTTCCAGCAAGACATACTTCGGAAAAAATGGCGCCCAGACCGCCGCCGCTGCCCGGCCGACCAGAAAGCCGATGAAACCCAGACCGAGAGCCTGCTGGAGGATCATCCCGGCGATCGTGCGATTACGTGTGCCGATCAGCTTCAAGACAGCGATCTCGCGGATCTTGCCCATGGTCAGCGTGTAGATAATGAAAGCCACGATGGCGGCGCTGACCATCGCCAGAATCACGAGAAACAGGCCGATCTGCTTGGCGGAGGTGGCAATCAGCTTGGCCACCAGAATTTCTTCCATCTGCGCCCGGGTATAGGCCTGCAAATGCTTCCAGCGTTTCACCTCGCGAGCGACCATGTCCGGCTGGATGCCCGGCAACACCTGGAGCAGGACGGCATTCACGTTCCGGTTGCTGGTTTGCGCAGCCTGGATGGCGTCCAGCAGCCCCGGCACCCCCGGCCGGTTCAGCGACGGGTTGGCCGCCGTTCGCGCCCGCTCGTTGAGAATGGCATCGTTATCCTTGAGAAATTGCGCCTCCTGGGCATCCTTGAGTGGAATAAACACCATCGGATCGCCCCCGGAAGAAACCATCCGGCGCGTCAGGCCGACGACTTGGTAGTCGTGGCGGCGGATGCGGATGGTGTCGCCCAGTTGAACCCCGGTTTTGACATCTGCCACGGCTTCGTAATGGTTACGGGTAACGTGACGGCCCGCCACCAGATATTCCGGCTCCCCGGGTTGCCCCTGTTCGAAACCGACGACCATGGCCCGGACATCCGAACTGCCGATGCGGACCTGCATGGTCAGGTAGGTCACATTGGCAGCCCGGGCCACCCCGGGCAAACCAAGCAGGGAGCGGTATATATCGTCGTGCAGGCTGGACGATTCCGCGTACGGACCCAGGGTGTCCTGCTGCACCACCCACAAGTCGGCTCCGCTGTTGTTCAGCAATACCTTGGCGTCATCGACCATCCCGCGGTATACCCCGGCCATGGTCAATGTCACGCCAATCAAGAGACCCAGGCCGATGCCGGTCAGGACAAACTTCGACCAGGAATGGAGGATGTCGCGGCCGGCCAGGCTGATCACTTCCGGCGCTCCACGAGGTGTTCGACCACGGTGATGCGTCCGCCTTCCGTTAATTCTTTCTCACTATGAACGATGACTTCGTCGCCCGACTGGATGCCCTCCAGCACCAGCGCCTGGCCGTCCAGGCTTAGATCGCCGAGCCTGACCGGAACGAAGCTCGGTTTGCCGCTCGCCAGTTTCCACACCCCGGTGCCTTGCGAGGTATGCTTGATGGCCGCGTTGGGCAGTCTCAGGCCAGCTACGTTCGAGTTTGTCGTCACCGTCACTTCGGCCAGTTCCCCGATATGGAGCGTGCCCGGTCTCCGCTCGAAGGCGACCAAGGCGATGCGCTCCTCGGTAACGCTATCGCTGACGGGTTCAATTCGGACGAGCTTGCCCGGTAAGGGTGTCTCGGGATTGCTGCGCAAGGCAATTGCGGCTGCCTGCCCAACGGCCAAGCCCCGCGAGCGCCCCTGGTCAAGGCGGACCTTGAGCCAGACGCTATCGGGTTCGACAATTTTGACCACCGATTGGCCGGCGATCACCGTCGAACCGGGTTCGGCGTCTCGGCTTGTAACGACGCCATCGCACGGAGCCACAAGCCGCAGGTTATGCTGCTGCTGACGCAAGCCATCCTGGTCCGCCTTGAGTCGAGCGACCTCCTGGTGAGCGCCCTGCAAATTGGCCTCGGCCGAGTCGACCGCCGCCTGGGCGGAAGTCAGTTCCTGCCGTTTTAGCTCCACCGCACTGGGGCTGACGAAACGTTTTTCTCCCAGGTCCTGATAGCGACTGGCGTTCAATCCGGCGACCCCCTGGCGAGCCAGGGCATCCTTGCGCTGCGCCTCGGCCGCGGATACCGCGCTTTGTGCCCGAGCATAAGAGGCCGCCAGCGAGCGGACCCGTTCAGCAAGGTCGATCGGGTCGATTTCGGCCAGGAGTTGCCCTGCCTTGACGTGGTCATCGACATCGACGTGGACCGCCTTGACCCGCCCGGCGGCGGTCGGGCCGATAACGTAGCTGCGGCGCGCCTCGACGGTGCCGATCCCGAACAGCGAAGACTGGTGACTTCCCGTTGCGGCCCGAACGGTCGTGACTTGCGTGGGGGCCAGCGGTCCTGAGCGGGCAATGACCAGGCTCAGGCCAGCCAGGAGCGCCGCGCCAAAGAGGGCGAAGCCAAGCTTGCGGCTGAACAGCCCTGGCATTGTCATGCGGCGACTCCCAGCCCGGCCAGATAGAGCGCCAGCACACCTGCCGCCCGTTCCTCCATGGATTCGCTGGTTCCCAGAAGCATGGACTGAATCACCAGACCCTGAATGGCCCCCAGGAACAAGGCGGCTGCGGCCTGGCAGTCGACATCGGCGCGGATCAGGCGGGCCTGTCCGGCCGCTGCGAGCGTTCCAGTCAAGGTTTCTCGGTAGCGCTGCATGAGGTGCCGGACCCGCTGTTTGACCGGCGAGTCGTCGGGCTGCTGCAGTTCGCCAAAGATCAGGCGCGGGGCGCCGGGATATTTCCCGGCAAACCTGACATGGGCCATGAACATCGCCTTGAGCGCGGCCAGCACGTCAGGCGAATTGCTCCGGGCGGCGCATATTTCGCCGATCAGTGTTTCTTCTATCCATTCGACGACGGCCAGGCGGATGGCTTGCTTGCTCGCGAAATGCCTGAAAAGAGCGCCCTGCGTCACTTTCATGGCCTGGGCAATGTCGGTTGTGGTGATCTCGGCCGGACTGCGTTCAGCCGACAGGCGAACCATGATCGCGACGATTTCAGCTTGGCGGGATTCGGTGGAGCATCGGGTGTTGATGGGCATGGCCAGCTTGTAAGTAATAAGTTACTTACAAGTATAGGCGATATGTTAGATTTGTCTAATATTTGCTGGCCATTTTTCCTGCGGCCAATTGCCGCACCCGCCGCCAAAGCTGATTTGGCGGTGGCAACGAAATTTACCGGTGTCGTTGAATTCCCGCTGCCGGACTGTCGGATACGTCAGGAAACCAGCACTGTCGGCCGGGCAAGGACAAATCCCTGAAACAGCTGGAACCCCAAGGCGCAACATTCCTGGAAACGACCCCAGGTTTCGACTTTTTCCGCCAGAAGTTTTCCGGCATAGGGTTTCAGTTGCCGGACCAGGGCGGCCAGTCCGGCTTCGTCGAGCAATGGCAGGTCGATTTTGATGACGTCGGCCATTTCGAACAGCGGTTCATAGCAGTCGCTGTAGAAGGAAACGTCATCGAGCGCCAACCGGAAACCCCGTTGCTTGAGTTCGCGACAGCGTTCAATAATGCCGTCGTTGATCACCACTGTTTCGAGCAACTCGAGGACCAGCCGGTTGCCCGGTAACAGGTCGATATGCCTGCTAAACAACATTTCGGCGTCAACATTGAGGAATCCGTCCGATTTCCCCAGCACCGTATTGATACCGATCCGCTTGAAACCGCGGCGGATGACTTCAGCGGTGGCAACCGCGCTATCGGAGACTTGGGCCTGCGCGACATCCCCGGAACGGTACAACAGTTCATAAGCCACAAGATTTTGCTGCCGGTCGAAAATGGGCTGGCGACCAAGATACAGGTTGTTTTTACTTGAGGTCATGGCGTTGTTCTCTCATCAAATCCGACGGGTTCACTCGGTGGGCTGTCATGCCGGTGGGAGGCTGTATCTGGCATGGCCGGTGTGGGTGCGGAATGCCCGGCACACTGCGCGATGCCGTGGCTATCGCAGCCCCTTGAGGCAAATAACGATGAACCATGGTCGCTGGATGTCAGTGTCCATGTAATGATTCGTAACAGCTTGTTAATGCGCCGGTTTCGGGCGGTGTCGGCTGGTCAGCGGAAGCAGGCCGTTGCCACGATCGGTAGACTCCGTTTTGCGCCGTTGAAACGAAAACGGAGTTCTCTGGTTAATCCGTCGGCTGGCGCGCAAAGCGTGCAAGTTTGACGTCCACGGTCAGCGACAGCCTGCTCAGCGCCGCCGCTTTCTGCCGGCCTTCGGCGCTGGCACGGTAGAGATGCGGCGTCATGGCGAGCAGGTCGGCGATCTGTTCGGCGTCGCTGAGCTCCAGCGTGAAGCGGACGCTTTCGCCGGGCAAGGCGGCAAAGCCATCCGGTAGCGCTTGGTCGATAGTGCGCTGCGGCTTCAGCGTCGGGTAGATGATTTCGCGCAGTTCGCGCAGGTGGTCCGGTCCGGCGTCGACCTGCAGCAACTGGCCGCCCGGCTTGAGGACGCGGGCGAATTCGGCATAGACGGGGAAGCCGAACAGGCACAGCACGCGGTCGAGCGTGCCGGGCAGTACCGGCAGGTGGGCGTTGCTGCCGACGACCCAGTTGGGGTGCCGGTCCTGCCGGGCGGCGGCGAGCACCGCCCACTTGGAGATATCCAGTCCGAGCAGGGCCAGGTGTTTGCCCGCGGCGCTCGCGGCAGAGGCCAGCTGGCGCAGGTAGTAACCCTCGCCGCAGCCGGCGTCGAGGCCGCTGGCCGTGGCACCGGGCGGCAGATCGGCAAGCAGGGCGTGGCTGGTAGCGGCGGCGATCGGCTGGTAATGGCCGGCGTTGAGAAAACGCCGGCGGGCGGCGACCATTTCCTTGCTGTCGCCGGGATCGCGCGAGCGTTTTTGCTGGACTGGCAGCAGGTTGGCGTAGCCTTCGCGGGCGATGTCGAAGCAATGATCGGCAGCGCAGCGCCAGGTCGTACCGCTGCGCTGCAGGGGGTTGCCGTCGAGCGGGCAGGCCAGCGCCGGGAAGGGAGTGATGGTCATTGTCGTTGCCTGTGGCTAAGGCGAAGTGGCCGCTCAGGCAGCCCGCTTTTGCGCGGCCGAGGCTTCTTCGCGGGCGCGCTTGGCTTCGTCGAGCAGGTAACGCTGGTAATCGTCGAGGTCGCCGTCGAATGGGGCGATGCCGCCACGCGAGACGAGCCAGAATTCGTCGCAGACAGCACGCAGCAGGGCGCGGTCGTGGCTGACCAGCATGACGGTGCCTTCGAATTCGTTGAGGGCGACGCTGAGCGCTTCACGTGTGGACAGGTCGAGGTGGTTGGTCGGCTCGTCGAGCAGCAGCAGGTTGGGGCGTTGCCAGACCAGCATGCACAGCACCAGCCGGGCTTTTTCGCCGCCGCTCATGGTGCCGACCGCCTGCTTGACCATCTCGCCGCCGAAATTGAAGGTGCCGAGGAAGTTGCGCAGTTCCTGTTCGCGGCCCGGCACGTTGCTGCGCCCGGCGGCGATGGCTTCCTTGGCCAGGCGGACCATGTGTTCGAGCGGCGTGTCCTGCGGCCGCAGCACGTCGAGTTCCTGCTGCGCGAAGTAGCCGATGTTGAGGCCCTTGCCTTCGGTGACTTCGCCGCTGATCGCCTTGAGATCGCGGGCGATGGTCTTGACCAGCGTCGATTTGCCCTGGCCGTTGGCGCCGAGGATGCCGATGCGCTGGCCGGCCATCACCGAACGGTTGATGCCGCGGACGATGACGGTCGGCGGCGTGCCGGCCGGGGCATCCTCCGGCGGCGGGTAGCCGATGACGGTATCGACCATCGAGAGCATCGGGTTGGGCAGGTTCTGCGGTTCCTGGAACTCGAAGGTGAATTCGGCGTCGGCCAGCACCGGCGCGATCTTTTCCATGCGCTCCAGTGCCTTGACCCGGCTCTGCGCCTGCTTGGCCTTGCTGGCCTTGGCCTTGAAGCGGTTGATGAAGGATTGCAGGTGGGCGATCTTCTCGGCCTGTTTGGCCATCGTCGCCTGCTGGAGCAGCATCTGCTCGGCGCGCATGTCCTCGAACTTGCTGTAGTTGCCGCCGTAGCGGACCAGCTTGGCGTTGTCGATGTGCAGCGTGACCTGGGTGATGGCGTCGAGGAATTCGCGGTCGTGGCTGATCATGACCAGCGTGCCCTGGTAGCGCTTGAGCCAGGCTTCGAGCCAGACCAGGGCGTCGAAGTCCAGGTGATTGGTCGGTTCGTCGAGGAGCAGGATGTCGGACGGGCACATCAGGGCGCGGGCCAGTTGCAGGCGCATCCGCCAGCCGCCGGAGAAGCTGTTGACCGGGTTGTGCAGCTCGCTGACCTTGAAGCCGAGGCCGAGGATCAGGGCCTGGGCGCGCGCTTCGGCGTCGTGTTCGCCGGCGTCGTTGAGCGCCATGTAGGCCTCGGCCATGCGCATGCCGTCGTCGCTGGCTTCGGCATCGTGAACTTCGTTACGGGCGGCGAGCAGCCTGGTGTCGCCGTCGATGACGAAGTCAGTGGCGCTTTGCTCGGTTTCCGGCATGTCCTGCGCCACCTGGCCCATCTGCCATTGCTTGGGAATGGAATAGTCGCCGCCATCCTCGTGCAGCGTGCCGTTAAGCAGCGCGAACAGGGTGGACTTGCCGGCACCGTTGCGGCCGACCAGGCCGACCTTTTCACCGGGGTTGATGGTGACGGAAGTCTTGTCGAGCAGCACTTTCGAGCTGCGGCGCAAGGTGACATTCTTGAGCGTGATCATGGGCTGAACTTTCTGGGAAGCCGAGCATGATAGCCAGCGGCGGCCGGCATTCCTACGACTATTTGCCGATTTCCGGCGGGCTCGGGGCATTTTGTGGTGCGCTGCACCAATCGGCGGATGGGCCGCTGCAAAATCACCGGGCCGGCAGGCCTTGGCAAGCGGCCATCGCATTGGTTCGGCGGGGCCTTGGGGCGGAACCGCCGATTCCCGCGGTCAACGCGAAAAATCGGCGTTTTTTGCCGGCCCCCAGCGGCGTTGCCTGGGCGGAGTCGTCGTGGCGGCGGCTTAGACGGGCAGGTAGGCCGGCAGGAGCGGGGCGCGGCCGGTCGTCAGATAGTTCTGGCAGCGCTCGATGTATTCCCGGGTGCTTTTCGGCATGGCGGTGCGGGCGCGGGCAATATAGAAGATCAGGTCGCGGCCCTGGCGGATCAGTTGCAGGCCGTCGGAGAGGTTGTAGGTGAAGGGGGTACTGCTGGCGTCCGGGCCGGACAGCCATTCAATTTCAGCCAGGCGTTCGCCGGCGGTGACCATGCGCGCCCAGACGTCGAAGATGTCGCGATCGGTGCGCAGGGTTTCGGTCTTGATCTTGGCGGCGGTGGCCAGGTCGCAGAGCGGGGCTTCGATGTCGGCAAAGGCGGGAATGCCGCCGAAAGTGTCGATCATCACCCGGGAAATCCGGTCGATGTCGCGCAGCGTCTGGCCGATCTTGATGTAGCGGCTTTCGTAGAAATCCTCGAGGGGGATCGAGAAGGCGCGGAAGGGTTCACCCCACAGCTCGTCAATGCCTTCCTCGCCGCTGCGGTGCAGCACGCAGCGCCCGAGCTCCATGGCGTCGAGCAGACATCTGCCGCATTCGCGCATCAATGGGTTGTCGCTGAGAATTTCGATGCCGCAGGCCTGCAGTTCGACCAGTTTGCGGAAGATGTCGGCAGCCCGGTTGAACAGGGCGCCGGCCAGCATGGCGCCCTTGACGCGCTTGCGGGCCGGATCGGTTTCGCTTTCGTAGCTGTTGCGCGCTTCGTTCAGGCGCGTGCCGGGAATGTTCAGGCCATGCTCGGTGTGATTGAAGAGGCGTCGGGTCAGGGCCTCGATCAGACGTTTCTTGGCTTCGAGCGTATCGGCCGGTACCGGATAGGTCTTGATCCAGTAACCCTCGTAAAAAACGCGTTCCAGACCGTCGATGATGCGGCGGGTGCCTTCAGGCGGAGTATCGGTGCCGTTGCTTGCTGGTGCCAGTTGATACGTCGTGGTCATGGTCGGGGGGACTTGGTACTTCGAAATGGATTGCCCAACTGCCGGGTCAGGCGAATTGGACAACGGTCTTTGCGCCATGTTCCGGACGGTGCCGGCACTCAGCGAATCGGAAATTGTACTCCGACCATTAGGCCTTTAGGCATATATGATTCGTCAAGCCAAAGCCTGGCGCCGTGCAGTTCGGCAATCCGGGCGACGATGGCCAGTCCCAGGCCGCTGCCCGGCTGCTTGTCCTGCTCCAGGCGGTGAAAACGCTGGAGGACCAGGGAACGGGCTTCGGGCGGGATGCCGGGGCCGCTGTCGCTGACTGTGAATTGGCATTCGCCGGCATTGCGGGATATGCCGACGCGCACCTGGCCGCCTGCCGGCGTGTAGCGGACGGCGTTGTCGACCAGGTTGCGGATCAGCACTCGCAGCCAGTCGGCCTGGCCGGTAACGACGCAGCCGGGGGCCGCGGCGAGGTCGAAATCGATATTTTTGGCGAGGATCAGCGGACCGAGATCGGCACAGACGGATTCGGCGAGCCGCGCCAGGTCGACGGGCTGCGGGTCGGGCAGGCCGGATTCCGGATCGAGGCGGGCCAGTTGCAGCATCTGGTCGACCAGATGGGAGGCACGGGTCAGGCCGCTTTGTAGTTGCTGCAGCGAGCGGTCGCGTTCGTCGTTGTCGCGGGCGCGCAGGGCGACCTGCAGCTGGGCGAGCAGGGCGGCGAGTGGCGTGCGCAGTTCGTGGGCGGCATCGGCCGTGAATCGCCGCTCGGCTTCAATCGTGCGCTCGACGCGCAGGAAGAGGCCGTTCAGGGCATCCAGCAAGGACTTGATTTCCTCCGGCGCGGCGCTTGGCGCAACGGCCTGCAGTTGTTGCGGGTCGCGGCTGGCGATCTGTTTGGCGATGCCGTTCAGCGAGGCGAAGCCGTGGCGTGTCACCAGCCACACCCAGAGGCCGATCAGCGGCAGGCCGAAAAGCGCCGGCATGAGCAGACGCCAGGCAATATGGCCAATCAGTTCGTCGCGGACATGATGGTTTTCGCTGACCTGCACCTGCAGGCTGCGCTCCTCGTTCCACTGGCTGAAATGCCGCCAGCGCCCACTGTCGCCGTTGGTTTCCGAGAAACCTTCGGTGGTCGTCAGCGGCGTATCCGAGGCGCTGTGCGAGCGCATCATCAGGCTGCCGTCGGCATGCCAGATCTGGAAGCGCAGCCGGCGTTGGTATTTGTGCATGGCCTCGTCGAGATTGTCGACTTCCTCGCCGTTGCTGTCGGCGTGCGCTTCGTGGCTGGCGATGGCGAGCAGCGTCTGAGCGGCCTGGGCCAACTGGGCATCAAACAGTTCGTCGACTTCGTGATGGGCGTCGATATAGCTGAAAACCACGGTGACCAACCAGGCCGCGGCGACGCCGCCGAGCAGCAGACCGAGCAGGCGGCGGCGCAGCGAGAACCAGACGGTGTTCATTTGGCGATGGTGTAGCCGACGCCGCGCAGGGTGCGGATCAAGTCGCTGCCCAGTTTCTTGCGCAGATGGTGGATGTGCACTTCGAGAGCGTTGCTGTCCGGCTCATCGCGCCAGCCATAGACCGACTGTTCGAGCTGGGTGCGGGTCAGGACGCGGCCGGCGTTTTCGAGCAGCATCTGCAACAGCGAGAATTCACGGCCGGAGAGCTCGATTGCCTGCCCGGCCAGCGTCACCAGGTGGGCGGCCGGGTCAACGGCCAGGTCGCCATGCACCAGCAACGGCGCGGCGCGGCCGGCGCTGCGCCGGGTCAGGGCGCGGATGCGGGCGGTCAGTTCGTCGAGATCGATCGGCTTGACGAGGTAATCATCGGCACCGGCATCAAGGCCGGAAACCTTGTCGCCGGTGGCATCGCGGGCGGTCAGGATGAGAATCGGCATGCCCAGCCCGCGGTCACGGGCCCGCCGGAGCACTTCCATACCGGACAGGCGGGGCAGGCCGAGATCGAGAACGACGAAATCGAAGGTCTCGCTCTGCAGCGCCTGGTCGGCGGAATTGCCGTCACGCAGCCAGTCGACCGCGAAGCCGGCCTGACGCAGGCCGACGGTCAGGCCGTCGCCCAGTTCGGGATCGTCTTCTACAAGCAGGATGCGCATGGCGACAATTCTAGAGGGCTGCTTCGTAAATGGCGAGCCAAGATGAAAGTGCCGGATTTGCGCGGCGCCGTCGTTGGCTAACCCGGCAGCACTCGCAGAGGCTATTGCGAGGGCGAGCCACCACGTCGGGGGCGCCAAGAGCCGCTTTTATCGATCGTCCAATGGCGCCGCCGGCCTCTAGCTTGCCAGCCACCAGCCGGCGGCCGCGATCCAGGCAAGGAGGACGATGGCGGCCAGCGGCCGGGCCGAGGGGATGGCTTCTTCCGGCTGCCCTTGCTTGTAGCCGCTGATCATGGCTCGGACCAGATTCTCCCCGTGCAGCACGCTGCCCGAAATGACGCCGGCGACATGCACGATGACGACGGTCAGCATCATCGCCGCCAGCCCTTCATGCAGTTCTTCCAGCCAATGGCCGCCGAATTCGTTATAGGTGGCCCAGCCGGAGATGCCGCACAGGATGCCGAGGCCGAGCAGGAGCACGATGGCCCAGCCGCCGGCCGGGTTGTGGCCGGTGTGATGGGCCGGCTGCAAGTCGAGCAGGCTGCGCAGGTACACGCTTACGGCGCGCGGGCCACGAACGAAATCGCCGAAGCGGGCATAGCGCGAGCCGATGAAACCCCAGGGCAGACGGAAGGTGGCGACGGCGACGACCACGGCGCCGGACAGCACGTGCACCAGCCGCCAGGTTTCGCTTTCAGCCGTCAGCCAGGCGAGGATGAATCCGCCGACCATCAGCCAGTGGCCGAGCCGGACCGGCCAGTCCCAGACGAGGATTTTTTGCATGATTTAATCCCGCAGTTCGGGGATGGCGATGTCGTGTTCGCCAAAGTTGCCATTGGCTGCGC
>CAMLHL010000025.1 GCA_946479855.1 uncultured Pseudomonadota bacterium
GCCCGAAGACCAGCATGCGCAGGCTTTCCGGATCGACCAGCAGCTTGCCGAAGAGTGCCATCTGCAACGGCCCGACGCCGTAGCGCAGGACCTCCGGCAGCACCGTCAGCAGCACCGCGCCGAGGATGACGCCGGGGATGTGACCCATGCCGCCGAGCACGACCATGGCCAGGATCATGATCGATTCGATCAGCGAAAAGCTTTCCGGCGAAACGAAGCCCTGCATGGCCGAGAAGATGCCGCCGGCGACGCCGCCGAAACTGGCCCCCATGGCGAAGGCCAGCAACTTCAGGTTGCGGGTATTGATGCCAACCGCCTTGGCGGCGATCTCGTCCTCGCGGATTGCCTGCCAGGCGCGGCCGATGCGTGAATGCTGCAGGCGCAGGTTGATGACGATGACAAAAATGGCCAGCGCCACGAGCAGGAAGTAATATTTCTGCGGCCCGCTCAGCGCAAAGCCCATGATCTGCGTCGTGCCCGAGAACTTGAAGGCGCCGAAGGCGACCGGGTCAATCAGCGTGATGCCCTGCGGCCCGTTGGTGATGTTGACCGGCGCGTTCAGGTTGTTCATGAAGATGCGGACGATCTCGCCAAAACCGAGCGTCACGATGGCCAGGTAATCACCACGCAGCTTCAGCGTCGGTGAGCCGAGCAACACGCCGGCCAGACCGGCCAGCCCGGCGCCGATCGGCAGGATCACCCAGATCGGCAGATGCAGGCCGAAGTGCGGACTGGCCAGCAGCGCCCAAGTGTAGGCACCGACGGCGTAGAAAGCAATATAACCGAGGTCGAGCAGGCCGGCGAAACCGACGACGATGTTCAGGCCGAGCGCCAGGAAGACGTAGAGAATGGCGAAGTCGAGGATGCGCACCCAGGCCTGGCCGCCGAGCGCGGCGACGAAGGGCAGCGCGATCAAGGCAGTGGCGAGCAGGGCGACCCCTGCGGTCGACCGGAAAAACAGGCCATTTTTCATGCCCGTTCTCCGCTCTTCTCGCCAAACAGGCCGGACGGTTTGAACATCAGCACGCCGATCAAGACCACGAAGGCAAAGATGTCCTGATAGTGGCTGCCGAGGAAACCGCCGGTCAGGTCGCCGATGTAGCCGGCGCCGAGCGCCTCGATCAGGCCGAGCAGCACGCCGCCGAGCATGGCGCCGGCGAGATTGCCGATGCCGCCGAGGACCGCCGCGGTGAAGGCCTTGAGGCCGAGCATGAAGCCCATCTGGTAGTGGGCGATTTCGTAATAGGTGCCGACCATCACCCCGGCCACCGCGCCGAGCGCCGAGCCGATGACGAAGGCGGCGGCGATGACGCGATTGATATTGACCCCCATCAGGCTGGCCACCGCCGGATTCTGCGCCGTGGCGCGCATCGCCATGCCGAGCTTGGTGCGATAGACGAGGAGCAGCAGCCCCCCCATTGTCGTTGCCGAAACCAACACGATGATGACCTGGATAAGCGTGAAGTTGGCCCCGGCCAGTTCAAAATCCATCTTCGGCAGCAAGGACGGGAAGGTCAGGTAGTTTCGCCCCCAGATCATCATCGCCAGATTCTGCAGGACGATCGACATGCCGATCGCCGTGATCAGCGGCGTCAGTCGCGGCGCGTGACGCAGCGGCCGATAGGCGATGCGTTCGAGGCCCCAGCCGAGCGCCATGCAGACCAGCACCGAAGCACCGACCCCGGCCAGCCCGGCCAGGGCCACCGGCAGGCCGGCCTTGAGCAGCGTGCCGGCGACGGTAATGGTGACCAGCGTGCCGATCATCACCACCTCGCCATGGGCGAAATTGATCAGCCCCATGATGCCGTAAACCATCGTGTAGCCCAGTGCGACCAGGGCATAGATGCTGCCCTGGACCAGGCCATTGACGATCTGCTGGAGAAAAATATCCATTTAGTCTTTTTCTTCTGGAACATAAGGAAACGGCACCTTGCGGTGCCGTTTTACTGCAGCCGATCAAACGATCATTTCTTTTCGACCGCCGCCTTGGTCGCGTCAGCAGCCCCCTTCACCGCCTCGGCACCCGCCTTGACGGCTTCCTTGCCGGCACTTGCCGCGGCCTTGGCCGCTTCCTTGACTTCGCCCGCCGCCTCCTTGCCGACCGCGCTAGCAGCACCGGCAACGGCCTTGGCGGCATCCTTGACCTCGGTCACGGCATCCTTGACGTCGCCTCTGGCCGTCTCGCCCGGCACACCCCCCAGGGTCTCGACATATTCGAGCTTGCCGCCCTTGTACTGGTAAATCGAGATCGCGCCACCCTTCAGGTCGCCCCGTTCGTCGAACTGGATCTGAGCGGTCACACCGTCAAAATTGGTCTTGCCGATTTCCGGCAGGAACTTGGCCGGATCGACCGAATCGGCACGCTTCATCGAATCGGCCATGACCATCACGGCATCGTAGACATAAGGCGCGTAAAGCTGAATCTCGGCGTTGAATTTCTTGGTGAACTTTTCCCGGAATTCCGGCCCCTTGGCCAGTTTCTCCAGCGGCATTCCCGGCAGCGAACAGAACTGGCCCTCGGCCGCCTCGCCACCCAGCTTCATGAACTCCGGCGTGCAGATGCCATCGCCACCAAGGAACATGGCCTTGATGCCCAGCTCCTTCATTTGCTTGGCCATCGGGCCGCCCTGCGCATCCATGCCGCCGTAAAAGACCAGTTCGGCCTTGGTCGACTTGATCTTGGTCAGGATCGCCTTGAAATCGGTCGCCTTGTCGTTGGTGTATTCGGTGGCGACGACCTTCAGACCCGACGCTTCGGCGGCCTTCCTGAATTCGTCGGCCAGACCCTGGCCGTAGGCAGTACGGTCATCGACGATGGCCACCGTCTTGACGCCCTGCTTGACAGCAAATTCGCCCAGGACCTTGCCCTGCTGGACATCGTTGGCCATGACGCGGAAAGCCGTCTTGAAGCCTTGCTGCGTGTATTTCGGATTGGTCGCCGAGCCGGAAATCTGCGGGATGCCAGCGTCGGCATAAAGCTTGGAAGCCGGGATCGTGGTCCCGGAGTTCAGGTGGCCGATGACGCCGTTGACCTTGGCATCGACCAGTTTCTGGGCGACGATCGAACCCTGTTTCGGATCGGCCTGGTCATCCTCGTTGATCAGTTCGAACCTGACCTTGGCGCCGCCGATTTCCATGCCCTTGGCGTTGAGCTCCTCGATGGCCAGTACCGCGCCATTTTCGTTGTCCTTGCCGAGATGAGCCTGGGGGCCGGTCATCGGGGCGACATGACCGAGCCTGACAACGACTTCGGGCTTGGCGCCGGGCATCGCGGGAGCCGCTGCCTTCGGCTCTTCCTTTTGGCCACAGGCAGACAAGACAAAGGCCGCAGCGACGGAGAGGGCAACCACAGAAAACTTCGCGCGCATCGATATTTCTCCTGATCTCTGGGATGAAGGGTATCCGCCGATTGTCCCGAGCCACCCAATGCATGTCAATCATTAGGTGCTATGATTAAGACATAGTCGTAGCCAGTGAGTATGCTCGATGCCGGTCGTTGCCCGATTGCGCTTCATTGTTAACCAGACTGCTCGCAAGCTGTTCTCGATGCTGCCGCAGAAAAGCCGGCATAACGTCTACCGTTCGCTGGTCGACTGCGACTCCGCCCCCAATAAGCGGCTGGTCCTGAAGATTGCCGAAAGCCAGGAGGAACTCGAGGCCTGCTTCAAACTGCTGCATGACGCCTATGTCAGCAGCGGCTTCATGACCCCCGATCCCTCCGGCATGCGCGTGACGATCTATCACGCCCTGCCGACGACGACCACGTTGTGTGCCAAATTCGATGACCAGGTGGTCGGCACCCTGTCGCTGATCCGCGAAAGCGCGATCGGCTTCCCGCTGCAGCGCATTTTCGACCTGACCGGTGTCCGCGAGAAGGAAGGCAACATCGCCGAGGTCTCGGCGCTGGCGGTGCATCCACGCTTCCGACGGACTGGCGGAACCATTCTTTTCCCGCTGATGAAGTTCATGTACGAATACTGCACGACCTTCTTCGACACCCGTCATCTGGTCATTGCCGTCAATCCGCGGCATATCGAAATGTACGAGTCGCTGCTCTTCTTCAAGCGGCTGACAGCCAATGTCGTCGAAAACTACGATTTCGTGAACGGCGCCCCCGCTGTCGGGGCAACGCTGGACCTCAAATATGCCCCGGAAACGATGCGCAAGGCCTACGCCGGCAAACCGCTGCACCGCGACCTGTACCATTATTTCATCGAAAGCAAGCTGGCCAACATCCAGATTCCGCATCGTCGTTTCTTCACGACCAACGACCCGGTCCTGACCCCCGAACTGATCGATTATTTCTTCAACCAGAAAACTAGTGTCTTCGCCCAACTGAGCGACCGCAAGAAAGCCTTGCTCCACCTGATCTACGATCTTCCGGATTACCAGAAGGTGCTGCCGCCGCTGCCCGACCAGGGAATTGCCCGGCAGATCCGCCAGCATCGACGCTTCTCGGTCAAATGCCCGGCCCGTCTAAGCAGCGCCACGGCCAATGCCGAAAAACCGATCTCCATCGAGGTCAATGAAGTCTCACGCTATGGTTTCCGGGCCCGGATCGTTCGCCAGATTCCGGCTGATGTCTGGCTGAACGCAACGGTCCAGCTCGGTTTGCACGAAGTGTCCCGACTCACCGTCCAGGCTGTCCAGGAAACCGATGTCGATAACCAACATTACTGCGGTTTCCGCATCGGCGAACCGGACCTCGTCTGGCGCAAGTTCGTCACCGCCCTGTACGAAGGCCACACCCACTCGGACCTCGATCAAGCCACCCGCTTCCTTCCGTAAAGCCGCCGAAGAACGGCAGAAAAGGCCTTGATGGCATAGAATCGCGGGATGTCTACGCCCCCGATCCGTCAGTTGGCCCTGCAAGGCGCAGCCGTCATTCTCGTGCTCTCGATTGCCTGGCCCTATTACGGATTCCGGGCCGAAGCCATGCCCTGGCTGGAAACCAGCCTGACCATCGGCGCCGCAGGCTGGCTGTTCGCCACGCTGTCGCGCCAGCCCTGGTGGTGGCGCATCATCCATGCCGGCTTCATGCCGCTGGTCTGGTTCACCCAGCGTCTGGCCATCGACCCCGGCTGGTTCCTGCTCGCCGCCATCCTGTTGCTGCTGGTCTACCGTGGCGCGCTCTCCGGACAGGTACCGCTCTACCTGTCCAACAAGCAGACCGTCGCCGCTCTGGCCGATTTGCTGGCCGAGCGCGGCCCGACCCACTTTCTCGATTTGGGCGCCGGTCTCGGCAGCACCACCGTCCCCCTCGCCGACGCACTGCCCGCCAGCCACTTCACCGGTTACGAAAACGCCCCGCTGACCTGGCTGGCTGGCCTCCTGCTAAGCCGCGGCCGGCCAAATATCCGTTGGCGCTGGGATGACCTCTGGCAGGCCCGGCTCGGCGACTACGACGTCGTCTATGCCTTCCTGTCGCCGGCACCGATGCCCCGCTTGTGGGAAAAGGTCAGGGCGGAGATGCCGCCAGGCAGTCTCTTCGTCAGCAACAGCTTTCCGGTACCCGGGATCGCGCCAACCCGCATCGTCGAAGTCGACTGCACCCCACCCCGCCCGCTCTATTGTTACCAACTGTAGTCCGGCATGATCAAAAGGAAGCCCGAAACCCTCGCGCTGACCGTCGCCCTGGCCGGCACGCTGACCATACTGCTGGTCTTTCTCGGCGACCTCCTCCTCGCCAGGCACCGCGACCTCGAATCCGGCGAACGCCGTCTGCAGCACTTCGGCATCATGATGGCCGAACACTCCGCGCGCACCTTCGAGGCACTCGACGTGCTGTTGCGTGAAACAGCGACCGACCTCTCCAACAACCAGCGCGACTGGGAACGCTGGGATGCCGCCAAGGGCTGGGAGTACATCGCCCAGCGCCACTCGCGGGCCATGCCGCAATTGCACGACCTGATCATTTTCGACCGCTTCGGCAACCAGCGTTTCATCTCCACCAATTTCCCGTCGCCCCACGTCAACGTCCGCGACCGACCTTATTTCGAGGCCCTCGAGGGGGGGGCCGAATCCGCCACCTTCGGGCCTTATGTCGGCCGCAGCTCCGGGCGCTACACCTACGCCATCGCTCGCCGCCTGAGCGGTGATAACCGGGCATTCTCGGGCGCCATCTTTGCTGCCATCGACCCTGGCTACCTGCAGGATTTCTGCTGGCCCAACCGTCTTTCCGACGATTTCGAAGCGGTGCTAATCAATGCCCGGGGCGAAATCGTCGCTTCCTGCCGGCCCACCGATCTCAGCCGGCAATCGCCGATCCTCGGCGCCAAGGCGGCCACTGCCCTGTTTGGCGGTAAATTGCTCGACCAGTTGCCCGAAACCGGGCTGGCCAGCAACAATGGATTGCTGATTTCTGTATCTGCGGTGCCGGGCTTCAGCGACCTGCGCATCCTGACCGCAATCCCGGAAGCGACCCTGCTCGCCAGCTGGCACAACCGACTGTTCGAACTCGGCACGCTCGGCCTGCTGGTCACCGTCGTCCTGCTTGTCGGCGCCTTGCTGATCCGCCGCCAGGTCGGGGAAATGACCAGGATGACAGCCGAACTGGCGGCCAGCCACGAGCATCTGGAAGAACGTGTCCGCAACGCAACCCTCGAACTGGCCGGCCAAAAGGATGCCGCCGAACGGGCCAACACGGCCAAGAGCCGCTTTCTCGCTGCCGCCAGCCACGACTTGCGGCAGCCGCTGCACGCCCTCTCACTGTTTGCCACCGATCTGCAGCGCCAGCTCCGCAGCGGCGCTTCGCAGGAACTTCCCCGACTCGCCACGCAGATTGCCACGTCAACAACCGTGCTCGGTGAACTGCTCGATTCGCTGCTCGACATATCCCGCCTCGACGTCGCCGGCATCAAGCCGGACATCCGACCCGCCCCCCTGCAACCGATATTCGACCGACTGGCCGAATCCTTCCGCCGGGCATCGGTCGACCGCCGCATCAGACTGCGCTTCCGCCCGACGCCTCGCTGGGTGGAAACCGACCCGCTGATGCTCGAACGCATCATTGCCAATCTGGTGTCCAATGCCTTGCGCTACACCGCTGTCGGCGGCAGCGTCCTGGTTGCCGCCCGGCAGCGCGGAAACCACGTGGCGATCGAGGTCAGGGACAACGGCATCGGCATCGCGGAAGAACATCAGGCGGCCATCTTCGCCGAGTTCTATCAGGTCGGGAACACGGCGCGGGAATCAAACAAGGGCCTCGGCCTCGGGCTGTCGATTGTCGACCGTCTGGCGCGGGCGCTGAACATCCAGGTTGCGTTGCACTCACGGCTAGGCGCCGGCACCAGCTTTTCGCTGGCCGTCACCGCCTGCCAGGCGCAGGCCCGCCAGGTACATGCCGGCACAGATTTGGCACCGGCCGGCCGGATTCATTGCATCGGCACCTCGGAAGAGCTGCTGGCCTGTGCCCACCTGATCCGTGGCTGGGGCTATGCGGTCAGCAGCAGCGACGGTGCCGGTGCACGCCCTGGGCCCAGCGAGGCGCTATTGATCACGGAGATCGAGCAGGCGGCTCCCGTCAGTGCCGGACTGGCCCCCGGCACCCCCCTGATCGTTCTGGTCGACACCCCCGGCCAAACGCTGCCGGCCGGGGCGCACGGCCTGCCGACCCCGGTTCGGCCGGCCAAGTTACGGGCGCTGATCAATCAGCTTCAGAAAACACTCTCGAAATCGATGCCGTAGCGGGCCACGGCGACCAGGGCCTGGGTCCGGCTGTTGACGCCCAGCGCCTTGAAAACCGCCGTTGCGTGAATTTTCACCGTCCCCTCGGAAAGCCCCAACTGATCGGCGATATCCCGGTTCGACAGGCCGCGCACCATGAGCCCCAGCACCTGGCCCTGGCGATCGGTCAGGCCGATTTCCTCGGGGCGCACGCCGGCCCGGGACAGCGGCGGCACCGGGGTTGCATCGTCGAGGCGGGCCCCGGCCTGGCTGCTGGGTCGGAAGATGTTGCCGGCGAGCACTTCGCGCACGGCGGACAGCAGGGCCTCCCCCGAGAATGCCTTGGGAATGAAGCCGGAAGCGCCCAGATGCAATACGCGCTTGATCGTCGGGCCATCATCGAAAGCGGAAACCACAGCGACCGGCATGGCCGGGTAGCGCTTGCGCAGAATATCCAGCCCGGCGAAACCGTCGATACCCGGCAAAGCCAGATCGAGCAGCACGAGGTCGAATTCGCCTTCACTGTCGAGCACCGTCAGTGCCGATTCGAAATCAGCGCTCTCATGGACCGAGACATCCGCCTCGACCTGACCGAGCAAACGCACCAAACCTTCGCGAACCAGCGCGTGATCCTCAACCACCAACAGCTTTAACATAAGCCTCCCTTATTTAGCAGAACGCTAATTTAGCATTTTGCATTAGGAAGTGGTTTAAGATGAAGGCATTAAACGGAGAGGAGAGAGGCATGTCGGACGAACAAGTACACGACCCGCTCAATTTCATGCGCAGTATGTGGGGCAACATGGGCTTCTCGCTCCCCGGCATGGTGGCGCCGACTTTCGATGTCGACGAACTCGACAAGCGCATCAAGGACATGAAGGCAGTCGAAGGCTGGCTGCGCATGAACCTGTCGATGCTGCAGATGACCATTCAGGGCCTGGAAATGCAGCGCACTACGGTGGGCGCCGTGCAGGCAATGAGCCAGATGGCCTCGGATACCGTCAAGTCGATGACGCCGGAAACCGCCGAACAGCCCCCCCCGCCTCCACCGCCTTTCTTCCAGGGAGCCGCGGGCGCCCCCGCCAACGGCGCCCTTTCGGAAGCCGCCATGTGGCCCTGGCAGATGATGCAGCAGATGCGCGAGCAGATGCAGCACAACGTCGAGGCGGCCGCCCAGGCGGCGGCAGCCGAAACGCCGGCGGCCCAGCCGAAGGCCAAGCGCGCGGCAGCGAAGAAGTAGCTACAGCCTGGTCAGCCACGCTGCCCAGAGCGGCAGCGTGAGCATCGACAGGAGCGTTGTGGCCGAAATCAGCCAGGCGACGCTCCGGCCATCGCCGCCCATGCGCATGGCCAGAATGTAGGCCGACGACGCCGTTGGCAGCGCGGCGAACAACACCACGACCTGATAATTTAGCCCCGTCAGGCTGAACAGTGCCCCGACGCCCAGGGCGATCAGCGGCAAGGCGAGCAATTTGACCGCCACCAGCCAGAGCGAAAAACCGCGCACTCCGGCCGTATTTTCCAGCCGCAAGGCAGCGCCGACGGTGATCAGGCCAAGGGCTATCGAGGCATCGGCCAGCCGACCGAGGAAAGCCTGCAGCGGCGCCGGCGGCACGAAACCGGCGAGGTTGAGCAGGAAGCCGGTCGCCGTTCCCCAGATCAGCGGATTGCGCGCCACCTCGCGCCACAGGCCGGATTCGCCGTGGCGCGCCAGCATCCACACCGAAACCAGGTTGGCCAGCGGTACGGCGGCACCGACAATCAACCCCATGGTCGCGATGCCGGGTCCGCCAAACAACATGCCGGCAACCGCCAGCGCGATGTAGGAATTGAAGCGGTAGGCACACTGGAACATCGAGGCGTAGGTCAGCGCCGGCAGCCGGCTGAACAGCTTGGGAACGATGCCGAGCAGCATGCCCCCGGCCATCGTGGCAAAAGCCGTGGCGAGCAGTGGCAGGGCGGCCCCCAGATCGAGCCGTGTCTTGACGATGGCGTTGATCAGCAAGGCCGGGAAAAGAATGAAATAGACCAGCTTCTCGACACCGTTCCAGAAATGGTCGCCGAGGTGCATCCAGCGCCGGATGGCGGTGCCAAGCAGGATCAGGGCAAAGTCGGGGAGTAGCAGCAGGGCGGTATGCATCGCGGCATTCTATTGCTACGGTCGACCATCAAAAATAAGTAAAAACCGCATGCTCCGCCTTGACCCTGCCCGGCAAACCCGAAATACTCGCCGCAGCAAGGAGAAACTATGAATCTCGAATGGTGGCACTGGATCGTCGGCGGCATCGTGCTGGTTCTCGCCGAACTGGTCATCCCCTCGTTCTTCATCATCTGGTTCGGCCTCGGCGCGCTGCTCGTCGGTCTGCTGGCGCGGCTCTTCGATCTGTCGCTGACCGCCCAACTGGCGACCTGGACGCTGGCCTCGCTGGCCATGGTCGTTCTGTGGTTCCGCGTCTTCAAGCCAAGTTTCGTCAGGACCCGGGCCGGCACGGCCGATGGCGAGGTGATCGGCGAAATCGGCCTGCTGGTCAGCGCCGTCGCCCCCTTCGAGCGCGGCAAGGTGCGTTTCCAGCGGCCGGTACTCGGTTCGGAGGAATGGGTCTGCCTGGCCGACACGGCCATCGACGCCGGCGACCGGGTCAAGGTCGTGGCGATCGAAGGCAGTTTCCTGAAAGTCAGTAAAATTTAACGAGGCGGAAATGGATATGAACGCAGGTTTCATCGTCACCCTAGCCATCCTGGTCTTCGTCGCGGTGACCATTGCCAAGGGGGTGCGCATCGTGCCGCAGGGCGAAGAATGGATCGTCGAGCGACTGGGCAAGTACCACGGCACGCTGAAGCCCGGCCTCAACATCGTCATCCCCTATCTCGACCGCATTGCCTACCAGCTGGTCACCAAGGACATCATCCTCGACGTTCAGGAACAGGAAGTGATCACCCGCGACAATGCGGTGATCCTGACCAACGCCATCGCCTTCATCAAGGTCACCGACCCGGTCAAGGCGGTCTATGGCGTCACCGATTTCTCGGAAGCGATCCGCAATCTGATCATGACCACGCTACGCTCGATCGTCGGCGAAATGGAGCTCGACGAGGCACTGTCGTCGCGCGACAAGATCAAGGCCCGACTGCGCGAAAGCATCGCCGACGAAGCGGTGGACTGGGGGCTGACCGTCAAGTCCGTGGAAATTCAGGACATCAAGCCCTCCGAATCGATGCAGCGGGCCATGGAAATGCAGGCCGCCGCCGAGCGCGAAAGGAAGGCCGTCGTCACCCGGGCCGAAGGCGCCAAGCAGTCGGCCATTCTCGAAGCCGAGGCCCGTCTCGAATCGGCCAAGCGCGACGCCAACGCCCAGGTCATGCTGGCCGAAGCCTCGGCCGAGGCGATCCGCCGCATCGCCGCCGCAATCGGCGACCAGACCGGCCCGATGTCCTACATGCTCGGCGAAAAATACATCAAGGCGCTGGAACGCATGGGCGAGACCAACAACGCCAAGCTCGTCGTTCTGCCGGCCGACCTGCAGGAAGCCGTACGCGGGCTGTTCGGGCGCAAGGCCTAGTCCCTGACGTCGTTGTACTGCTTGCGCAGCCTTTCCAGCCCCTGCTGGAAGGCTTCGGCATCGCCGTAATCGAAGAAATCCGGGTAGCGCTCATGCGCCGCCTTGAGCTGGCGGGAATGCTTGATCGGGCACCAGTACTGCTCGGTGCGGGCAGCCACTTCCCGCGTATAAGCGGCGATGCCATTGCCGTAGGAACAATAGAAGCAGTTGAATTTTTCGACGAGGTTCAGGTAGGGCAGATCCTGCCGGTCGAAGACCAGGTAGTCGGCACGGCGCACCCTGGGAATCCGGTAAATCGGGAAACAGATGGCCTGATAGAGCGTGACGAACAGATCCATGAGCAGGAAAGGAATCCAGCCGGCGTAGATGAGCGGTGCCGTCAGGAGAACACGGAGACGGCTGTGCAGCAGGAAGCGCAACAGCCCGGTCTTGTAGCGGCGCTGCTGGCGCAGGAACTCCTCGGCCAGCTCGAGCCTTTTCTGCGCCCATTCGTCGCGCGTCCGGCGGTACTCCTCTTCGAGTTCATCCTGCAGGGCATGGATGCGCGCCAGCAGTTCGTCGATATTCCGGTTCATGATCCCGATCCTTGTTTGGTTCAGGGAGTGTGCCCCAATGCCGGGCGGGCGTCACGTCCGATCAGCCGGTTTGGCGAGACAGGTTACTGATTGCAGGCGGCCAGCAGGTCGGCCTCCAGTTCGATTTCCAGGCCTTTTTCCAACTTGCGGTCGAGGAACATGCCGCGGTACAGACGGCCGGCATTCGCTGCTTTCCGGTCGTACGGCGATTCCCAGTCGGCGACCCGGAGGCGGACGACCCCGATCTGCTCGTCGCGTTCTGCCGCTGGCTGGCTGACGCAGGGAAAAGCCCGGGCGTGGCGATTGAATTCATCACGGCTGTATTGTTCGAGGTTCTTGCCGGGCACGACCGGACATTGGCCCAGATGACGCACCTGCACCTCGGTATCGATCACCTCGCCTTTCAGGTAATAACGCGAATTGCTTGCCACCCAGCCGGCGCCGCCTTCCTCATAGCGCACGCAACTGCCGACGTGGAGCAATTCCGGCTGCTTGAAAAGCAGCGTGGCGGAAGGACGCAGGGCCGGTTCAACGGCCTGTGCCGGGATGCTCAGACAGGCCAGTGCAAGAAGAAGAATTCGCATGATCAATTAGCCACTTGGTGAAGCTGTCTATCTTCGGTCACCTGCCGGCCATTGGGCAAGCCCTACCGTCCGGCCGGGGCCGGTCAAGTCTGTTTTTCCGCCACCAAACGGCGCCCTGCCCGGATACGGCGGTCGACTGGAAAAAAGCAAAAATCAGGCGGCTGCATCCAGCCAGCGCAGCAGAGCGACATACAGCACCTCGGGATCGACCGGCTTGCCAATGTGCTCGTTCATGCCGGCCGCGAAGCAGGCCTGGCGATCTTCCTCGAAGGCGTTGGCAGTCATCGCGATGATCGGCAGCCATGCCCGGCCGGGCATGGCGCGAATCTGCCGGGTGGCCTCGATGCCGCCCATGACCGGCATCTGCATGTCCATCAGGACCAGATCGATGCCGCCCGCCCGGACGCGCTCGACCGCCGCGGCACCGTTATCGGCAATCTCGACGCGGAGGCCGGCCATCGCGAGCAATTCGCCGGCGACTTCCTGGTTGATCGGCTCGTCCTCGACCAGCAATACCTGCCGACCGCCGTGGCGTTCGGCAATGATCAGTTCAAGCGGCCGCCCATCTCCCCCCTCGACCGTGGGCCAGGCCGATGCCGCCCTGGCCAGCCAGGCGGTAATCCAGAAACGGCTGCCGACGCCCAGCCGGCTGTCGACGCCGACATCGCCCCCCATCATCTGCGCGAGATGACGATTGATCGCCAGCCCGAGCCCGGTGCCGCCATACTTTCGCGTCGTCGAACCATCGGCCTGGCTGAAGGCCTCGAACAGTCCGGCCTGCTGCTCGGGCGTCATGCCGATGCCCTGATCCTCGACTTCCATCCGGAACAGTACCCGCTCACCCTCGGCGGCCTCGAGGCTGACCCGAACGGCAATTTCACCCTGTTCGGAAAACTTGATCGCGTTGCCGACAAAGTTGAGCAGAGTCTGGCCGAGGCGCACCGAATCGCCGCACAGCATGGCCGGTACCTCGGGGGCGACGGAAACGACCAGACGCAGTCCCTTGTCGGCGACCCGCTCCTCGAGCATGCTGAGGACCTGGCCGATCAACTCCCGCGGCGCGAAGTCGTGCGCTTCCAGGACCAGACGCCCGGCCTCGATCTTGGATATATCGAGAATGTCGTTGATAACGTTGAGCAGATGGCGGGCCGAATCGTCGATCTTGCCCAAGCGCTGGCGCTCGCGGGGGCCCAATTGCCCCTTTTGCAACAGGTGGGTCAGGCCGAGGATGGCATTCATCGGCGTCCGGATCTCGTGGCTCATGTTGGCCAGGAAGGAGCTCTTGGCGCGGCTCGCCGCCTCTGCCACCTCCTTGGCCTCGGCCAGTTCGGCGGTCCGTGACTGGACGAGCGCTTCAAGATGGCTGCGATACTGCTCCAGCTCCAGCTCTTCCTGCTTGCGCGAGGTGATGTCGGTCGAAATGCCGCACAACGCGTAAATCTGCCCGTCCCGGTCGCGCAGGGGAAGCTTGATCGACAGATAGGCCTTGCTGATCCGTCCGTCGACACTGGTGTTGATCTCTTCCTCGACCACCCGCTTGCCGGCCTCGATCACCTGCCGATCATTGCGGCGCAGCTTGTCTGCCGTGGCGGCGGAAAAGAATGCCGAATCGTCACGGCCGACGATTTCCGGCAGGCTCTTGCCGAACAATTCGCAGACCCGGCGATTGGCATACTGGTAGGTATAGTCGACGCCCTTGATGTAAATATAAGCCTCGACGCTGTCGAGGATGGTCGCCAGCTTGTCCTCGCTGGCCCGCAACGCCTCGTGCTGCGCCTCGCCTTGCCGGTGGTAGGCCAGGAACAGGCTGTTGGACCAGCGCGAAAACAGCAGGGAGGCCAGCAAGCCCAGAGCCAGTGCGGAGGCTGTGGCCATTCCCAGATTTCTCAGGCCGGCATAAACGTCGACATTCTCCCCGGCCAAGGCATTGCTGACGTCTGCCTGCAACGCGTCGTCATCGACGCTGGCAACCAGCACCCACTCCCAGGGAGGAACCGCCGCCACCAGGGCTGTCTTCCGCACAAGCCGTCCGCTCGAAGGATCGCTTCGCTGATAGTGCAAAAATCCGCCCCCCTGCCCGGCGAGCTGCCGGAGCTGCTCGAAAACGGTACGTTCAGCGTCCGGCAGGTCGGCAATCCGCGCCCCCTCGTGCTGCGGCTCGTCCGGCGAAGACAGTAGACGGCCGTCGCGATCGAGCACCGTGAAATAGCCGCCACCGCCAAAATGCAGGGAATGCAGGCGAGTCAGCACGTCCCGCTGCTGCAACTGCTCCCATTTGTACAGGTAGTCGGCGGTACCGATCAGCCAGTTGTAAGGCGCGAAAGATCTGACATAGGCCAGCTTGTCCGACATTTTGTTCGGGTCATCCGGGGCATACCAGCGATAGCGGACGAAGGCCTCGTCTCTCGCCATGCCGGCCGCCTTGATCAGCCGCCGGGTAATGAAACTGCCGCTGTCATCCTGGAGATCAAGGATGTTCTTGCCTTCGAAATGCGTCGCCAGCGGATGCAGCACAAAGGTGCCGTCCATCTGGCTGATGAAATAATAGCCGCCGCCGCCAAAGAAGCGTACCGGGCGAAGGGCTTCGGTGATCATCCGCTTGACCTCGGCAGCCGGGTGATGCGGCGATTCGCGGGCGTGGATCGCCTCGGCGATCTGGTAGGCGTTGTCGACCTGCTCGACCAGTCCGCGCCGCAGCAGCTCCTCGGTACGCAGACGGGCGAATTCGAGAAAATCGAGGGTGCTGTTCATCTCGACCTGCAGGCGCCCCTGCATTTGCTGTGCCGTGAGTTGCTCGATGCGCTCGAGCGCGGCACGACGCTCCAGCACATGCCGCCAGGAAAAGAAGGCACTGAGGCCGAGCGTCAACAGCAGGACGATGACCAGCGTGCCGATCAGGTGGATGCGCGGCACAGTCTTCTCGTCGACAGTCAGTCGCAAGGCAGGGTTGTCTCCAGGCCCAAGTTTTTACCGGTGCTTGTTTTTGGCCATTCTACCCTGCCCGCTTCGGGCGCTGGCAACAAACGCCAGGATGCTGTCACCCCTCCCCGTCGCCGGCAGAGCAGCGTATATTTCGCCCTCCGCCCCCGGCCATCGCCCGACGATTCGGCCAATCACCGACTCAGCGCGCCCACCATGCCCCTGCCCAGCTTCGATCCCTCGCTCTATGACGCCCAGCTCGCCGCCAAGGCTGCCGGATTCACCAGGCGCTTCGCCCCGCTCGGCGTTACCGACGTCGCCATTCACCCTTCCGCGCCGCTGCA
Source organism: uncultured Pseudomonadota bacterium (assembly GCA_946479855.1). The sequence goes on from CAMLHL010000025.1 coordinate 15,648, forward strand.
TTACCGGATGCGCGCCGAATTCCGCATCTGGCACCAGGGCGATGCCCTCGACTACGCGATGTTCGACCCGGAAAATCCGAAGCAGCCGATCACCCTCGACAGCTTTCCGCCGGCCGCCGAGGCGATCTGCGCCCTGATGGCGCGCCTGCGCGACCGGCTGCGCGGCGACGAAACGCTGCGCCGCAGCCTGTTCCAGATTGATTTCCTGGCCACCCTGAGCGGCGAAATGCTGGTCACCCTGATTTACCACCGCCGCCTGAACGACGACTGGGAAGCGGCCGCCCGCCAGCTGGCCGCCGAGCTCGACATCCGCCTGATCGGCCGCAGCAAGGGGCAGAAGATCGTCCTCGACCGCGACTGGCTGCGCGAAGAATTCGAACTGAACGGCCGCCGGCTGCAGTACCAGCAGAGCGAAGGCAGCTTCACCCAGCCCAACGCCGGCGTGAACCGCCAGATGCTGGCCTGGGCCTGCCAGCAGGTCGCCGGCATCGGCGGCAACCTGGTCGAGTTGTACTGCGGCAACGGCAATTTCACCATGGCCCTGGCGCCGCTGTTCGAGCGCGTGCTGGCCACCGAGGTCAGCAAGTCGTCGGTGCATGCCGCGCAATACGCCCTGACCGCCAACGCCATCGACAACGTTTCGCTGGTCCGCATGTCGAGCGAGGAATTCAGCGCTGCCCTGGCCGGCCGCGAAACCTTCCAGCGCCTGAAGGACATCGACCTCGAGCCCTTCCGCCACGCCACGCTGTTCGTCGATCCGCCGCGCAGCGGGCTGGATGCCACGACGCTCGAACTGGCCCGCGGCTTCGCTCGCATCCTCTACATCTCCTGCAACCAGGACACCCTGCGCGACAACGTCGCCGCCTTGCAGGACACGCACAAGATCGCCAGCGCGGCCGTCTTCGACCAGTTCCCCTACACCCACCATCTGGAGTGCGGCCTGCTGCTGGTGCGCCGCTGAGCCAAGCGGCCGCCCCGGCAAGCCAGTGCGGAACGGCGGCAGGGGCAGGGTAAAATGGCCGTTCTGTCGCAAACCGGATCACCCATGACTTTCTCTTCGCTCGGCCTCGCCGAACCGCTCCTCCAGGCGCTCGCAACGCTCGGCTACCAAACGCCGACGCCGGTGCAGGCCCAGGCCATTCCCGCCGTGCTGGCCGGCCGCGACCTGATGGCGGCGGCGCAGACCGGCACCGGCAAGACCGCCGGCTTCGCACTGCCCCTGCTGCAACGCCTCGCCGCCAGCGAAGAAAAGGTCGGCAGCAACTGCATCCGCGCCCTGGTCCTGGTGCCGACCCGCGAACTGGCCGAGCAGGTCAATGCCAGCTTCCGCCAGTACGGCGAGCACCTGACGGTCAGCAACTATGCGGTCTACGGCGGCGTCAGCATCAATCCGCAGATGATGCGCCTGCGCCGCGGCGTCGATGTGCTGGTCGCCACCCCCGGCCGCTTGATCGACCTGTTCAGCCAGAACGCCGTCAAGTTCAAGCAGGTGCAGACACTGGTCCTCGACGAGGCCGACCGCATGCTCGACCTTGGCTTCGCCCATGAACTCGACACGCTGTTCGCCGCCCTGCCCAAGAAGCGGCAGACCCTGCTCTTCTCGGCCACCTTCTCCGACGACATCCGTAGCCTGGCCAAGGGCCGCCTGCGCGACCCGCTGTCGATCGAAGTCGCGCCGCGCAACAGCACGGTCAAGGCGATCCGGCAATGGGTCGTGCCGGTCGACAAGAAGCGCAAGGCCGAACTCTTCCTGTTCATGCGCAAGGACCGCAAGTGGGGGCAGGTGCTGGTCTTCGTCAAGACCAAGCGCGGCGCCGACGAGCTGGTCGGTTTGCTGCAGGCCAAGCGGATCAAGGCCGACGCCATCCACGGCGACAAGCCGCAGCCGGCCCGCCTGCGGGCGCTGGAAAGCTTCAAGGCCGGCGAGGTGCAGATCCTCGTCGCCACCGACGTCGCCGCCCGCGGCCTGGACATCGACGACCTGCCGCAGGTGGTCAATTACGACCTGCCGATCGTCGCCGAGGACTACATCCACCGCATCGGCCGCACCGGCCGGGCTGGCGCCACCGGCGAGGCGATCTCGCTGGTCTGCGCCGACGAGGCGCCGCTGCTCGGCGCCATCGAGGCGCTGATCAAGCAGACGTTGAGCCGCGAGGAGGAACCCGGTTTCGAGCCCGACCACCGTGTGCCGCTGACCGGCAGCGCCGCGCAGGCGCCGAAGAAGCCGAAAAAACCGAAGGTGGCCGGCGGTCGCGGCGGCAAGGGCGTGCCGGGCAACTGGGTCGGCTTCGACGATGCCAAACCGGCCAGCCGGCGCCCCGGCGGCGCCGGCAAGCCACGGCCACAGAAGCAAGGGGCGGCCCCACGGTCGACGGCCAAAAATGGCCAAAAACCAAATGCGCCGGGCAAGCCGCGCGGCCGCTAAGCACCAAAACCGGCAGCCCCATGCCAAACGCCCCGGCAACGGGGCGTTCGTATAAAAGCGAGCGCTCGCTCAGTCGGCGCCGAATTCCCGCGCGTAGGGCTCGCGTAGGTCGACCGGCCGGACCGCCTTCTTGCGCATCCGGATGTTGAGCATCTCGACGCCGACCGAGAAGGCCATGGCAAAATAGATGTAGCCCTTCGGCACATGGTGGCCGAAGCCGTCGGCGATCAGCACGACGCCGACAACGACCAGGAAGGACAGGGCCAGCATCTTGATCGTCGGGTGATTCGAGACAAAACGTCCGATGTGGCTGGCGAACAGCATCATCAGGCCAACCGAGGCGACGACGGCGGCGATCATCACGCCGACCTGGCTGACCATGCCGACCGCCGTGATGATCGAGTCGAGCGAAAACACCAGGTCGATGACCATAATCTGGGCGATGACGCCGGCAAAGCTCGATGCCACCTTGTGCGACTCGCTGCCCTCCTCGCCTTCGAGCAACTGGTGCACTTCGCCGGTGCTCTTCCAGATCAGGAACAGGCCGCCGGCGATCAGGATGATGTCGCGCCCGGAGATCGCCAGGCCGAACAGCGTCAGCACCGGCTCGGTCAGGCCGACGATCCACGACAGCAGGAGGAGCAGCCCGATGCGCATGAACATGGCGAGGAACAGGCCGATGCGCCGGGCCAGTTCCTGTTTCTCGCGCGGCAGCTTGTCGACCAGGATGGAGATGAAAATGATGTTGTCGATGCCGAGTACCAGCTCCAGCGCCGTCAGGGTGAAAAAGGCGATCCAGATTTCGGGGGAGAGCAGGAATTCGGGCATGGCGATGGGCTGACAACGAGAGAAGGAGAGCCCATTTTAGAAAGCATTGGCTGTCGGAACCATCGCCCCATTCAACGAAGACCATCCGAAAAAACCGAAGTGTCCATCACTTCTCTTACGCATCGTCGCCGCCAGTGCCTTGGCAAAAGGCTGGCTGGCGGCTCATCATTTATGACCAATACTGCGCTCAACCACGGAACAGCATAAAAAACGGGCGCTCTGCCGCGAGGCAGGCGCCCGTGTCCTCAAAGGCCGATCGGCTTAGCGAATGTCGAGCACGCTGTCGTCCCAGGCGGCGTGCTTTTCCAGCCCGAGCAGATTGGCGACGGTAGCGGCGATGTTCGACAGGCCGGCCTTTTCGGTCTGCTTCAGACCCAGCCGGCCACCGGTCACATTGTCGTAGAGGATCAGCGGCACCGGGTTCAGCGTATGCGCCGTCTTGGCCTTGAACGAACCGTCCTGGTTCAGTGCCGGCAGCTTGGTCTTCTTGTCCAGCTCGAACATCTCGTCGGCGTTGCCGTGGTCGGCGGTGATCAGCGCCACGCCGCCGGCCGCATCGACGGCCTGCAGCACGCGGGCCAGCGACAGGTCGACCGCCTCGACGGCCAGCGTCGCGGCGCTGAAATTGCCGGTGTGGCCAACCATGTCGCCGTTGGCGAAGTTGCAGCGCAGGGTCTTGTATTGCCCGGACTGCAGCGCGGCGATCATCGCGTCGGCGATTTCGGCCGCCTTCATCCACGGCCGCTGCTCGAAGGGCACGACGTCGCTCGGCACCTCCAGCCAGGTTTCGCCGTCGAACTTGCCGGAGCGGTTGCCGTTCCAGAAATAGGTGACGTGGCCGAACTTCTGCGTTTCCGAGCAGGCGAACTGGGCGATACCGGACTTGGCGAACCACTCGCCGGTAGTGTCCTTGATGGCCGGCGGGGCGACCAGGAAGCGGGCCGGCAGCTTGAGGTCGCCGTCGTATTGCAGCATGCCGGCGTAGGTCACCTGGGGCGCGCGGACCCGGTCGAACTTGTCGAAAGTCGCCTCCTCGAAGGCGCGGGTGATCTCGATGGCGCGGTCGCCGCGGAAGTTGAAGAAGACGACCGAGTCACCGTCCTCGATGGTGCCGATGGCCTGACCGTTATCGGCGACGACGAATTCCGGCAGATCCTGGTCGATGGTGCCCGGATTCTGTGCGCGCAGGCCGTTGACCGCAGCAGTCGCATTCGGGAACTGCGAGCCCTGGCCGAGCACGTGGGTTTGCCAGCCCTTCTCGACCATCGCCCAGTTGGCGTCGTAGCGGTCCATGGTGATGTACTGGCGGCCGCCGCCAGAGGCGATGCGGGCATCGAAGCCGGCGTCGCTGATTTCGGCCAAGAAGGCCTCGAAGGGAACGACGTAGTCGAGCGCGCTGGTTTCCGGGACATCGCGGCCATCGAGCAGGGCATGGATGCGCACGGTCCGGATGCCTTCGGCCTTGGCCTGGACGACCATGGCCTTGAGGTGGTCGATATGGCTATGCACGTTGCCGTCGGAGAAAAGGCCGATGAAATGGACGACGCCGCGCCCGGCCTTGGCGCCGGCAACGATCTGCTGCCAGGCCTCGCCGCGCCAGAGGCTGCCGTCGGCAATCGCGTTGGCAACCAGCGCCGCCCCCTGGCTATAGACCTGGCCGGCCCCGATGGCGTTGTGGCCGACTTCGGAATTGCCCATGTCGTCGTCGGACGGCATGCCGACGGCCGTGCCGTGGGCGCGCAGGCGGATATTCGGGTAATTCGCGAACAGGCGGTCGAGGGTCGGCTTGCGGGCGGCGGCGATGGCACTGCCGACGTCGGTCTTGGGCAGGCCGTAGCCGTCCATGACAATAATGACGACCGGGCCGGGAACACCGGGAAAGGCGGAGAGCTTGTTCAGCATGGGCTGGCTTTCGGCAAAAGCTGTCATTTTACCTCCTCGCCGCCGGCTCCCCCACTCCCGCCCGCTGCGCCGGCGGGCCACCGCCAGAGCGACGGCCGGGCCGGCCACGCAAGTTTCATTTTTGCCATGGCATGGGTGTGGGATAATCTTGCCCCGTTCCGTAACACGGCTGCAGGCATGGTCAAAGACTCCCCGATTCAGTTCAAGGGCACGACGCTCAAGATAATTCAGACACATCTCAGCACCACCGACCCGGCCAGATTGCACGCCGCGCTTGCCGAACTGACTGGCAACGCGCCTGATTTCTTCGAGAACGAACTGGCCTTGCTCGACTTCAGTCAAGCTGAAGCGCTGTCTACCGAAGCCGACTGGCCGGGCATCATGGCGCTGTTGCGCCAATCCGGACTGAATCCGGTCGCGACCCGTGGCCTGCCCGCCGCCCTCGCCGAAGCGGCGGCTGCCGCCGGCCTGCCGGCGGTCAGCGCCGATGCCTTGCCGAAACGCGCGGCACGCCCGCGCAGCGAGGAAGCACCGGCACCCGCCGCCGCCCCGCCCGCTCCCGAACCGGCGCCCACGCCGCCCGCCAAGCCGGAGATACCGGCCGCCGCCCTGGCGCCACGCACCATCACGCTCGACAAGCCCTTGCGTTCCGGCCAGCGTTTTTACGCCCGCGGCTGCGACCTGATCGTCACCGCCATGGTCAGCGCCGGCGCCGAAGTGATCGCCGACGGCAATATTCACGTCTATGCCCCGCTCCGCGGACGCGCCCTGGCCGGCGCCAGCGGCGACCGGACGGCGCGCATCTTCACCACCAGCCTGGAGGCCGAACTGGTCTCCGTGGCCGGCATCTACCGTACTTTCGAAGCGGGCGTGCCGGCCGAACTGGTCCGCCAGCCCGCCACTGTCAGCCTTTCGGGACAAGAGGGCGACAGTTCCGAGCCAAGTCTGAACGTCGTTCCGCTGGCGCTCAGGTAAATATCGTTTTCAAACAACTTCCCAAAGAGAATCCACCGTGACCAGAATCGTCGTCGTTACTTCCGGCAAGGGCGGGGTCGGCAAGACCACCACCAGCGCCAGTTTCTCCACCGGCCTCGCGATGCGCGGCTTCAAGACGGCCGTCATCGACTTCGACGTCGGCCTGCGCAACCTCGACCTGATCATGGGCTGCGAACGTCGCGTTGTGTACGACCTGATCAACGTCATCAACGGCGAAGCGACGCTGACCCAGGCGCTGATCAAGGACAAGCACTGCGACAACCTCTACGTGCTGCCGGCCTCGCAGACGCGCGACAAGGATGCGCTGTCCGAAGAAGGCGTCGAGAAGGTGATCAAGGAACTGGAGCACCAGGGCTTCGACTACATCGTCTGCGACTCGCCGGCCGGCATCGAATCCGGCGCCGTCATGGCCCTGACCTTCGCCGACGAGGCGCTTGTCGTGACCAACCCGGAAGTCTCCTCGGTCCGCGACTCCGACCGCATCCTGGGCATCCTGCAGGCCAAGTCACGGCGCGCCATCGAGGGCCGCGAACCGGTCAAGGAGCACCTCCTGATCACCCGCTACAACCCGAACCGGGTCGAGGCCGGCGAGATGCTGTCGTACAAGGACATCCAGGAAATCCTCCGGGTGCCGATCATCGGCGTCATTCCCGAGTCCGAGGAAGTCCTCCAGGCCTCCAACCAGGGTTCGCCGGTCATTCACCAGAAGGAGACCGAGGCCGCCGAGGCCTACCATGACGTGATCTCCCGTTTCCTTGGCGAAGACAAGCCGCTGCGCTTTGTCGATTACGTCAAACCGGGTTTGCTGAAGCGCCTGTTCGGAGGCAAGTAACATGTCCTGGCTCCAGAAACTGTTCGGCAACCAGCCGAAAACGGCGCAGGTCGCCAAGGAGCGACTGCAACTGATCATTGCCCACGAGCGCGATGGCGGTGGCAGCAGCGCCAATTTCCTGCCTGATCTGCAACGCGAACTCATCGCGGTGATCTCCAAGTACGTCAAGGTGAACACCGACGACATCCGCGTATCGCTGGAAAAACAGGGCAACTACGAGGTTCTGGAAGTCAATATCGTACTTCCCGAAAAGGGCTGAGACGACTAGCATCGGGGCATCCCGTCCGAGGAATGCCCCGATGCCCGCCCTGCTCAAACCCAGCGAAATCGTCCACCGCCTGAACGAACATGTCATCGGCCAGGACGATGCCAAACGGACGCTCGCCGTCGCCATCTATGCCCATTTCCGGCGCATGGCGACCGCTACGGTCGACAACGTCGAACTGACCAAAAGCAACATCCTGCTGATCGGCCCGACCGGTACCGGCAAAACCCTGCTCTGTGAAACGCTGGCCCGTATCCTCGACCTACCCTTCGTCACGGCCGACGCCACCTCGCTGGCCCAGACGCAATACGTCGGCGAGGAGATCGAGGCCATCCTGCACCGCCTGCTCGACCGGGCCGGCGGCGACCTCGCCCGCGCCCAGCGCGGCATCGTCTTTGTCGATGAGGTGGACAAGCTCAAGGCGGCCGGCGGCCAGACCCGCGCCACCTCCGGTGAGAGCGTCCAGCACGCGCTGCTCAAGATCATGGAAGGCGCCCCGGTCAAGCTCAGGGACGGCCGGCACATCGACACCACCCACATCCTGTTCATCTGCGGCGGCGCCTTTGTCGGCCTCGATCACATCCTGACCAAGACGCACACCTTCGGCTTCATCTCGACCTCGGGTGGCGACGACCAGAAAATCCTTGAGCGCCTGAATGCCCGCGTCAAGCCGACCGATCTGCTCGAATTCGGCCTGATTCCCGAATTCGCCGGCCGCCTGCCCATCGTCACCCGGCTGCACGAACTCTCGCAGGAACTGCTGATGCGCATCCTGACCGAACCCCGGAACGCCCTCTACCGGCAATTCCGCGCCATGCTGGCAGCCGATGGCGTCGACCTGCAGATCGAACCGCTCGCCTTCCGCCAGATGGCCGAGCTGGCCATCGAATACAAGGCTGGCGCGCGCAGCCTGCGTGGTATTTTCGAGGAAATGATGACCGACGTGATGTACGCCGTGCCGGACCGTCCGGACATACGGCGGGTACATATTCGTTCGCTGTTCGAACCAGCCGAAATTGCCACGGTCAACGCGAAAGACAAGTAATTCTGCGTTGTCTTATTTCCCACAGAATTAACATTTCTGGGAAAATGAGTATATCTTTGGTAATAGTCTTATCCACTCCAAGCGGCAGGCTTTCCGCCGTCATGGCGAGGCAGAGCTCCGGCCCGTGCCTTGTCCGGCAATCTGGAGAAGATCGGCCCATCAATTGCAGGCATAAAAAAGATGCGCGACAACGGCGCGGTCACCGGCCGCGAGATCGAGTTACGGGACAACCAGGTGATCATTTCCCGGACGGACCGCCATGGCCGCCTCGTCGACGTTAACGCCTGCTTTGTCGAGATCAGCGGCTACACCAAGGAAGAACTGCTCGGCCAGCCTCACAGCATCATCCGTCACCCGGACATGCCGCCCGAAGTCTTTGCCGACCTCTGGAGCGACCTGCTCGCCGGCCGCCCATGGATAGGCATTCTCCAGAACCGCTGCAAGAACGGCGATAGCTATTGGGTCGAGGCTCACGTTTCACCGATCTGGGAATATGGCGAAGTCTGCGGCTACATGTCGATGCGCTGGAAGCCGACCCGGAAGCAGATTGCCGAGGCGAAAAAAAACTATGCCGCACTGCGCGAGCAGAGCCAGCCCGGCCTCATCTTCCAGCATGGCGTCGTCACCTCCAGCAGCTGGGGGGCCAGACTGCGCCGCACCTTCGCCGAAGCGCCGATCCAGGTCAAGCTCATCCTCTCGTCGCTGCTAGCCGCCCTTCTCATTCTTGGCGCCTTCACCTCGCTGCTCGCCAACAACCTGTCCCAGCGGCTGGACGACGAAGCCCGCCAGAAAGTGCACCATGATGTCAGTCTGGTTCGGGCTGCCATCGCATCGACCATCGAGAGCTCGCGCCGCAGCGCCATCGATCATGCCAAACTGCTCTCGCAGCGCATCTACGGGGCGCTCGGCGGTCCTCAGATGGCCACCCCGGCTGCCCTCGAAACGCTGGTCAAACGCAACAGCGCCAACCACGGCAATCCGATTACAAGCTTCCTGACCGATCTCAGCGGCGTCGGCACCATCTTTGTCCGCACGCCGGAAGGCCTGCGGCGCATCATGACGACCGCGACCGACGAAAAAGGCAGCTCGCCGGTCGGCACCCTGATGGCGGCCAATCATCCGGCGCTGCCTATCCTGCTCGCCGGCAAGACCTACCAGGGCCCGGCCCGGGTTTTCGATCGGGAATACATGACCAGCTACACGCCGATCATCGATGCCAAGGGCAACGTGGTCGGCGCCACGGTGATCGGCATCGACCTCGGCCTGCAGCTCGACGCCCTCAAGGCTGAACTGCGCGCAACAAGAATCGGCACCTCGGGCTATTACTACATCGTCAATGCCACGCCGGGAACGGAGTTTGGCCGCCTGATCCTGCATCCCTACAAGGAAGGCCAGAGAATTGACACCCTCCTCGACCAGGATGGCAAAAACCTGGTCACCGAAATGGGACGCCGGCCATCCGGCGAAATCAGCTATTTCTGGAAAAACATCGAGGCGGGCGAAACGAGCGAACGCAAGAAACTGGTCGTTTTCGAAACGCTGGATGATCCGCACTGGGTGATTGCCGGCGGTTCTTCGATTGACGAATTCACCGAACTCTCCAGCTATATCGCCGGGATGGTTCTGGCCGGCGGACTGGTCTTGGCTGTGGTCATCTTCACCGTCATCCTGGTCCTGGTCCGCAAGTTCATTATCCGGCCGCTGAAGACCCAGGTCCTGCCGACCTTCCACACCCTGTCGGCTGGCCGCTTCGAGGCGCATCTCGATGTCGGCGGCAACGATGAAATGGGCAAGCTGCTGCAGGGGCTGGAGTGCATGCAGACCCGCCTCGCCTTCGAATCGGAACACCAGCGGGAAACCTCGATGATGCGGGAAGGTGCCCGCCAGGAGGCGGAAGCCTTGTCGCGGATGCGCGCCGAATTTCTTGCCAACATGAGTCACGAAATCCGCACCCCACTCAATGCCGTGATCGGCCTCGCCTACCTGTTACGCCAAAGCAAGCTCGGCGAGCGCGATCACGAATACGTCAAGCGGATCGAAGGCGCCGGCAAGCTACTGCTCGCCATCATCAATGATGTCCTCGATTTCTCGAAAATCGATGCCGGGCGGATGCATATCGAGGATGCGCCGTTCCGGCTGGATGACGTGCTCGACAATCTGTCCAGCCTGGTCCGCAATCGGGTCCAGGAAAAGAATCTGGTCCTCGAATATGTCGTCGCCCCCAATGTCCCGCCGCTGTTGCGCGGCGACGTCCTGCGCCTGACCCAGGTGCTGATCAACCTGGTCAGCAATGCCATCAAATTCACCGCCGAGGGCTCCGTCACGGTCTTTGTCAATGCCGGAGAGCCGGAAGAAGGCCGCGTCGAACTGGAGTTCGGCATCCAGGACACGGGCATCGGCATGTCGGGCGAGCAGTTGGCCAACCTGTTCCATGCCTTCTCCCAGGGCGACAGTTCGGTAACCCGGAAATTCGGCGGCACCGGCCTGGGGCTAGTCATCTGCAAGCGCCTGATCGAATTGATGGGCGGCAATATTTCGGTCGAAAGCCATCCCCAGGCCGGATCGACCTTTGCCTTCCGGATCCGGCTCGGCGTCGAACACAGCCTGCCAGCCCCCCCTCAATTGGCTGGCTACCGGGTCATGGTGGTCGACGACAACGATCTGGCACGCAGCGTCCTCGAACGATTGCTCAGCAAGAACAACTGCACCGTCCGCACCGCCGACTCCGGCGAAGCCGCCCTGGCGGCCCTGCGTGGATCCTCCGGCGAACCGTTTGATTGCATCATGGTCGACCTAAACATGCCGGACATGGACGGCCTGGCGCTGGCCGAACATATTCGTACCGAATTGGGGCAGCTCACCAAACTGGTCATGGTCACCGGTGAGAACATCCACACCTCGCGCTACCGCGATGCCTTGGGGGATTTTGATGCCGTCATCGAAAAACCGGTGACGGCGGCCCGCATCAGCGAAGTGCTGCTGAAGCTGCAGCAGGAGAGCACGGCCGCCCCGGCGCCGGCCGCTTCAGGGAAGGCGGCACTGGCCGGTTTGCGGACCTTGGTTGCCGAGGATGTGCCGACCAACCAGCTGATTATGCGCGACCTGCTCGAATCCCTCGGCGCCACGGTCGAAATGGCCGACAACGGCCGGCTCGCCCTGGAACAACTGGCGACTCACGGCGACCACATCGACCTGATCCTGATGGATATCCAGATGCCGGAGATGGATGGCCTGGCGGCGACCCGCCGTATCCGCGCCGGCCAGGTCCGGGCCGACATCCCAATCATCGCTCTGACCGCGCACGCCTTTGAGGAGGAACGCCAGCGCGCCCTGGCCGCCGGCATGAACGATTTCCTGACCAAACCGATCGAGCCGCTGCAACTGGTTTCCGTCATTCAACGCTGGCGGCCGCAACGGCCACCGTCCGCCGGCGTCGCTGGCGCACTACCAGCGGCGCCCGGGGCAGCATCGATCCCCCCCATCCCCGGCATCGATATTGCTGACGGACTGCGGCGCATGCTCAACAAGACGTCAATGTATGAAAAGGTTCTCCGCGACTTCCACGCCCGCTTCGCCGGTGAAGCCGAGCGTATTCGCGGTTCGCTAGCGGCCGGCGATATCGATCAGGCCAGCCGTCAGGCCCACAGCCTGAAAGGCACCGGCGGCATGATCGGCGCCATCGCGCTGGCCGGCCTCGCAGCTGAGCTGGAACAGGCGATCAAGGGCGGCAGCGCCGAAATCGACAATCATCTCGCCCGCTTCGAGAGCGAGTTGCAGCAGGTGCTCGACGGCATCAGGAGCGCCTTCGGGATGCCCTAGCCGCCCGGCACCGGCAAAGAAAAAGGGCTGAAATCCAGCCCTTTTTGCCGTCGACCGTAGGACTTTTCCCGTGGCCATGGCCGCGCCACCGGCAAGCTCGTGCCCGATTACTCGTCTTCGTCGTGCAGTTGGAACTTGCCGGCCAGTTGCTGCTGGATGTTCGGCGGTACGGCGGCGTAGCGGGCGAATTCGATGGTGTAGCTGCCCTGGCCGCCGGTCAGCGACTTGAGGCGCGACTGGTAGTCGTTCAGCTCGGCCAGCGGCACCTCGCCGGTGATCGCCGCCATGCCGTGGCCGCGCCCGTCGGTGCCGGTGATGTGGCCGCGGCGGCCGGCCAGGTCGCCGGTCAGATCCCCGATAGCAGTTTCGGGAAGGACGATCTCGATATTGACGATGGGTTCAAGGACGATCGGCTTGGCGCCGCGAATCGCCTCGATCACCGCCTTGCGCCCGGCGATGGTGAAAGCGACTTCCTTGCCGTCGACGGCGTGGGTCTTGCCATCGAATACCGTCACTTTCAGGTCGTCGACCGCATAGCCGGCGACGACGCCGCCTTCCAGCGCCTGGCGCACGCCCTTCTCGACGGCCGGCATGAAGACACCGGGAATGACGCCGCCCTTCACCGCATCGACGAACTCGAAGCCCTCGCCGCGCCCCTTCGGCTCGATGCGCAGGTGCACTTCACCAAACTGGCCGGCGCCGCCCGACTGCTTCTTGTGCCGGTACATCGCCTCGGCCGGCGCGGTAATCGTCTCGCAGTAGGGAATGCGCGGCGGCTTGGTGTCGACTTCCAGCTTGTACTGGCCGGCCATGCGCGCCAGCTTGGCCTTCAGGTGGATTTCGCCCAGGCCGCGGATGACCGTCTCGTTGCTGCTCGGGTGGCGCTCGACGACGAAGGTCGGGTCTTCCATGGCCAGTTTGCCGAGGATGTCGAACAGCCGCTGTTCGTCGCCCTTCTTCTTGGTCTCGACGGCCAGCCCGGCCATCGGCCGGGGAAATTCGAGCGGCGCCAGGTGAATGTGGTCCTCGTCGTGCGAGTCGTGCAGCACGCAGTCGAACTCAATTTCCTCGACCTTGGCGATGGCGCCGATGTCGCCGGGCAGCAGCGCGTCGACCTCGAGCGTGTCCTTGCCCTGCAACTGGTAGAGGTGGGCGACCTTGAACGGCCGCTTGCCGTCGCCGACGAACAACTGCGCGTCCTTGCGCACCGTGCCCTGATGGACGCGGAAAATGCCGATCTTGCCCATGTAGGGGTCGGCAACGACCTTGAAGACGTGGGCCAGCACATGCTTGGCGGCATCCGGTTCGGCCTGGAAAGGCTCGCTCGTGTCGCCCGGCTCGCCCCGGTAGAACGGCGGCGGATTGCCTTCCGCCGGGCTCGGCGCCAGCGTGGCCAGCACGTGCAGCAGCTCCCCGATGCCGGCGCCGGTCTTGGCCGAGGTGAACAGGATGGGGATCAGGTGGCCTGCGCGCAGCGCCTTCTCGAACGGCGCATGCAGGGCGGCCGTACTGGGATCGGCGCCATCTTCGAGGTACCGGGCCAGCAGCTCCTCGTCTTCCTCGACGATCTGGTCGATCAGCGCCCGGTGGGCGGCGGCGACCGATTCGAAATCGGCGTCGCCGGCGTCGTGCTCGAGCACTTCGACGACCTCGGCCGCACCATGGGCCGGCAGGTCGAGCAACATGCATTGCTTGCCGAAACGCTCGCGGATGTCGGCGACCAGGCCGGGCAGATCGAGATTGTCGGCATCGATCTTGTTGATGACGATCATCCGGCACAGCTGGCGTTCGGCTGCGTGGCGCATCATGCGCTCGGTCATCAGTTCGACGCCGGTCTGGGCGTTGATGACGATCAGCGCGGTATCGACGCCGGCCAGCGCGGCGATGGCCTGACCGGCAAAATCGGGGTAGCCCGGGGTGTCGATCAGGTGCACATGCGTGTCTTGATGGCCGAAATTGACCACGGCGGAATTCAGGGAGTGGCCGGCTTCCTTTTCCTGGGCATCGAAATCGGCCACGGTGTTGCCCTTGTCGACGCTGCCCCGGCTGGTAATCGTGCCGGTCGCGAAGAGCAGCGCCTCGGCCAGGGTGGTCTTGCCGGCCGCGCCATGACCGACCAGCGCAACGGAACGTAATGCCTCGGTGGTGTACTTGGACATCTTCTTCTCCCTGAGCAATGAATCAGCAGTGAATCAACGGTTCTTGGCGGCCTCGATCATTTCAGCCACCAGCTTCTCGGCAAAGTGCGGCCCCAGCCCGAGAATCAGGCCGCTGGAGAAGGCTACCAGCATGAGGCCGACGATCAACTGGATCGCCGAGCGACGAAACTCCGGGCCATGGTTCAGCGCAAACCAGACTGGCCCGATCACCGGCAGCAGGAGGACCAGCAAGCCGGTCTTCAGCCCGACGTTGAATGCTGCCGGCACGGTGCCGATGTAGCCAACCAGCAACAGCAGGCCGCCGGCGGCCAGCGCCAGAGTCGACGCGACGGCGAATGCCGTGAATCCCCAATCCATTATTTCTTCACCTTCTGCGGACGCGCCCAGCCGGGCAGCGTCATCTGGCGGGCCCGCGATACGGTCAACGCATCGGGCGGGGCATTTTTGGTCAGCGTCGTGCCGGCCCCCAAGGTCGCCCCGCGACCGACCGTCACCGGTGCCACCAGCTGGGTGTCGGAACCGATGAACACGTCGTCTTCGACGATCGTCTTGTGCTTGTTGGCCCCGTCGTAATTGCAGGTGATGGTGCCGGCGCCGACATTGACCCGCTGACCGATCTCGGCGTCGCCGATGTAGGCCAGATGGTTGGCCTTCGACTGGGCGGCGATCTTGCTGTTCTTGACCTCGACGAAATTGCCGATATGGACCTCAGGGCCGAGTTCGGCGCCCGGGCGCAGGCGGGCATAGGGGCCGAGCACGCCATCCGGGCCAATTACTGCATCCTCAAAATGGCAGAAGGCGGCGATCCGCGTCCCGGCGCCGACTTTGACGTTCTTCAGCACGCAGTAAGGGCCCACTTCGACGGCATCGCCCAGTTCAACGCGGCCTTCGAAGACACAGCCGACGTCGATGGCGACGTCGCGGCCATGGCTCAGTACGCCACGAATGTCGAGGCGGGCCGGGTCGGCCAGCCGCACGCCGGCGACCAGCAACTGGTCGGCCAGATTGCGCTGGTGTTGACGCTCCAGTTCGGCCAGCTGAACCTTGCTATTGACCCCGAGCACTTCCCACTCGCCCTCCGGCTGCGCGGTGCGCACCGGCAGGCCTTCAGCCACGGCCAGCGCGACGATGTCGGTCAGGTAGTACTCGCCCTGGGCATTGTCGTTCTTCAGCTGGCCCAGCCAGTCGGCCAGGCGCGCCGTCGGCATCGCCATGATGCCGGTGTTAACCTCGCGAATCGCCTTCTGTTCGGCGGTCGCATCCTTCTCTTCGACGATGCTGACCATCTTGCCGCCGGCATCGCGGACGATGCGGCCGTAGCCGGTCGGGTTGGCGAGATCGACGGTGAGTACCGCCAAACCGTTCTGGCCGGCGTGCAGCAGGCGCTGCAGCGTCGCCAGCGTGGTCAGCGGCACATCACCGTAGAGGACCAGCGTCTGTTCGGCCTTCCCGAGTTGCGGCAGGGCCTGGGCGACGGCATGGCCGGTGCCCAGCTGTTGCGCCTGCTCGGCCCAGGCAAGATCGGCCGCGGCGAGCGTCGAGCGGACCATTTCGCCGCCGTGGCCATAGACGACGATCAGTTTTTCCGGCGCCAGCTGCCGCGCCGTATCGATGACGTGCTGGGCCAGGGGCTTGCCAGCGATCGGATGCAATACCTTGGGGAGATTGGAGTGCATGCGCTTGCCCTGGCCGGCAGCGAGGATGACGATGTTCATGGTTTTTTCTTCAAATTGGCGGCGACCGGCGAGCCGGCTTGGTTCATGCGATCTTCTTCTGCTCCTGGCCACCGAGAAGGTCGTTCAGGACGGCCTTGCCGCGCGCCGAGACAAACCAGTGGAGAACATTCTTGTCATTGATGCGGGTCTCGATGACCCCCATCGCCTTCATGGTCGTCAGGCGCTGGCTGACGAAATCCCGGGCCAACCCGGTGCTTTCGCAGATGGCCACGAGGTTGCCATAGACAAAGCTTTCCTCGGCCAGGGCGCGAAGGATTTCGACGTCGTTGTAGGAGAGGACTTCCTTGGGGTCGGGTTCGGCCAGCCTGACCGGCTCAGCCACGGACTTGGCCGCGATGACCGGTTCCTCGCGCTGCTGCTGTTTCAGATGGCCGACCTCGCGGCGGACCTGATCGATCTGCCCCATCAGGCGTTGCACCATGTTCTCGAACAGACGGCGGGAAGCGACGACATAGATCAGGCAGAAGCCGGCGAAGACGTAGAAATCGACCGGCTTGGTGCGCGCCCCTTCGAGCAGGGTGCTGGAAATCATGTTCAGGAACAGCGGTACGGTCAACGCGGCAACGACACCGAAAACCGGGTACTTGACCCAATCCCGGCGGGCCGGTTCGCCGTGGCGGTCGGCCAGAAAGTAATTGGCCATGCCGCCGAGAATGCCGGCGACGACCATGATGGCCAGAATGAGCAGCATGTGCCCGTCGAGCGCTCCGCTCGGAGTCGTCACCTGCAGCGCAGGTTGCAGATCAGCCGACATAGGTCCCCCTTGTGATCGTTCTGCATTTTCACACGATTGGCGCAGGCTGTCGAAACCTGATCGCACCTATTCGCAAGCCATTGCTACGGTCGACACCGGATTTTGGCCAAAATCCGCCGCAACAAAAAGCCCCGCCGGCTTTGCAGGCGGCGGGGCTATTCTGGATCGGTTTCGGATCAACGCGGCAGCGTTGTCGCCCCCATCAGGAAGGCATCGACTTCGCGGGCGGCCTGGCGACCTTCGCGGATCGCCCAGACAACCAGCGACTGGCCACGCCGCACGTCGCCGGCAGCGTAAACTTTGTCGACGTTGGTCCGGTAGCAGCCTTCGCCATCGGTCGTTGCCTTGGCATTCTGACGGGCATCCTTCTCGACGCCAAAAGCCTCGAGCAGGCCGCCGACCGGGTTGGTGAAGCCCATGGCCAGAAAGGCGGCATCGCAGGGCAGTTCGAATTCCGAACCGGCGACTTCGCTCATCTTGCCGTCCTTCCAATCGAGACGAACAGCTTTCAGCGCCTTGACGTTGCCCTTGCCGTCATCGACGAACCCCTTGGTCGCCACCGCAAAATCGCGGCTGCAACCTTCGATGTGCGACGACGAAGTGCGCAGCTTGTACGGCCAGTACGGCCAGGTCAGTGCCGTGTTTTCATGCTCCGGCGGCATCGGCATCAGTTCGAACTGAGTGACCGAGGCGGCACCGTGACGGTTGGAGGTGCCGACGCAGTCGGAGCCGGTATCGCCACCACCGATGACAATGACGTGCTTGCCCTTGACGTTGATCGGATTGGCCTTGCCCTGCTGGACTTCCTTGTTCTGCGGAATCAGGAATTCGAGGGCCGCATGGATTCCCTTCAGCTCGCGGCCCGGCACCGGCAGGTCGCGCGGCACTTCGGAACCGGCGGCGAGAATCACCGCATCGAAATCCTTCTTCAGTTGTTCGGCAGCCACAAACTCGGTGGCATCGTTGTTGATGCCGGCCGGTACGTTCTTGTCGCCAATCACCACCTTGGTCTTGAAGATGACGCCCTCGGCTTCCATCTGGGCGACACGGCGGTCGACCACCGATTTTTCCAGCTTGAAGTCAGGGATACCGTAGGCCAGCAGGCCGCCCAGGCGGTCACTCTTCTCGAATACCGTGACGCTGTGGCCAACGCGCGCCAGTTGCTGGGCAGCCGCCAGGCCGGCCGGGCCGGAACCGACGACGGCGACCTTCTTGCCGGTCTGGACCTTGGCCGGCTGCGGCACAACCCAGCCCGATTCCCAGCCCTTGTCGATGATGAAATGCTCGATCGACTTGATCCCCACCGGTGCGGCATTGATGGTGAGCGTGCAGGCGGCTTCGCAAGGCGCCGGGCAGATGCGGCCCGTGAAATCCGGGAAATTGTTGGTCGAATGCAGCACTTCCAGCGCCTGCTTCCAGTTGCCGCGATAAACCAGATCATTCCAGTCCGGAATGATGTTGTTCACCGGGCAACCGTTGGTGCAGAACGGAATGCCGCAATCCATGCAACGCGCGCCCTGAATCTTGGCATTCTCGTCCGACAGCGCATGGACGAATTCCTTGTAATGTTTCAGGCGTTGTTCAACCGGTTCGTAGGCCTCATTGAGACGCTCGAACTCCATGAATCCAGTCGGCTTGCCCATTATGCGGCCTCCTTCTGTGCAGCAGCGGCCATCTCGGTGAGCGCCCGCTTGTATTCGTGCGGATAGACTTTGACGAATTTCTCGCGATAGACATCCCAGTTGGCGAGAATCTTCTTGGCCGTGGCGCTACCGGTGTATTCGGCGTGACGGGTAACCAGATCCTTGAGCTGGGTTTCGTCGGCGATGCCGAGATGCAGCGGCTCGCCCGCTGCATGGCGGCTCGCCGGCAGCACCTTCTCCAGCGCCACCTGCGCCAGGTTGCAGCGCTGCTTGAAACTGCCATCCTCGTCCAGTACATAGGCGAGACCACCCGACATGCCAGCCGCGAAGTTGCGGCCGGTATCGCCGAGCACGACCACCGTGCCGCCCGTCATGTATTCGCAACCGTGGTCACCAACGCCTTCAACGACCGCGGTGCCGCCGGAATTGCGGACGCAGAATCGTTCGCCGCCGACCCCGGCGAAGAACGACTCGCCTTCGGTGGCGCCGTACATGACGGTATTGCCGACGATGA
>CAMLHL010000026.1 GCA_946479855.1 uncultured Pseudomonadota bacterium
CGATCGCCATGTACATGCGCGGCATCAGCGGGAAGTGGTAGGCCATGTGGCATTCATCGCCGTCGCCGAAATAATCGCGGACATCTTCCGGCCACTGGTTGGCTTCGGCCAGCAGCAGGCGGCCGTGGTAATGCCCGTCGATGACGGCGCGGATCTCCTTGATCACGGCATGCGTCTCGGGAAGATTCTCATTGTTTGTTCCCTCGCGCTCGCAGAGATAGGGAATGGCGTCCAGGCGGAAACCGTCTACGCCCTGGTCGAGCCAGAAGCGCATGACGCGGACAATGGCCTTCCTGACCGAGGGATGGTCAAAGTTGAGGTCGGGCTGGTGGGAGAAGAAACGATGCCAGTAATAGGCCTGCGCCAGGTCATCGCGCGCCCAGTTCGAGATCTCGGTGTCGCTGAAGATGATGCGCGTGCCGGCATAACGTGTATTGCTGTCGCTCCACACGTAGTAATTTCGCTTGCTCGAACCGGCCGGCGCCCGCCGCGCCGCCTGAAACCAGGGGTGGGCGTCCGAGGTATGGTTGACGACCAGTTCGGTGATGACGCGCAGGCCGCGGCGGTGGGCCTGGCGGATGAACTGGCGGAAATCGGCACGGGTGCCGTAGGCGGGATTGACGCCGTGATAATCGGCAATATCGTAACCATCGTCCTTTTGCGGCGACGGATAGAACGGCAACAGCCAGAGCGCGGTGACGCCGAGATCCTGCAGATAGTCGAGCTTCTGGATCAGGCCGGCAAAATCGCCGACGCCGTCGTTGTTGCTGTCGAAGAAAGCCTTGACGTGCAGTTCGTAGATGACCGCATCCTTGAACCAGAGCGCATCGCCCGTCCCCGCGGTGGCTGGCTGCTGAATGTGGCGATCGGCGGGCGTCGGCATGTCCTCACTCCTCTACGTGAAGTAGTCGAAGTCGTGTTCGCTGTGGATGTGACGGCGCAAGCGGAAGATGCAGGCCGGGCCGTGCTGCGGATCGAGGCTGAGAAAATTGCGCGGACCGCTCCACAAGTAACGCCCGTCACCGAGCAGATCGTGCATCTGGTAGGCCTGCTCGCCGATGCCGAAACGCTCGACCGGCAGGGTCAACCAGCCATTCTGAACATGATGCGGATCGAGGTTGACCGCGACAATCACCACGTCGGCCGGATCGTCGGCATACTTTCCGTAGCAGATGATCTGCTCGTTATCGACCTCGAAGAACTCCAGTTGCCAGTCCTGCTGCAGGGCCAGGTGCGCGTGACGGATGCGGTTGACCCGGGCGATGAGGTCGCGCAGGCTGTCCGGACGCTCAAGATCCCAGCGCCGTATCTGGTATTTCTCGGAATCAAGGTATTCCTCGCTGCCCGGCTGGCGCGGCGTCGCTTCCAGCAGCTCGAAAGCCGGCCCGTAAATGCCGTAGTTGGCACCGAGCGTGGCGGCCAGCACCAGACGGACGACGAAGCCGGGACGGCCGCCGAACTGCAGGTATTCGTTGAGAATGTCCGGCGTGTTGGGCCACAGGTTGGGCCGAAAATACTCGCGCACCTCGCTCTGGGTCAGTTCGGTGAAATAGCTGGTCAGTTCGTGCTTGGTATTGCGCCAGGTGAAATAGGTGTAGGACTGCGAGAAACCGAGCTTGGCGAGGCGGTACATCGGTTTCGGCCGAGTGAAGGCTTCGGCCAGGAAGATGACTTCCGGGTGCCTCTGCCGCACTTCGCCGATCAGCCACTCCCAGAACGGGAAAGCCTTGGTATGCGGGTTGTCGACACGGAAGATGGCGACCCCCTCACCGATCCAGAACTCGAAGATGCCCTTGAGTTCCTGCCACATTTCGCGCCAGGCCGGCGTCTCGAAATCGAGCGGATAGATGTCCTCGTATTTCTTCGGCGGATTCTCGGCGTACTGCACGCTGCCGTCCGGCCGGTGGCGGAACCATTCGGGGTGATCGCCCACGTAAGGATGGTCGGGCGCGCACTGGAAGGCGATATCGAGCGCGAGCTCGATGCCAAGTTCGCGGGCACGGTCACGCAGCCGGCGGAAATCGTCGAAGCTGCCCAGCCGCGGATCGATGGCGCAATGGCCGCCGCTCGCCGCGCCAATCGCCCACGGGCTGCCCGGATCATTGGCCGTGGCGACCAGCGCGTTGTTGGCGCCCTTGCGCTTGATCGTGCCGATCGGGTGGATCGGCGGCAGATAGAGGACATCGAAGCCCATCGCCGCGACATAGTCGAGGCGCCGCTGACAGTCGGCGAAGCTGCCATGGTGCGCTGGCTCATCGGCACTGGCGCAGGAGCGGGGAAACATCTCGTACCAGGCGCCGTAGCGGGCGCGTGGCCGGTCTACCCAAACGGCGAGTTCGGGTTGGTAGGTGCTGGCCAGGCGACGATCGGGGTAGCGCCCGGCCAGTTCGGCGAACAGCGGGTCGAGGCCAAGTTGCTTGCCGAACTCGGCATCGCTTGTCTGGGACAGGGTCTCAGCCAGTTGCTGCAGATCGGCCCGGTCGCTCCCGTCGGCCCGTTCCGCCGCCTGCCTCGCCAGTTCGGCGCCGAATTGCAGCGCAACAAGAATATCGGCGGCTTCGACGCGCCGGGCCAGTTCGGCCCGCCACGATAAAAAGTGATCGACCCACGCCCTCACCGTGTAGCGGTAGCCGCCGATCTCATCGACGACGAACTCGCCGCGCCAGCGATCGTTGTCCAGGGCCGTCATCCGCGTTTCCTGCCAGTCGCTTGCGCCATCCTGTCGCCAGCACAGCACGCAGGCAATGCGGTCATGCCCGTCGCAGTAGGCATCGGCTTCTACCACCACGGTGTCACCCCGACAGCGCTTGATGGCAAAACGCCCGCCATCGATTACCGGATGCAGCGCTTCGATGACCACCCGGCAGCGGCCGGCATCGACCGTTGACGTCGAGGGAGCGATACCCGGACTCATGCATCCCTCCCCTCACCCGGCTTGAAGACAAGCATTGCCAGCGGCGGCAGGGTCACGCACAAGGAATGGTAGCGGCCATGCCGGGGCACCGGTGCAGCGTCGACACCGCCCAGATTGCCCTGCCCGCTACCGCCATAACGGGGAGCATCGCTATTCAGGCATTCCTGCCACCAGCCGCCGCAGGGCACACCCACCGCATAGTTGGCGCGCGGCAGCGGCGTGAAATTGCAGACCACCAGCAGCACATCGTTGGCCTCGCGACCCTTGCGCAGATAGCTGAGAACGCTGTTGGCATGGTCGCCGCTATCGATCCATTCAAAGCCGGCCGCCGTGAAATCGTCTTCATGGAGCGCGCCTTGCTCACGGTAAAAACGGTTGAGATCCTCGACCCAGCGCTGCAGGCCGTAATGCAAGGGATACTGCAGGAGGTGCCACTCGAGGCTTTCATCATGCTGCCATTCGCGACGCTGGCCGAACTCGCCGCCCATGAACAGCAGTTTCTTGCCCGGGTGAGTCCATTGATAGCCGTAGAGCAGGCGCAGGTTGGCGAACTGCTGCCATTCATCGCCGGGCATCTTGCCGATCAGCGCGCCCTTGCCGTGCACCACTTCGTCGTGCGACAGCGGCAGCACGAAGTTCTCGTTGAAGGCGTACCACAGGCTGAAGGTGATCTGCTCGTGGTGATGCTGGCGGTAGAGCGGATCGGTGGCGAAGTAGGCCAGCGTGTCATGCATCCAGCCCATGTTCCATTTCATGCCGAAGCCGAGGCCGCCGAGGTAGGTCGGCCGCGACACCATCGGCCAGGCGGTCGATTCCTCGGCGATGCTCTGGGTATCGGGATGATCGCGATAGATGGCCTCGTTCAGTTGATGCAGAAAGTGAATGGCCTCGAGGTTTTCCTTGCCGCCATACTGGTTGGCAATCCACTCGCCTTCGCGCCGGCCATAGTCGAGATAGAGCATCGAGGCGACGGCATCGACGCGCAGGCCGTCAAGATGGTAGGTGTCGAGCCAGAACAACGCACTGCTCATCAGGAAGGAACGCACCTCGTGACGGCCGTAGTTGAAAATATGGCTTTTCCAGTCCGGGTGGTAACCCTGGCGGGGATCGGCATGCTCGTAGAGACTGGTACCGTCAAAATTGGCCAGGCCGTGCACATCGTCCGGAAAGTGCGACGGCACCCAGTCGAGAATGACGCCGATACCGTGGCGATGCAGCGCGTCGACCAGAAACATGAAGTCTTCGGGCCCGCCGTAACGGGCCGTCGGTGCGAAATAGCCGGTGCTCTGGTAACCCCACGAGCCATAGAACGGGTGCTCAGTGATCGGCATCAGTTCGACGTGGGTGAAGCCCATCCGCTGCACGTAAGGCGGCAATTGTTCGGCCAGCTCACGATAGCCGAGAAAGCGATCGCCCTCCTCCGGCACGCGGCGCCAGGAACCGAGATGCACTTCGTAGATCGAGAGCGGTGCGTCGAGGGCGTTGGCCGTACGCCGCCGCGCCATCCATTCATCGTCGTCCCAGGCGTAGTCAATAGACCAGACCCGCGAGGCGGTACGCGGCGGACATTCCCAGGCCAGCGCCAGCGGGTCGCCCTTGTCGACAAGGTAGTCGCGATAGCGGGAAAGGATGCGATATTTGTAAATGGCACCGTGACCGATTCCCGGCACGAAGCCCTCCCAGATTCCGGATTCATCGTGGCGCAGGTTTAATCGGTCGGCCTCGGTATTCCAGCCGTTGAAATCGCCAACCACGGAAACCTGCGCCGCGTTGGGAGCCCAGACAGCAAATTGCGTCCCCGCTATCCCATCCACGCACTCCGCATGGGAACCCAGCCTAGCCTGCAATTGACTATGGGCCCCCTCCTTGAACAGATAGATATCGTGTTCGCTGAAGCGACTGACTGACGTCGAAAAAGTTTGCTCTGCGGGCATGATTGCCATCGCCTCGCGCTCTGCTCACCGCGCCTTTAGTCATCCGGGCGAAAACGCATGCGGGGGCAAGCAAGCCAGGAAGTCAAAGGCACCGCGTTGCAAGATGACGCACTGCTAAACTTGAAATGGATCAGCCCGCTGTCCCGGACGATCTCAACGAGTCTGCCCTGCGCTTGTTCGCTCATCTAATCTCCTTCCTCCAAACCAAGGAGCGGACATGTTAGAGAACATGTTTTGGCATGACACCCGTAACGATGACAAATTTGCGCTCGGGAAAGTTCCACCCGTTTCCTCCAGGCCGGCGCTCTGCGCCTTGCCCGGTTCTTCCATCAGTGAAACCGGCATCCGGTGCATTCGCGTCTGGCAACCGGCAGTTCATCCACGGCTAGGCAAGCTGCCGATAACCAGAGCGGCGGCGGCCGTAGCCGCCGACAAAATCCCGGGTGGCTGCCAGAACGGCTTGCCCGGCCCACAGTCAAAAATCAGGTAAGCGAAGATTTCGGTGCCTTTCGACACCATGCTTGCGATGAACAGCCCGGGTCGCCACTGCCCCATCCCAAGTGTCACGAGGCCTGGACATCCGATCCAAAGGCGGCGGAGCATTAGCCATTGACCAGTCCTCTGTCGCCGCCTTTTGCAATGGAGGAAGACGATGCGAAATCGACTGATCGTATTGAGCATGATGCTCTGTTTCGCGCTCCCCGCTTCGGCGGAGGTCAGCGTTAGCGTGGGGATTCAGACGGCGAATATCGGCATCAGCGTATCGACGTATCCGAACCTGGTCCGGGTGCCGGATTACCCGGTCTACTACGCCGCCGACGTCAATTCGAACTATTTCTTCTACGACGGCATGTTCTGGATTTTCGAAGGCGATCGCTGGTATTCGAGTTTCTGGTACAACGGGCCGTGGATACTGGTCGAGCCGGAATTCATTCCGGTCTTTCTCCTGCGGGTGCCGGTGCGTTACTACCGGCGCCCACCGGCCTACTTCATCGGCTGGCAAGCCAGTGCTCCGCCCCGCTGGGACGACCACTGGGGGCATGACTGGGCTCGGCGTCGGAGCGGCTGGGATCGCTGGGACCGTCAATCGGCACCAGCCCCTGCCCCGCTGCCCACCTATCAGCGCAATTACAGCGGGGAGCGCTACCCGTCGGCCGACCAGCAGGCGGTGCTGCATGAGCGGAATTACCGCTACCGGCCAAGCGATCCACTGGTCCGTCAGCAATCAGAAGCCGCAACGGCAAACCAGCCTGATCGCACACCGCGCGGCAAGTCTGAAATGCCGGAACGAAGAGGGGCTGAGCCACAGGCCGCGCCGCCAAGCCCGGCACCTGCTGCCCGCGAGTCGGCACCGCTCGACAGGCAAGCGCCGCGCAGCAGCCCGCCGCTTCCGCGCGAGACAAACGTGCGACCGCCAACGGTGCCGCCAGGCCCGGCACCTTCTGCCCAAGAGCCCGTGCCAGTCGACAGGCCGGCGCCGCATCAGCCACGGGCGAAGGAAAGGCCGGAACAACAAGCACAACCAATGGGCGGACCACGTGGCGAAGAGCGCGCCATGCCGCGCGGCAGCCCGCCGGCGCCACGCGAGATGCGGCCGCAAGCCGAGCCGAACCAGCAGCGCATGGCGCCCCCGCGTGAAGATCGACTCCCTTCCGGCCCGGGCGAAGCCGGACAACGGCATGGTCGGCCCGGGCCACAGGAAAAATCCGACGAGCGCGGCCCGGAGCGCGGTCGATAACGCTGGATGGCGATGGAGGCGGGTATTTTTCGACCGCCCGCCTCCATCAAGCGGCGTTCTGGCGTCCAGACAAGACACCCTTCGAGATCGGCAACCGTGATCGCGTCAAGGATGAGGGGCCGGGGGACCTTCAGGCCGCCGCAAGCGCCGGCCCCCCGGATGGCGGCAAAGGCCGGCTTGCGCAGCGCGCTGGCCGCCTGAATGTCAGCCATGAGCGTCAACTCGCGGCACGGGTGACGGAGACCGCTGACCGCATCGCAAAGTTGTAGTAGCCTTGCGACCCCTTTCGACGTCGAACCAGGTCATGATCATGACGCGTGAATTGCAACGCGCCACCTTCAACCGCTCTGCCCTCGTCCGCGTCCTGTCCGACACCCTCCCGGAGCTCCCCGATCCGAAATACGATTTCGGCCAACGGCTCGGGCAGTGGCTGGATTTTTCGGATGCGCTGACGCTGTTTTCGGTCCTCAATACGGAGGCCGGCAGCAGCACGCCCTCACCTCCGGCGGAAGGCGAACTGCCTGCCCGCCTGGAGCGCGTGCGCCGCAACCTGGGCGATTCGATCCACAACGACGGGGTCTTCAACCGCGCACCGACGGGTGTGGCCGCCCGTATCCCTTTTCCGACGCCGCTGCCCAACGCATCGGCGGAGAGCGCCGCCGATTTTTCGCCCTACCACCGCTACTACCTGGCCCACCAGCGCGACATGAACTCCGCCGTCACGGCCCTGCGCGCCAGCGCCCGCAAGGCGCTGGCCAGCCAGTCCGCAGCCGGCAAGCAACTGGCCGAACTCGATGCTGTCTTCGAGAAATTCCTGACCGCCCGCGAGCGCCATCTGCTCGCGAACATCCCGATCATGCTCGGCAAACACTTCAAGCAGCGTTACGCCGCACACCGTGCCCTCCTTGGCGACGGCTGCATTGACGATCCCGCCACCTGGACGCAAGCGGGCAGCTGGCTCGAGGCCGTCTGCCAGGACACCCAGACCGTGCTGCTGGCCGAACTGGAACTGCGCCTGAAGCCTGTCGCCGGCCTGATTTCATCCCTGGCTGCAACCCCCGGTGGCACGGGCGAAAATAACGAATCGAAATCCCAATGAACCGCAATCTCAGCCTCCTCGCCTTCTTCCTCGGCCTGTTTGCCGTGCTCTGGGTAGCCATCGGCTACATCGGCGGCAGCCCGCTGGCCTTCACCGTTTCCTGCATCATTGGCGTGGTCTATGTGGCCGGTGCCCTCGAAATGCGGCGCTTCCACGACAACACGGCAGCGCTGGCCAAGGCTCTCGGCAACATCCCGGACGATATCGGCCACCTCGGCGAATGGCTGCAACAGGTGCCGGCCGCGCTGCAGAATGCCGTCCGCCTGCGCATCGAAGGCGAGCGCGTTGCCCTGCCCGGGCCGGGCGTCACGCCCTATCTCGTCGGCCTGCTCGTTTTGCTCGGCATGCTCGGCACCTTCCTCGGCATGGTCGTCACGCTGAATGGCGCCGTACTGGCGCTGGAAAGCACGACCGACCTGCACACCATCCGCTCCGCGCTGGCCGCGCCGGTCAAGGGGCTCGGCGTCGCCTTCGGCACCTCGGTCGCCGGTGTCGCCACCTCGGCCATGCTCGGCCTGATTTCCGCCCTCTGCCGGCGCGACCGCCTGCAGGTCGGCCAGCTGCTCGACAGTAAGATTGCCAGCGTGCTGCGCGACTTCTCGCTCGCCCATCAGCGCCAGGAGACCTTCAAGGCCCTGCAGGCGCAGGCCCAGGCGCTGCCCGACCTGGTGGGCAAGCTCGACGCCATGATGAGCCAGATGGCCGAACAGAGCCGCCAGCTTGGCGAGCAGCTGCTGGCCGGGCAGCAACGCTTCCATGAGGAGAGCAAGGAGCTTTACGGCAACCTCGCCCAGTCCGTCGACCTGTCGCTCAAGGCCAGCCTCAAAGATAGCGCAACGGTGGCGGCGCAGACCATCCAGCCTGTTGTCACCGCCACCATGGCGAGCATCGCCGGCGAAACGCGCGGCCTGCACGACAAACTGTTCGGCACCGTCGAAACGCAGCTCGCCGGTATCGCCGAGCAGTTCTCGGACACCGTCGGCACTGTCAGCGACACCTGGACGCAAGCCCTGACCCGCCACGAGCAGGCCACCGACGTCCAGCACCAGCAGCTGCAAAGCGCCCTCGCCACCTACGCCGACACCTTCGATCAACGCGCCGCCGCGCTGCTCGGCTCGGTCGAATCCACCCAGGCCAAGCTGCAGGCCGCCGCCGCGCAACAGCACGCCTTGCTGGCCGAAACCACCACCGCCAGTCAGCAACAATTGGCCACTACCCTCGCCCGCCAGTTCGACGGCGTCACGACCCGCCTCGACCGGGCCGTCAGCCAGGTCGCCGACAGTTTCGGCGAACGCACCCAGACCCTGCTCGCCTCCATCGACGCCAGCCACGCGACCTTCGCGCAAAGCACGCAAGCCCAGCAGGCTGCGCTGACGCAGCAGGTCGCCAGCCAGCTCGACGGTTTTGCCCAGCGTTTTGATGGAATCGTGCAAACAGTGTCGGACACCTGGAGCGGAGCGTTGGCCAAACACGAGCAGGCCAGCGACCGCCTGACCCAGGCGCTGGACCAGACCCAGTCCTCGCTGGCCGATACCTTCGCCCAGCGCACCGCCGCACTGCTCGCCGACATGCGTGCCACCCAGGCCGACTGGCAACGCGACTGGGCAACCGGCGAACAGACACGCCAGGCCAGCTTTACCGACGCCCTGAGCGCCATGGCCGGCAAGCTGGAAGCGCAATGGCAGCAGGCCGGCCAGGCGACGCTGGCGCAGCAGGAGCAGATCACGCAAACGCTGGGCAACACGGCCCGCGACCTTGTCGCCGCCACCCAGCGCCAGGCTGAAACAACCATTGCCGAAGTCACCCGCCTGATGCAGACCGCCGCCGAGGCGCCCAAGGCGGCGGCCGAAGTCATCGGCCAACTGCGCCACGAACTTTCGGCGAGCATGGCGCGCGACAACAGCCTGCTCGAAGAACGCAGCCGCATCATGGAAACGCTGGGTGCCCTGCTCGATGCCATCAACCACGCCTCGACCGAGCAGCGCAGTGCCATCGACGCGCTGGTCGCCGCCTCGGCCGATCTGCTCGAACGCGCCGGCAGCCAGTTCGCCGCCAAGGTCGAGAGCGAAGCCGGCAAGCTGGTCGACATCGGCACCAGCATCACCGGTGGCGCCCTGGAAGTTGCCAGCCTGGGCGAGGCCTTCGGCGCCGCGGTCAAGCTCTTTGCCGAATCGAACGACAAGATGATGGCCGCCCTGCAACGCATCGAAGGCGGGCTGGCCAAGTCGCTGACCCGCAGCGACGAGCAACTCGCCTATTACGTTGCCCAGGCGCGGGAAATCATCGATCTCAGCATCATGTCGCAGAAGAAAATGGTCGATGACCTGCAACGCGTCGCCCAGTTTTCTGACAACCCCGGCGAGGCCTGAGCATGGAAGACATCGATGCCGGCGTCGAACACAGCACGCCGATCTGGGCCGTATTCGGCGACCTGATGTCCGGTCTGCTCGGCGCCTTCGTGCTGATCCTGGTCGGCGTGCTCGGGGTGCAGCTCGACCTCGTCACTAGCCTCGAAGCCGAAATCCAGAAACGCCAGCAGGAAGAACAGCGCCGCGAAGCACTCGAAAAGGCGCTGGCCGGCCCGCTCGCCTCCGGCCGCGTGACGCTCAACAACGGCAAGATCGGCATCAGCGGCAACGTGCTCTTCGCCCTCAATTCCGACCAGTTGCAGCCGGAAGGCAAGCAGCTCCTGAAGAGCCTCGCCCAGCCCATTGCCGCCTACCTCGGCGCCAGCGAGCAGATGCTGATGGTCAGCGGCTTTACCGACGACATGCCGGTGCGCGGCAGCAACCGCCAGTTCGCCGACAACTGGGAACTCTCGGCCCAGCGCGCCCTGACCGTCACGCGCACGCTGATCGAGGATGGCGTGCCCTCGTCGTCGATCTTCGCCGCCGCCTTCGGCGCGCAGCAACCGGTGGCCGACAATGCCGACGCCGAAGGCCGTGCCCGCAACCGCCGCGTCGAAATGGCGCCGGTGCCCAAGTCCCGAACCAGCGGCAAGGAAGGCAATGGCTGAAACGGCTGAAATGGGCGACCTTCAGGCCCGGCTCGATGCCCTGCGCGCCAGCGGTGCGGCCGAACGCGACCCCGTCCACTTCGCCTACCTCGATGCCCTGGCCCGCCGCGCTGCCAGGCAACCGGAGGCGATCCGCCAGTCGCTCAACGCCAAAATCAGCGCCGCCGCCAGTGAACTAGCCGGCCGCCCGCTCCCGGCGCCGACTGAAAGCGCCCCGGCCAGTACTGCCAGTCCGCTCGCCGACCTGCTCATCTATCTCAGCGAACACGCCCACGGGCAAGCAGGCACGACGCAGCATGCAACGGGCAATGCTACGGTCGACCGGACATTTCGCCCAAAATCGAAAGATGCTTCGGCCGGCCGCAACCGGGCCGCCCCGGAACTCAAATCCGTCGCCTACTTCCGCAACGAGTGGTCCAAGCTCAGCACCGAACAACAACTCACCCAAACCCTCGCCCAGGCCCCCGAAAACGCCGGCCCCATGAATTCCCAGCACCTCGTCCTGCGCAGCCTGCAACGCATGCGCGACATCGCGCCGGATTACCTGCAAGGATTCATGTCCTACATCGACACGCTGATCTGGCTGGAGCACGCTGACCCGACGAAGGTGGCGGCCAGTCGCTCGGCGGGTAGCGAGGGAGAGAGCAAGACGCGAACTGCAAAACGTAGCACGACGAATCGCTAATCAAACTTCGTGCTTGGCCGCTGAACAGCACCTGGTACCCCCTTGGCGTCGCGCACCAGCACGGCCGTTATAGCTCATGCTGGGGGAATACCTGCGCTGCAACGACTGCAGCCGATCCGGCTACCGACGACAGCAGAGTGATAGCCCAAGGGGCGAGGTATCCAACCCGCCGTACCCGCCCTTCAGACCTGATGCCCCCCCGGGCGCTCGCGATATGTCTGATCGAAGATGTGCTCCAACGCCGGATGCACACCGCGCAACTGGTCGATCACCGCCTTTGCCCAGTCAAAGTATTCCTGACGCCGCTGCAGCGACCAACCGCGGGGCGGTGCATGGGCGACATCGCGCAGATTGCAGATCTTGTCGGCCAGCTTGACCAGTTTGGCCTGTCGGCTGATGTACGGGGCATGGTCGATCTGATGCTGTTTGCGCGCTGCCTTGGAGAGCATTTTGTCATCGCTGACTTCCAGCACGATATCGGCGATCTCCTTGCCGAAATGGCGGATCAATTCCTGTTCCGTTGTTTCCGTATCTTCGATCGTGTCGTGCAGGATGGCGGCAATCAAGACCTGCTCGTCATCCAGACCCACTTCGTTGGCCAAAACGTTGGCCAAGGCAATCGGATGGTTGATATAGGGTGAGGCAGCCGCATCCTTGCGGCGCTGGTCTCGGTGTTTGTCGGCGGCGAAGGCAATGGCGGCAAGCAGTCGGTTCATGGAGCTATCCTACCCCAAGTTCGCAGCGGCAACCCGCTCCGGAAGCCCCTGCTCGTACTTCAACAGCCAAAGCCGGAAGCAGGATGGCATCCGGAGCATGTAGCGCTGACTTCATCGGGCCCATGGCTGACAAGGGGCCGAGGGCAGGCGCACCACAGGCTGACGTGGTGACGACATCGCGGCCAACGCAGTCGCAGCCAAGCAAAGGTAGGTGCACCGTCCGTAAGTAGCAGAGGGGGACGCGTACCGCATCGCTCAACGACCACAGGTTATCGATACTGCTCCGGGCAAAACAGTGCCCACACTGCGAAGAAAGCATCATTTCAACACTGGAATGAACGCCTCTTCACTTCAAAAAGGTTATCCCTGTTTTCTGTGGATAACCTTGTGGGTTTGACCTGAGGCAGTGGGCCAAGTTACTGTCAGGACAATACTTTTCACTCATCGCTCAAAAATTAGGCATTCCGGCGCGACCTTGACTGGCAGCGCCGGAGGGCCGTTGAAATCTCTTGTCAGGTCGAAGCCACAGCTATCTGCTGCGTTGCTGGTTCCCGGCCCCGGTACGACAGGCAAAGATCTTATGAGGCAACACCATGTCTGAAATTACGATACATGAAGTCGAAACCGCTCAAAACCCGACGGTGGCGGTGATCTGGATGCATGGACTGGGGGCTGACGGCACGGACTTCGAACCGATTGTTCCCGAACTTGGACTCGCACCTTCACCGGGGATACGGTTCATATTCCCCGACGCCCCGTACCGGCCAGTCAGTTGCAATGGCGGCTATGTGATGCGTGCATGGTACGACATCATTTCACTTGAACCGGGCAGCAGAGAAATCGACGAGACAGGGCTGCTCGAATCCCGCCACATCGTTCGGCAACTGATCGCGAGGGAAACAGAACGTGGCATATTGAGCCATCGGATCTTTCTGGCCGGTTTTTCACAAGGCGGGGCGGTGGCCTACTTGACTGCCCTGACTCACCCGGAACCACTGGCCGGGGTAATTGCCCTGTCGACCTACATTCCCAGCGCCCACTTGATTACCGACAGCCTTGTTTTGGCAAACCGCCAGACCCCGCTCTTCGTGGCCCACGGTACCGATGATGAAGTGGTATCCCTGGCCCTTGGCAGGCAAGCGCATCAACTGGTGCAGGAACTCGGCTTTTCCCCGGAATGGCACACCTATGAAATGCCCCACGCCATCTGCCCAGAGGAAGCCGCCGATATCGGAATCTGGTTGAATCGCCGAGTGAAAGAGACCGCCGAAGCTTGAGCACATGGGTACCAGGAGGCGCTCATCTCCGTAACTTCAAACGGACAACCGCGCGCTTTTCGACTCAGGAATAGACATGGCCTACGCCATGCGCAACGAGAAACGCTAGCCTATGCTCGGTTTTTGGCCCGGAGTTCCTGCTCCGACATTCTTCCCGCCTCAGGAAATCGGCGTTGCCAGCGATTGCCAGAAGTAGAGCAAACCCACATCCGGCATGCTGTCGATAGCGCGAACGATATCCTTGCCGGTGACGCGCCCTTGAGTAGCATCAAAACCGAGGGCGGGCGTAGGACGCACAATGGGTTGTGCATATTTCCCGTAAAAGTTCCGATGAGACCAGCGCTGATTCGAAAACTGCATACTGAATCGCCCTCCTCCGTGACTCCGGATGATGGAGTTACGGGGGGGGTATTTTCATGGGCGAAGATCGCTGGTGAACTGGGCGTTGCCTCCGACGGCAATCTCAACATGGCTCATTTGGCGGTGGACCGTCATGCCCGTTCACGACGCGCTGACCGAGTGGCACTCCGCTTTATTGATGCGGATGGCGCTTCCCGCACAGTCAGCTATCGCGAACTCGCCGGGCTGACCGACCGCTTTGCCAACCTCCTCAGGTCCTTGAATGTGAACAAGGGTGATTGTGTATTCGTCCTTTGTAAGCGGACTTTGGAACTTTACGTGGCCGTACTCGGCGCACTGAAGATTGGTGCGGTCGCCGCCCCCCTTTTTCAGGCCTTCGGACCGGAACCGATTCGCACCCGCATCGCCCAGGCCGCTGGCAAAGTGCTGGTGACCACGACGAGCACGTATCAACGCAAAGTGGCGGCATTACGGGCCGACCTGCCGAGCCTGCAACATGTTCTGCTGGTGGATGACCTCGGCCTCGGCGCCATTGCCGGCACGCTGGATCTGCATGCCTTGCTGCGGCTTGCCCCCGAGGCACCGGCGCTTGTGCCCACCTGCGCCGAAGATCCGGCATTCCTGCATTTCACCAGCGGCACCACCGGCATGCCCAAGGGAGCAATCCACGTACACGGTGCCGTCCTGAGTCATTTTGCGACCGCCCGAAGCGCCCTTGACCTGCATCCGGACGACGTATTCTGGTGCACCGCCGATCCAGGCTGGGTTACCGGCACGACTTACGGCATCATCGCCCCCCTGGTACTCGGAGTAACGAGCATCGTGGACGAGGCCGAATTCGATCCGCTACGCTGGCTTCGTCTTCTGGCGAGCGAGCGGGTGAATGTCTGGTACACAACGCCAACGGCGATCCGCGTGCTGATGAAGGCCGGCCCCGAATTGTTTGCCGACCGGCATTTCCCCGACTTGCGCTTCATTGCCAGCGTCGGGGAGGCGCTCAATCCGGAAGCAGTCTGGTGGGGACAGGAGGTTCTGGGGTGTCCGATCCATGACAACTGGTGGCAGACCGAGACCGGATGCATCGTGATCGCGAACACCGCCCCGCAGAATATCAAGCCGGGTTCGATGGGGCGCCCCTTGCCAGGTTTCGAGGCGCATGTGGTTCGGCGCCAAGCCGGCAAGGCCGTCGAGTTGCTCGAGACGCCGGGGAGCATCGGAGAACTGGCGCTGCGAACCGGATGGCCATCCATGTTTCGTGCCTATCTCGACCAACCGGCGCGCTATGGCCAATGCTTTGCCGACAATCTGTATTTGACCGGCGACATGGTGCGGCGCGATGCCGACGGTTACTACTGGTTCGTCGGCAGGCGTGATGATGTCATCAAGTCGGCAGGACATCTGATCGGGCCGTTTGAGGTCGAAAACGTTTTGATGGAGCACCCGTCGGTAGCCGAGTCGGCGGTGATCGGCAAGCCGGATACGCTCGCCGGTGAAACGATCAAGGCATTTGTCGTGCTCAAGCATGGTGTCCTGCCCAGCGAGAGCCTACGCCTGGCACTGCTGGCGCATGCACGTCGGCGCCTCGGAGCCGCCGTGGCCCCGAAGGAAATTGCCTTCGCCACAGAGCTGCCACATACTCGGAGCGGAAAAATCATGCGGCGGCTCCTCAAGGCCAGGGAACTCGGCTTGCCAGAGGGTGACCGTTCGACGCTGGAACAAGGGGAGTGATAATGAATCCGAACCACGAGCAGCTGCACATCGCAGTATTCGACATCCTGAAGACGCTGGCACCGGAAATCGATCCGGCCCGGATCATCAGCGACAAGCCGCTGCGCACGCAGATCGACCTGGACTCCATCGACTGGCTGAATGTTCTGGCCGCTATCGATGAGAAGCTGGGCGTCAATATTCCCGAAACCGACTATGGCAAGGTCGTGACGCTGGACGGCATCATCGCCTATCTGGCGGAGAAAGCACGGCAAGCAACCGCGGAGTGAAATTCGTGAGCGACTATCCCGCCGATCTCATGCGTACCCGTTATCTGTTCGACGGCACTCCGGTCATGATCCGCCCGATCCGCCGGGAAGACGCCCCGATGGAAGAGGAGTTCGTAAAACATCTTTCCCCGGACTCGCGCTACAAGCGCTTCATGTCCACCTTTCAGGAACTGCCGCCGGGCAAACTGAAGTACCTGACCGAGATCGACTACGTCCGGCATCTGGCCTTGGTGGCGGTGGTGCAACAGGATGGGCAGGATCTGGAAATCGGCGTGGCGCGCTATGTCGCCAATCCGTCCGGCAATAGCTGTGAATTCGCCGTTGCCATTGACGATGCCTGGCAGGGTAGCGGCGTGGCCGGCATCCTGATGCTAGCGCTGATTGATGCAGCGAAGGAGCGCGGCATGGGAAACATGGAGGGGATCATCCTTGCCTCCAATCACAAGATGCTCAAATTCGCCCGGCAACTTGGCTTCGCTTTGCACCGGGACCCTGACGACCCGGGTATGTTCCGCGCCTTGCGAACGCTGTAACTGGGATCGCTATTGCAGCCGTGCCTTGATCCAGGAGCAGAAACACACCTGACCAAGCTCCTGGCGCTCACCCATACCCCGAAGACCAATGGAGCGGCAGTCGGCTGCCACATTTTTCATTAAATCGGGCATAGGGCAAAAGGCCACGGGCGGCTGGTTGTTAGTCCAGCTGCTATGTCCGCATCACTGGGTCGGGCGATTCTTCCGACCATGCGCTGGCGAGTCATGCATACCTTCACACCTGTTTTTCAGGCCCCCGTGGCGTGATCATTTTGCTCCATTCGCAGCATGGCACCCACGTAAAAATTTCCTGAATCTCCGCGCCTCTGGCTCTTCTTCTGCTTGTCGACCGGCGTCGCCCTGGCCCGGCGCATCGCATGCGTTCCACAAGCAGCGGGCAAGCGGTCGTTACAAGCGCTCAATGTTGCCTTGCACGAATGGCCGTCACTCACCCGAGACCGGTCACTCCGAGCACCTTGCGCGCCGCCAGGTAATTCATTCCCAGCGCCTCGGCTACCGGAGGACAGGTGATCTGACCGCCATGGACATTCAGCCCGGCGAGCAGATGCGGATCGTCCAGAAGCGCTTGGCGAATCCCCTTGTCCGCCATCGCCAGAACGAAGGGCAAAGTGGCGTGGTTCAACGCGAAGGTTGAAGTCCTCGCTACCGCGCCCGGCATGTTGGCGACACAGTAATGGACGATCCCGTCAACGACGTAGGTGGGATTGTCATGGTTGGTCGGGCGGCTGGTTTCGAAGCACCCCCCCTGATCGATTGAAACGTCCACCAGAACCGAGCCAGGGCGAATCACTTTCAGTTGCTCCCGCGACACCAGGCGCGGCGTTGCAGCACCGGGAATCAGCACGGCACCGATAATCAGGTCAGCGTCAGACAAGGCGGCCTCGATGGCCTCGCCCGTCGAATAGACAGTCTGTACACGCCCTGCGAAACGGCTGTCGAGCCAGCGCAGTCGCTCCAGTGAACGGTTGATGATGGTCACTTGCGCTCCCATGCCCAGTGCTGTCAGCGCCGCGTTGTAACCGACCACGCCCCCGCCGAGTATGGTCACCTTGCCGGCCGGCACGCCTGGTACACCGCCCAGAAGCACACCGGATCCACCCTTGGATTTTTCCAGATGGGCAGCCCCGGCCTGGATAGACATCCGGCCGGCAATTTCACTCATCGGCATCAACAAGGGCAAGCCACCAGCCGCATCAGTCACCGTCTCATAGGCAATCGCAGTGGCGCCCGAGGCACAGAGCAACTCGGTCTGTTGCCGGTCAGGCGCCAAGTGCAGATAGGCAAAAATTGCCTGATTGGGCTGTAGCAAAACACATTCCTGCGCTTGAGGCTCCTTGACCTTGACGATCAATTCGGCATGGGCGAATACCTCGCCGGGCGTTTCGACCACCTCAGCGCCAGCGTCGCAATAAGCGTCATCAGGCAGGCCAATGGCCGCACCGGCATCTCGCTGCACAATAACCTGATGGCCACGACGCACCAGTTCGCGCACGCTTGCCGGGGTCAAGCCGACACGATATTCATGATTTTTGATTTCCTTGGGAACACCGATACGCATCATTACCCCCCGTCTCTAAGGATCGTTGTGAAGCGTCATTACCTCGGCATTTCAGCAAGTGACATGCCGGCTCCCTGTCTATCGTACTCCTGCCCGCCAGCAGGCACCCAATCCGATCCAATTGGTAGCAGTGACCCGTTACGAGTAATCTATTAGAAATTCCAAGGGAAAATGCACTGACCATATGCCACGACCCAGCGAACTCCTTCCCGAAGCGCTCTACACCGCCTGCGACCCAGTACTTCTTTCGTTTTCCTCGACCGCCGAGTTATCAGAACTCGATCCGGTGCAGATTCATCCGCGTGCCATGGAGGCGCTGCATCTGGGACTCGATATGCCATACAGGGGCTACAACCTGTTTGTTCTCGGGGAAGCTGGCAGCGGGCGTCATGCCATCGTACTGCAACAACTGAAACAGGAAAGCGTTCACGGCGCACCGCCTGCCGACTGGTGCTACGTGCTCGACTTTGCCGATTCGACCCGGGCGCGCCTGTTAAAACTCCCATGCGGGCGGGGGGCTCAGTTGTACAGCGACATGCAGGAATTTGTCGACGAAATTACGACCACCATTGCCGCAGCCTTTGAAGGCGACGAATACCGTGCACGCGTCGAATCGCTGCAGGAGGAGGAAAAAAAGCGCGAGGAAGACGCGGTGCGCCAACTCGGCCAGGATTCGCAGGATGACGGGGTGGCCCTGTTGCGCACTCCCCACGGCTTCGCCTTCGTGCCTATGAAGAATACCGAGGAGACGATGTCTCCGGAAGAGTTCACCGCCCTTTCGGATGAACAAAAAAACGAATTCGAGGCCAAGATTCGGGCCAATCACGAAAAGCTGCACCGGCTGATGAATGAGTTCCCGCACTGGCGCAGGGAGATACAGAAGGCTATCAAGAATCTCGGCACCGACGCGCTACGGCTCGCGGTCGGCCATCTGATCGAGGAGATCAAGCTCCATTACGCGGATTTGCCCGATGTCACAGCCTACCTCGACGCCGTGATGCAGGATATTCTCGAAAGTGGGCAGTCAATTCACGAATCGGTAAAGAGCGACGATGATGGTGAAACCACTCTCTATTCGGGCGCCATCTCGGTCCACCGCTATCGGGTCAACCTGCTGGTTGAGAACCCTGCGAGCGGAGAACGCCCGATAATTTACGAGGATAATCCAACACTGCAGAATCTGGTCGGGCGCATCGAACACCATGTGCACATGGGTACGCTGATCAGCAACTTCACCTTGATCAAGGCAGGCGCCCTGCACCGGGCCAATGGTGGCTTCCTCGTCATCGATGCCCGCAAGCTGCTCTCCCAAGCCTACGCTTGGGACGGTCTCAAGCGGACGCTGCGTTCAGGAGAGGTCCGCATTGAATCGCTGGCCGAGCTGGTCGGCCTGAGCAGCACGGTGCAACTGGAGCCGGAACCACTGCCGCTCGACCTCAAGGTGATCCTGATCGGCGAGCGCATCATCTATTACCTGCTGGCCGAACTCGACCCGGATTTTCTGGGGCTGTTCAAGATCAATGCCGATCTCGAAAGCGAAGTCACCCGTACGCCGGAAGGCACCGCCCAGTATGCCCGCCTGATCGCCACCCTGGCCCACCGCGATGGACTGCGTCCGCTCTCGGCTCCAGCCGTTGCGCGCGTCATCGAACACGCCGCCCGGCTGGCCGGTAATGCCGAGAAGCTGACCACACAGACTCAGCCGCTGAGCGACCTGATGCGCGAAGCCGACCACGTCGCCGACACCGCTGGCGCAGGCGTGATCGAGCGCGAACACGTCGAAAGCGCCCTTCATGCGCATCGCCACCGTAACGAACGTATCCAGGAGCGCTATCAGGAGGAAATTCTCCGCGGCCAGCTATTGATTGCAACCGATGGCCTGCACGTTGGCCAGATCAACGGTCTCGCCGTCGCCATGCTCGGCGAGAGCAGCTTTGCCCACCCGGTGCGCATCACCGCAACCGTGCGCATGGGCGAAGGTGAAATCATCGACATCGAGCGTGAAGTGGAACTTGGTGGTCCCATCCACTCCAAGGGGGTGCTGATCCTGTCGTCCTTCCTGGCTGCCCGCTTCGGCTGGGCCATGCCGCTATCGCTACGCGCCAGCCTTGTTTTCGAGCAATCGTACGGCGGCGTCGAAGGCGACAGCGCCTCATTGGCCGAGTTGGCAGCCCTGCTCTCCACCATTTCCGCCGTTCCGATCCGCCAGTCGCTGGCGGTCACCGGCTCGGTCAATCAGTTCGGTATTGTCCAACCGGTCGGCGGAATTAACGAAAAAATCGAGGGTTTTTTTGAAATCTGCGCCGCTCGCGGTCTAACCGGTGGGCAGGGGGTCATCATTCCGGCTGCGAACGTCTGTCACCTGATGCTGGAACCGTCCGTCGTCACGGCGGTGCGTGAAGGACGTTTCCATATCTGGGCCGTGCATGACACGGACGAAGCGATGGAATTGCTTACCGGCCTAGAGGCAGGCGAGCCGAATGAAGAGGGAGAGGTACCCGAAGGGACGCTGAACTTTCATATCGCCCTGCAACTGGCTGAACTGGCGCAGATGCATCAGGAAATGCTGCATCCACCCCGTTCTCGCAAGCCCCGCAAACGAAAAGCCAAGCCGGCCAAGGCCAACCGGCCTCAGACATAATGTGGCGAGGCGTCGTGCAATGAAGGCCAGGTTATCGCTAATCCTGGCCAGTTCATCTCAGGCTTCCCGCCAGGTTATTTGATGACGCTTGAAGATTGCCGCCAGACTTCCATCCTGCTTCAATTCTGCCAACGCCCGCGTCAGAGCCGCCACCAGATCGACAGCTTCTGCCTTGACCGCCATGCCAAGCGGCCACTGTTTCAAGCTGAGTTCAGCCATTTTGACTTCATCGATGGCGAAGCGCTGGTCACCGCGCAATGCCCCCTCCAGTTCGCCCCGCGGCGAGAGAACCGCCGATATGGCTCCTTCGCCCAAGGCCTTGGCAGCTTCCTCAACGGAATGAAAATGCACCACGTTGTCCCGCAGCCGGCCGCGCAGCACGCTCAAGAGAAAGGAGTCGGCCAGCGTATCGCCCTCGACACCGATTTTCTCGCGGGTAAACACCTCCAGGGCAACAGCGGCTGACCCGCTAGGCACCGGCACGCGGGAGGCTATCCGCGCCATGGCCATGGTTTCCTGATGGTAGGTGCCGAAGATATGCACCTTGTCGTTAGCCTTGGCGAGAATTTCGTCGACCGGCACATGCATCATCACATCAGCCGCTTCGCCCCGCAGATAGTGCCCCTTCCAGACCATGTTACGTAGATCGTCGCTCATGTCCTCGCCGGCCTTGAAGCTGATGATTTCCGGACGCAACCCGAGTTTTCCGGCCAGTGCCTTGGCCAAATCTATATCGATCCCCTTCCCTGCATCTGAGTAGGGCTGGAATTTTTCATAGACAGCAAAGGACAGTCGGCCGCGCTGGCGAATCGCGTCCATTTCTTCGTCCGCCAAGGCCGGCAACGCCGTAGCAAGCGGCAAGGCGGCAAGCATCTGCAGAAAATGGCGACGGTTATTGGCCATGCTGCCCCCCGTGCGATGCGCTGACGGAAATAGTGGCGAAATTCAGGGGTACGTTCGCGCAAAGCGTCGATGGACCGAGAATATGGCTGGGCATGCTACGTCTCCTCTATAACGAATTTGATTTTTTCCGGCATCGATTTTAGGGGGACTACGACCAAACAAAAGCCCACCCGCCGCCACTAGGCAAAATCAACCTTCAACCCAGGCAAATTGCCCGGACATGGCGTTTGATCATGAGGGCGGGAAAAGTTCACACGGGGCGGCCCCGGGCAATCATTTTTCTGATCAGGGCTCGAATCCCGCCCGCTGGCAAAGGGCCAGATAAACCTGGCCATCGAGCTCGGAACCCGGCGGCAACCCGGCCTGCAATCGGAAACTGGCGATTGCATT
The DNA here is from genome assembly GCA_946479855.1 of uncultured Pseudomonadota bacterium. The sequence continues at coordinate 21,783 of CAMLHL010000026.1, forward strand.
GCGAGTGCGCTGACCGATCACTCCATCGATCTTTCCCGGCGCGTAGCCGAGATACATCAGCGCGACCTGAGCAGCCCGCAACTGCAGATTGGGCATCGAGCCCGATGACAACCTGACATACGACTGTTCCAGCTTAATGTCGTACTGGTTCTGGGCATAGCTCTTGCCGTTATAGCCCCGGGCAAATCCGGCCCAGTCTCGTCTCCGCAAGGCCTTGTGCAAATTCTGCGAGCGCAGAAAATTGGCCATGGCCTGAATCTGAGCATCTTCGCTATCCAGCATCGCCAGGACCATGGCCTCAGCCGAATCAAAGCCGGCCAGGGCTGCATTGAAACCCATGATCTGGCCCAAGCCCCAGGAGACAGCCCGCAACGCCGGTTCAATCCCTAAACCGGCCTTTTTGCTCAAGGTGAGCGCTTCTTCCAGTTTCCCGTATTGGCTCGCCAATCCGCCGTACCCTCCCTGCGGGCCGGAAAGATGGGGGGCAACGACATCAAAGCACCCGTTCGTTTCCCGACGGAAAATATGGCGTTCGAACAGAATCTGCGGCCGGCCATCCTGACGGAACCCGCATCCCTGGGTTACGCCCGAAGTCTCGACATCGATGACGGACCAGATGACGGCAGCCTCGTCAGGCTGCAATCCCATGCAATCAAGTGCGCTTCCCAAGCCTTTTGACGACAGGGGACGCTTCTTGCCAATGAATTCCATTTCCGCTCTCCTGAAGCCGGATCTTGAAAGATCCCGTCAGCGGATACGATACTCCAACATTGACATCTGCAGGAAAATGACAATTCAATGGAATTGTTTTAACAGGTACCAAGTGGCTGCAAGGCCCCTCGCATCATCGTTCGCGCTCAGCGCACCTCGATAGTCGCAGTCCGTCCGGATTTTCCTCCTGCGCGGCGCAGAAGTTCGGCAATATCCGTATTGTTGGATCGCATCGCAAGATCGAGCGCAGTCTCACCAGTATCGAGTATCAGGTTCGGATTGGCCTTGCTATTTAACAACAGGCGAACAACCTCGATGTGCCCGTTGCGTGAGGCGGCGATCAGTGGCGTCGTGCCGTTTTCGGCCGGGAGATTGACGTCGGCACCGGATTTGATCAGGAATTTTGCAATATCCAAATAGCCGGCAAACGATGCGTAGGCCAATGGTGTCCACCCGCGCATGTTGACCGCTGCACCACCGGCGACAAGAAGTTCGGCAATTTTCAGTTGCCCCCGAATGGCAGCGATCCGCAAGGCGGTGTCGCCGGCGGAGTTACGGGCATTCAATTTGGCGCCATGCTTGACCAGATAGCCAGCCAGTTCAACATGGCCATCCCGCGTGGCGAGTATGAGCAGGGTATTTCCCTCGATATCCGTGGTATCGATCGACGCTCCCTTGTTGATCAGGGTGGCCACTTCGTGCGTATCGCCGGCCTTGGTTGCACTGATCAGATCATCATAGGTATCGGCGCCGGCCAGCATCGGGATGGCCAATGCGACGGTCAACAGCAGTTTTTTGATCATTTTCATGGTCGTTGGGCGTGGGTGAACAGCGAAAAGAAATTATCGGTGGTGGCCTGCCGGATTAGTTCAATCGGCTGCGAGCGCAGCCGGGCAATTTCTTCGGCCACATAACGAACATAGGCCGGTTCGTTCGGTTTGCCGCGATACGGTACCGGCGCCAGGTATGGTGAATCGGTTTCGACGAGGATCCGGTCAAGCGGGCATCGCTGGGCGACTTCCTTGACGACGGTGGCATTCTTGAATGTAACGATGCCGGAAAACGAAAGATAAAAGCCAAGATCGAGGGCCTGGCTGGCAATCTCCCAGTTTTCGGTAAAGCAATGCATGACGCCACCGACCGCTTCGGCCCCCTCTTCCCGCAGGACGCGCAACGTATCGAGTGCCGAATCACGGGTATGGACGATCAGTGGCTTGCCGCAACGCCGTGCTGCCCGAATATGGGTGCGAAAACGTTCTCGCTGCCACTCCGGCTTGTCCTTCTGCCAGTAGTAATCGAGCCCGGTTTCGCCGATGCCGAGCACTTTGGGATGGCTGGCCAGTTCGACGAGGCGATCTTCACTGGCGTCTTCGACATCGGTGTATTCGGGATGAACTCCGACAGTGGCATACAGTCGGGGCTCCTGCTCGGCCAGCGCCAGCACCTTGGGAAAATCTTCGAGATTGACGCCGATACAGACAGCCAGGCCGACCTGGTTTTCCTGCATGTGCTGCAGAACCTCCGGCAAACGACTAGCCAGATCAGGGAAATCGAGATGGCAGTGGGAGTCGACCAGCATTCCGGTCGATCAGAGGGTGTGCGTCGGCCGGGCCGACTGCATGACACCGCCGAGCAGCCCTTCGATCTTGCGACGCGCTTCCTGACCACTTTCGTCGTTGTTGAAGTGCACGCCGATTCCCTGCGCCCGACCATTCTGGGCCCCCGCCGGCGTAATCCAGACAATCGTTCCAGCAATCGGGAGCTTGGCGGGATCATCCATCAACGACAACAGCATGAAGACTTCATCGCCGATCTTGTAGCTGCGGGTTGTCGGGATGAAGATGCCGCCGCCCCGCAAATGCGGCATGAATGCGGCGTAAAGCGCCGATTTTGAATTGATATTCAGCGAGAGAACGCTCGGGCGCTGGGGAGCGGGTTTGGCTTCACTCATTGGCGATCAATTGGCAAACAGGGCTCGGTAATCCAGAAAGAGGCCTTCCAGGAAGAGGCGCGCATTGAGCGGCTGCTCGGCCTCCTGGCGACGGGATATTACAGCTCGATACGACTGCATCAAGCGTGCAGCCGGAATCATATCAGCCAAGCCCGAAATTGTGGGCTGCTGGGGGAGAAAATAACGCACAGGCATAGCATTCTTGGCCAGTGTCAGATCGACCAGCCATTTCTGTAATGCTTCGACGACATGTTTCAACAGCAGTTTCCCCTTGCTGTCCTTGATGGCTTTCTCCAGCTCGGCGGCGATGGTCAGCGGATCTCCGCTGCGGCCGGCGCCCAGGCGAGCGGCCAGCAGTTCGAGCCAGGCATTCTGACCGCTTGCCGCCATATCGAGCGCCAGGCCGGGCGAGCCGCCGGCCAACGCCAGCCAGCGCTCGGGCTGGGCCAATCCTTCTTCAGTCAGGATCTTGGCTGCCACCCTGGTCGGCGGAACCGGGACCGGCACCATCTGGCAGCGGCTCCGGATAGTTGCCAACAAGCGCATCGGTTCATTTGAAACCATTAAAAATAAAGTACCTGCAGATGGTTCCTCAAGTGTTTTAAGAAGAGAATTAGCGGTGCTGCGATTCATAGCCTCGGTAGGGTTGACGATGACGATCCGCAAACCGCCACGGTGCGTGCCGATAGTGAAGAATTCATCCAGTGCGCGCACTTGGTCGATGGTGATTTGCTGGCTGGGTTTTTTCTTGCCATCCTCAACCTCGACGTCTTCGCCCAGCGCATCCGGTTGCAGTAAGCGAAAATCCGGGTGATTGCCCTGCGCGAACCAGTTGCAGGCCAGGCATTTACCGCAGGCCAGACCATCTGCCCGGGGAGACTCGCACAACAGACTAGCGGCAAAACGACGCGCCAGCTCGAATTTCCCCAAACCTTTTTGGCCAACTAGGAGCAATGAATGCGGCAAGCGATCCCGCCTTGCCTGCAAACCCATCCAAATTTTTGAGTGAAGCTCAATTACATTCATAAACAATCAACTGTAATGATTTGTTCAAGTTGTTTACGAATATTTTCGATAGTCTGATTGGCATCAATCAGACGAATTCGCGAGGGGCTCGCGTGCGCCCTTTCCAGGTAGGCCAGGCGAACGCGCTCATGAAAATCTGCGCGCTCTTGCTCGAACTTGTCGAGCACGCGATTGGCCAAGGCAATGCGCTCGCGCGCCACGTCCAGCGGCAGGTCAAACAACAGCGTCAGATCGGGTTGCAGATGCCCATGGACCCAGTGCTCAAGGGTCAGAAACTTGGCACGATCGAGGCCGCGACCGCCGCCCTGATAGGCGTAGGTCGCATCGCTGAAGCGGTCGCAGACCACCCATTCGCCACGCGCCAGGGCGGGTTCGATCAAGCGGGCCAGATGCTCGCGACGGGCGGCGAACATCAGCAGGGTTTCGGTCTCAAGATGCATCGGTTCATTGAGCAGCAACTCGCGCAGCTTTTCGCCCAAGTGCGTCCCCCCCGGCTCGCGCGTCACATGCACCGCCTTGCCGCGTTCACGCAGAAATTCCGCCAGCCATTCGACGTGGCTGCTTTTGCCGGCACCGTCGATGCCCTCGAAAGTGATGAATTTACCGTTCACTTCCCACCCCTCTGATATTTATTAACCGCTTTGTTGTGGTCGTCCAATGTCCCGGAAAACTCGCTGCTGCCATCGCCCCGCGCCACGAAATAGAGCGCTTCGCTGGGCGCCGGATTCAATGCCGCATGCAGGGATGCCTGCCCGGGCATGGCAATCGGCGTCGGCGGCAAACCGACACGCAGGTAGGTATTGTAGGGACCGTCATTTTGCAGATCGCGCTTTCGCAGGTTGCCGTCGAATTTCTCCCCCAGCCCGTAAATGACGGTCGGATCGGTCTGCAACAACATACCCCGGCGCAGGCGATTGATGAAAACTGCGGCAACCAGTTGCCGATCCGCCTCGCGGCCGGTTTCCTTCTCGACGATGGAAGCCATAATCAGCGCTTCGCCAGCCGTCTTGTACGGCAGGCCGGGGGCTCGGTTCTCCCACTCGGCATCGAGTTTGCGCTGCATGGCACGATGGGCGCGTGCCAGGAGTTCAAGGTCGCTAGATTGCTTGTCGAACAGGTAGGTATCCGGAAAAAGCTGCCCTTCCAGGCTGCCGACCTGCAGGCCCAGCCGTTCGATGATTTGTGCTTCACTGAGTTCAAGCGCCTCATGGACAAGATCGGGATGCTTGTCGAGCCGCGCCCGCCACTGGCGGAAAGTCCAGCCTTCCACAAGGGTGAGCTCGCCCTGCGTGACTTTCCCCTTGAGCAATTTGTCCAGCAGATGTCGCGGGGTAACCCCCTGATTCACGGCATAGCTGCCTGCCTTGATGGCGGTATCGGACCTGTTCAGCCTGGCCAGCATGGCGAGCAGTGTCGGATTGACGTCGATCCCGGCTTCACGCATCTGGGTGATCGCCGAACGCAGGCTGCTGCCGGAGGTCACCCGAAAATCAAGCGGCGAAGTGCTCAGCACCAGGGGCTGGCTGGCCCACCACAACAGACCGCCGGCGGCAATGGCCAGCAACAGCGAGATGGAGAGAAATATCTTGATCAGGAAGCGCACGGGAACTCGTTGGCGGCAAGGAGGTCTTGCCCGTGTGGAACGAGCACGTTATAACCAGCGATATAATATCCGAAACCCCATCTGGAGCCCCTATGAATCCCCACTGGCGCAGCTTTCTTGAATCGACCGAAGGTGTTTTCGACGGCAATTCGACCGAGCTTCTCAATTTTGGCGATGCCGCCGGCGAACTGCAGGCCGCCGTCCGGCAAACGGTCGTCGTCCCGTTGACCCATCTCGGGTTGATCGAAGCCAGCGGTGAGGATGGCAAGACTTTCCTGCATAGCCAATTCACCAACGACATCAACCACCTGGCCGGGAGCCAGGCTCAACATGCCGGCTGGTGCAATGCCAAGGGACGGATGCAGGCGAGCTTTCTCGTCTGGCGCCACGATGACAGGTATTTTCTCGGGCTCGCTGCCGATTTGCAGGAAGCCACCCAGAAACGCCTGCAGATGTTCGTGCTGCGTTCCAAGGTCAAGCTCGCCTCGCTGACCGACCAGGTGGTCATGCTCGGCCTCGCCGGACCGCAAGCCGAAGAAGCGCTGGCCGATGCTGCCCTGCCCTGTCCGGCCGAGGCCATGACCACGGCCACCGCCGCTGGCGACCTCACGGTGCTTCGTCTTGACGCGGCGCGCTTCATGATCATTGCACCGGAATCAGCGATGGTCACGCTATGGCAGAAACTGACCGTCAAGGCTCGCCCCGCCGGCGTCCCGGTCTGGCGCTGGCTGGACATACAATCCGCCTTCCCGCTGGTCACACTGGCCACCAAGGAAGAATTTGTGCCGCAGATGGCCGACTTCGAGAAGATTGGCGGCGTCAGCTTCCACAAGGGCTGCTACCCGGGGCAGGAAGTCGTCGCCCGGACGCAGTACCTCGGCAAGGTCAAGCGCCATCTGTTCCGCCTGACCAGTCCGCAGGCGCTCAAGGCTGGCGATGCACTGCATTCCCCGGACAATCCTGATCAGTCCTGCGGCATGGTAATGACCGTCGCACCGTCGCCGACCGGCGGCTACGAAGCACTGGCCGTCGTCCAGAGCAATTTTGCCGACAATGTCCGCCTGGGTTCGCTGGACGGCCCGGTGGTACGAACTGCTGCGGTCAACCCGTAAAAACGGGTAAAAATGTGCCTGATTGTCGTCGGCTGGCGGGTGCATCCGGACTACCCGCTAGTTGTTGCCGCTAACCGTGACGAGTTCTACGCCCGTCCGAGCACCGCGATCACCCGCTGGCCGGACGCACCGCAGGTCATCGGCGGACTGGACCTCGAAGCGGGTGGCACATGGCTGGGGATCAGCGAGAGCGGCCGCTTTGCGGCGGTCACCAATGTCCGCGAACCTGGCATGGCCAAGGGCGAACGCTCACGCGGCGCCTTGACCCGGGAGTTTCTGACGGCCAGTTCAACTGCCGGTGACTATGCTTCCAGAATCGATGGGGCTCGGTATTCCGGCTTCAATCTGTTGCTTGGCGACGGTGAATCGCTGGTCTATTGCTCCAATCGTGACGGCCAGCCACGCCTTTTGGCGCCGGGCATCTACGGACTATCGAACCATCTGCTCGACAGCCCCTGGCCGAAACTGCTGGCGGCGCGCGAAGGCTTTGCCGAAGCCCTGCCCGGCCTGCCCGACGAAGCGGCGTTTTTTGCCCTGCTCGCAGACCAGTCCATTGTCGCCGACGAAAACCTGCCCAGGACCGGCGTCCCCATCGAATGGGAAAGGCTGTTGTCGGCCATCTTCGTCAAATCGGAAAACTACGGTACACGTGCCTCGACGCTGCTTTGGCAAAATAGCTGCGGTGCCGTCACGGTGCACGAACAAAGATTCGGCCCGCATGGCCAGCCGCTTCAGTCCTCGGTAATCTCGACTTCCGTATAACAGGGCACAAGGTCGAACAACTCGACGATGTCGGCGTTGCGCATACGGATGCAGCCATGCGAGCCGGGCCGGCCCATATCCACCACATCCGGGCTACCGTGGATATAAATATAGCGTCGCATGGTGTCGACGTCGCCGAGCCGGTTGCAACCGGGCTCGCACCCCGAGAGCCAGAGAATACGCGTCAGTATCCAGTCGCGCCCGGGAAATTCTTCGCCCAGTGCCGGCGTCCAGATTTCGCCGGTCGGACGCCGACGGACGAACACACAGTTTTCCGGCTGGCCGCCTCCAATTTTGGCCCGAATCACATGTCGACCGCGCGGCGTCCGATAGCTACCGGACACCTCGCCGACCCCGGCCTGCGCGGTTGATACCGGGTACTCGCGCAACACGTCGCCAGCTTCGTCGACGACACTCAGCACCTGCCGGGCAACGGAAACCTGTAGTTTCATGGCGCTTTCTTCCGGCGGCCGGCAAAAAATCCGGAGAGCAGCGCACTGCACTCGTCGGCCAGCACGCCGCCTTCGACGGTGGCGTGATGATTCAGGCGCTCGACGCCGAACAGATCGACGACACTGCCGTGCACCCCGGTTTTCGGGTCACGGGCACCATAGATCACACGGCTGATCCGCGCATGCATGATGGCGCCGGCGCACATGGCACAGGGTTCGAGGGTCACGAACAGTTCGCAGCCCGGCAAGCGGTAGTTGCCCAAGGCGCGTGCCGCATCGCGCAGTGCCGCGATCTCGGCGTGTGCCGTCGGGTCGCTCTCGCCGATTGGCGAATTGAAGCCACGCCCGACGATTTCTCCGTTCAACACCACGATGGCGCCGACTGGCACTTCGCCCAGGCATTCGGCGGCACGCGCCAGAGAAATCGCTTCGCGCATGAAGAATTCGTCGTCGAGCACGACGACCGTTGTTTCCTCGTTCATGCGAAGTCGACCGCTCGCCGGGCATTTGCAGCCTTGCCGTGCGTGGAAATCGTCACCGGAAAATGCTCAAGCATCATCAAAAACCGTCGGAAAAATGTCTATCGGAAGGGCCGGAAGTATAGCGCCACCCGTCATCGGCGCCCTAGTTGCCTTGCAACAAGGCGCTGAGATCGGCAGCGATGTCTTCGACGCTGGCGGTATCCTTGACGTAGAGGCGCAGGCGGCCAGCCGGATCGAAGACATAGGCGCCCGCCGAATGGTCAATGACGTAGCCCAGTTCACCTTCGACCGCCTTGCGGGCAGCGAAGACCCGAAACTCTTCGGTAACGGCTTTGGTTTGCGCGGCATCTCCCCGCAAGCCAAGAAAGGTCGGATTGAACCACGGCACGAAATTCTTGAGGCGCTCGGCGCTATCGCGTTCCGGGTCGACCGTCACAAACAGCACCTGAACCCTCGTCGCATCGGCACCGAGCGTTTTCATTACTGCAGCCAGACGCGTCAGCATGGTCGGGCAGATATCCGGGCAGGAGGTGTAGCCGAAAAACAAGACAATGGCCTTGCCGCGAAAGTCGGCCAGTGATCGTGACTGCCCCTGATGATCGGTCAGGGTCAGCTGGCGCCCGAAAGTGGCGCCGGTCAGATCGGTGTTGTGAAACGCCACCGGCGCCCGGTTGCAGGCCAGCAGGGCGACAACAGACAACAGCAGAAAGAGGCGGCGATTGATCACGATGAAAATTTCTGAACTATTTCATGAAGAATGATTCTCACCTGCCAGTTCGGTTCTCACAAGGGGAGGGAACAGCATGGCGAGTTGTGCATTTGAAACTCGGGTGACAACAATCATCAACCCAATGCTTGCTGAACGACTGCTTCGCAGCCTCTCACTTTGTCTTGCCCTGCTTTTACCGAAACTGGCTTTTGCCGCCTACAGTTTCAATTTCCCGGAACCGGTCACCCCGATCGCGCGGGAAACCCTGCATATCCACAACGAATTCATGCTGGTCATCACCGTTCTGTTCGTGGTGGTCTTCGCCATCATGATCTATTCGATGATCAGGCACCGGAAGAGTTCAGGGCACGCGCCAGCCAGATTTACCGGACCAACCGGGGCCATGCAATGGTTCTGGGCTCTGGTTCCCTTTGCCATCCTGCTTTTCATCGACTTCGTGCTGATGGGCATTCCGGCCGTCAAAGCCATCATCAACATGGAAGACACCAAGACCCGCGCCGACATCGTGCTCAAGGTCACCGGCATGCAGTGGAAATGGCAGTACGAATACCCTGAAGCCGGCGTCAAGTTCATCAGCACGCTGGCAACGCCGCGCGAGCAGATCAGTAACGCCGCAGCCAAGGGCGAGCATTATCTGCTCGAGGTGGACAAACCGGTGGTATTGCCGGTCGGCAAGAAAGTCCGTGTCCTGCTGACCTCGCTCGACGTCATCCATACCTGGTGGGTGCCACAATTCGGGGTCAAGCGCGATGCCGTCCCCGGTTTCCTGCGCGAAACCTGGTTGCTGATCGAGAAACCCGGCATCTATCGCGGCCAATGCGCCGAACTGTGCGGCAAGGATCATGGTTTCATGCCCGTCGTCGTCCATGCCGTGCCGGAACCGGAATACCTGGCCTGGCTGGAGCAGCAGAAAGCCGAAGCCAAGGCTGCGGCCGGCGGGGCCGACAAGGCATGGAGCCGCGAGGAACTGATGGCCAAGGGCAAGGAAGTCTATGAAAAAATCTGTGCCGCCTGCCACCAGCCCGAAGGCCAGGGCCTGCCCCCAACCTTCCCCGCGCTCGCCGGCAGCAAGCTGGTCAACGGTCCGTTGCTCGGCATGGATGGCAAGGTCATCAAGGACAGCCATGTCGACCGGGTGATGAACGGCAAGGCCGGGACGGCGATGCAGGCGTTCAGGAACAGCCTCTCCGATGTCGAACTGGCAGCGATCATCACTTACGAACGCAACAGTTTCGGCAACAAGAAGGGCGACATGATCCAGCCTGCCCAGATCAAGGCCTTGCGCTAGGAGACCGAGATGAGCATAGCCACCACCCACGCTGTCGAACCCCCGGCCGAACATTATCCGAATGGCTGGCTACGCTGGCTGACGACGACGAACCACAAGGACATCGGCACGATGTACATGACGTTCGCCCTGATCATGTTCTTTGTCGGCGGCATGATGATCCTCGGCGTCCGGGCCGAACTGTTCCAGCCCGGTCTGCAGCTGATGAAGCCGGAATTCTTCAACCAGTTGATCGGCATCCACGCCCTGGTAATGATTTTCGGGGCACTGATGCCGGCGGCCACCGGCTTCGCCAACTGGATGATCCCGCTGATGATCGGCGCCCCGGACATGGCGCTGCCGCGCCTGAACAACTGGGGATTCTGGCTGCTGCCGCCGGCCGCCATCCTGCTCACCATGCCCTTCCTGCTCGCCCTGTTCGGTGTCGGCGATGGCGCGCTGGCCACCGGCTGGACCTTCTATGCGCCGCTTTCCGTGCAGGGCGGCATCGGTGTCGATTTCGCTATCCTCGCCATACATATCTTCGGCATTTCGTCGATCATGGGTTCGATCAACATCATCGTCACCATCTTCAATATGCGCGCCCCCGGCATGACGATGATGAAACTGCCGCTCTTCGCCTGGGGCTGGCTGATCACCGCCTTCCTGCTGATCGCCACCCTCCCCGTGCTGGCCGGCGCGGTGACCATGCTGCTCACTGATCGCCATTTCGGCACCCACTTCTTCAACGCAGCCGGTGGTGGCGATCCCATCCTGTTCCAGCACCTGTTCTGGTTCTTCGGCCATCCCGAGGTCTACATCCTGCTGCTGCCAGTCTGGGGGCTGATCCCGCATGTCTTGTCGACCTTCTCGCGCAAGCCGACCTACGGCCATACGGCCCAGATCTACAGCTTCATCGCCATCGGCATCCTGTCGGTAGTCGTCTGGGCACACCACATCCTGACCTCGGGCATGCCGATCCCGGCGCTGATTTATTTCATGTTCAGCACCATGGCGATTTCCCTGCCGCTGGCGGTGCTCTTCTTTTGCTGGATCGCCACCATGTGGAAGGGGGCGATGACGTTCGAGACGCCGATGCTGTTCGCCGTCGGTTTCATCGTGCTGTTCGGCATCGCCGGCCTGACCGGGCTGGTCCTCGCCGACGTCGCGGCCGATGCCCAGTACCACCACAGCTACTTCGTCGTTGCCCATTTCCATTACGCGCTGTTCGCCGGCGGCATCATGGGCGTGATCACTGGCGTCTATTACTGGCTGCCGAAGTGGACCGGCCACATGTACAGTGAAAAGCTCGGCAAGCTGCATTTCTGGCTGACCGTCGTTTCCTTCAACCTGACCT
>CAMLHL010000027.1 GCA_946479855.1 uncultured Pseudomonadota bacterium
TGTGTACCGGCACCCATGCGCTGACCTCGGTGCGCGCCGTCGAGGATGCGCTGGCCATCAAGATTCCGGAAAACGCCAACAGCATCCGCAACATCATGCAGCTCAACCTGCAGGTGCATGACCACCTGGTGCATTTCTACCACCTGCACGCGCTCGACTGGGTCGATGTGGTGTCGGCGCTGAAGGCCGATCCCAAAGCTACCTCGGCGCTGGCGCAGAGCATTTCCAGCTGGCCGCTGTCGTCGCCCGGCTATTTCCGCGACATCCAGAACCGCCTGAAGAAATTCGTCGAATCTGGCCAGCTCGGTCCGTTCATGAACGGCTACTGGGGCAACCCGGCCTACAAGCTGCCGCCCGAAGCCAACCTGATGGCGGTGGCGCACTACCTCGAAGCGCTCGATTTCCAGAAGGACATCGTCAAGGTGCACACCATCTTCGGCGGCAAGAACCCGCACCCGAACTGGCTGGTCGGCGGCGTGCCGTGCGCCATCAACCTCGAAGGCACGGGGGCGGTCGGCGCGGTGAACATGGAGCGCCTGAACCTGGTCAAGAGCATCATCGACCGCTGCATCGAATTCACCGAGCAGGTCTACATTCCTGACCTGATCGCCATCGGCAAATTCTACAAGGGCTGGCTGTACGGCGGTGGCCTGTCGGGCAAGAACGTCATGTCCTACGGTGACATCCCGGACAAGGCCAACGATTACTCGGCCGGCAACCTGCTGCTGCCGCGCGGCGCGATCATCAACGGCGACCTCTCCAAGGTGCATGAGATCGACCTCAAGGACCCCGAGCAGATCCAGGAATACGTCGCCCACTCCTGGTACAAGTACCCGGACGAAACCAAGGGCCTGCACCCCTTCGACGGCGTCACCGAGCCGAGCTTCGTGCTCGGTCCGAACACCAAGGGCAGCAAGACCAACATCAAGGAACTCGACGAGGGCGGCAAGTATTCGTGGATCAAGGCCCCGCGCTGGCGTGGCCATGCCATGGAGGTCGGCCCGCTGGCCCGCTACATCATCGGCTACGCCCAGAAGAACCCGGAATTCAAGGACCCGGTTGATGCCCTGTTGAAGGAACTCGATGTCCCGGTCACCGCGCTGTTCTCGACGCTGGGCCGCACCGCGGCGCGCGGCCTGGAATGCCAGTGGGCGGCGCACAAGATGTCCTACTTCTTCGACAAGCTGATGACCAACCTCAAGGCCGGCGATCTCAACACCGCCAACATCGAGAAATGGGAGCCGAGCACCTGGCCGAAGGAAGCGATGGGCGCCGGCTTCACCGAAGCCCCGCGCGGCGCGCTCGGCCACTGGATCAAGATCAAGGACACCAAGATCGACAACTACCAGTGCGTCGTGCCGACCACCTGGAACGGCGGTCCGCGCGACCACCAGGGCCAGATCGGCGCCTTCGAGGCCTCGCTGATGGACACCCCGGTGGCCAAGGCCGACGAGCCCTTGGAAATCCTGCGCACGCTACATTCCTTCGATCCCTGCCTGGCCTGCTCGACGCACGTGATGAGCCCGGACGGCCAGGAAATGACGTCGGTCAAGGTCCGCTAAGCGGTCCGGAAAGGAGGCAATCATGCTCTCTCAACAGGACATGCTGGAGGCCGAGCGGAACGGCAAACAGGTCCGCTCGATCTATGTCTACGAAGCACCGGTGCGCCTGTGGCACTGGGTCAATGCGCTGGCCATGGTGGTCCTGGCGGTGACTGGCTATTTTATCGGCCAGCCGCTGCCGACCCAGCCGGGCGAGGCGGCGACCCATTTTCTGATGGGTTACATCCGCTTTGCCCATTTCGCTGCCGCCTACATCTTCGCCATCGGCCTGCTCGGTCGCGTCTATTGGGCCTTCGTCGGCAATCACCACGCCAAGCAGATCTTCCGGCTGCCGATCACCAATCCGCAGTGGTGGAGCGAAGTCTTCTTCGAGCTGCGCTGGTACCTGTTCCTCGAAAAGACGCCGAAGAAATACGTCGGCCACAACCCGATGGCGCAGCTGATGATGTTCTTCTTCTTCACGGTGCTGGCCGTCGGCATGTTGTTCACCGGCTTCGCGCTGTACAGCGAAGGCGCCGGGCTGGGCAGTTGGCAGGATGCGCTGTTCGGCTGGGTCATCCCGGCGCTGGGCGGTTCGATGCAGGTGCATAACCTGCACCGGCTGGGCATGTGGATCATGATGACTTTCGTGCTGGTACATGTCTATGCGGCAATCCGCGAGGACATCATGAGCCGGCAAAGCCTGATCTCGACCATGATTTCCGGCTGGCGGATGTTCAAGGATTAAAGGGTTTCCTTGCGTTAGCCCCGTGTCGCGGTCGACGCGGCGCGGGGCGCTTTTTCAGAGGTTTTCAATGAATAGAAAACGCATTCTGGTCCTCGGCATCGGCAACATCCTGTGGGCCGACGAAGGCTTCGGTGTGCGCTGTGTCGAGGCCTTGAACAGCGGCTGGCAATTCCCGCCGCAGGTGACGCTGATGGACGGCGGCACGCAGGGTCTCTACCTGCTGCCCTATGTGCAGGAGGCCGATTGCCTGCTGGTTTTCGACGCGGTCGATTATGGCGACGAACCCGGCACCCTGCGCGAAGTGATCGGCGACCAGGTGCCGCGCTTCATGGGCGCCAAGAAGATGAGCCTGCACCAGACCGGTTTCCAGGAAGTGCTGATGGCCGCCGAGCTGACCAACAAGCTGCCGCAGGAACTGGTGCTGATCGGCGTCCAGCCGGAAGAACTGGAGGACTACGGCGGCAGCCTGCGTGACGTGGTCAAGGCGCAGGTGGCGCCGGCGCTGAGGGTCGCGCTCGACTGGCTGGAATGGTGGGGGGCAGAGGCGACCGTGCGCGACGGCGAGGCGGAAAGCATCACCGATGCGGCGCTGGCCATCAACGTCTACGAAGGCGAACGGCCGCCGGCCGAACAGGCCTATCGGCTCGGCGACGCGCGTTTCCTGAACCTGGAAGGCGCCTGAGATGTGCCTCGGCATTCCCGTCCAGGTGCTTGAATGCGGAGAGCATTTCGCCCGTTGCACCGGGCGCCATGGCGAAGTGCGGATCGATCTCAGTCTGGTCGGCCAGCAGGCGGTAGGGACCTGGCTGCTCAGCTTTCTCGATGCGGCGCGCGAGGTGATCGATGCCGAGCGCGCCGCCGCCATCAACGCCGCTCTGGCTGCGCTCGATGCCGTGCAATCCGGTGCCACCGACTTTTCCGCCTTCTTCGCGGATCTCGACCGCGAACCCCAACTCCCCGCTTTCCTGAGGACAGCACAATCATGAGCCTACAACTCAAGGCCGGCCCGACTTCGCTCGAAAAGCTCGAAACAGCCATTGGCCGCATGGTCCAAAAACATGCTTTTTCCCGCGTCGACCGTAGCGATCCACAATTTTCAGCCGGCCTGACCGCCCTGCTGCTGACCGAAGACCCGCAGCGCAACCTGGAAGTGCTCGACGCCTGCGTGATCCTGCCCGAAGCGCTGAAGCCGCTCGGCGAGCGGATTTCCCGCTGGGTGGCCGGCCCCGATTGCGCGCCGGCATTGATGCAGCAATACGGCGTGCCCCGCGCCCCGGCTGTCGTCTTCCTGCGCGATGGCGCTTTCGTCGGCGTGCTCAACGGCATCCGCGACTGGAACGAATACCAGAACGAAATCGCCCGGCTGCTCGACGGCCGGGCCCAACCCAAGCCGATCGGCATTCCCGTTCGGGCTGAAACCTCTCACGGAGCCTGCGCATGAACCCCTCCACGCTGCGTCCCTTCCCGATTTCCGTCGTCGCGATGGGGCCAATATCAGGCCCCGGCTCGCAGGGCGAGGAAGCGCCGGACTATCTGCCGATGCCGAAGGGCATGGAAACCTTTTCGCAGCCGCGCCTGCCCGACAACGTCCCGCCCGAGGTAGTCAACCGGGCGGCCGGGCTGCTCGGCGCCTATGTCGATCAGGCCGAGCAAGCTGGCTTCAGTGGCGGTGCGACGCTCAACCTACGCGACCTCGATGCGACGCTGCGCGACGTCATCAACCAGTCGCTCGGCTTCGGCGAAGTCAGCGCCTTCACCACGGCGCCGCAACACTGGCGGGTGCAGGAAACGGCGTTCTCCGGGATCTGGCGCGTGCTGAAGGTGGCCGACGATGGCGCGATGGTTGTCGACCGCCTGGAAACCGGCCCCATTCCGGCGGCCCTGACCGACACCATGTGGACCACGGCCCAGGCCGATCTGCCGGCGCCGGACTACCCGGCCGGCTGCATGAACGCCCCGGCCCTGATCGAGGAAATCCGCATGCAGGCGGCGGCCTGGCAGCCGGGCGAGGCGGCGCACGTCATCAACCTGACCCTGCTGCCGGTCAGCGATGCCGATCTCGACACGCTGTACGGCTGGCTCGGCCACCGCGAGGTGTCGATCCTGTCGCGCGGCTACGGCAACTGCCGGATCACCAGCACGCGGCTGCGCAACGTCTGGTGGGTGCAGTATTTCAACAGCATGGATGCGCTGATCCTCAACTCCATTGAAATCGTCGGTATGCCCGAAGTGGCGCTGGCCGCCGACGAGGATTTCAGCGATTCGCTCGAACGCCTGCGGGAATACCTCGACATGATGCGCGAGCCGGTCTAAATTCCGCGGCATGCGATTCGAAGGTTCATTTCTCGGCGTCCAACCGGACGACAGGCTGGAGTGCGGCATCTGCTGGTGGGTCTACGATCCGGCGCAGGGCGACGACGTGCGCGGCATCTCGCCCGGCGTGCCTTTCGCCGACCTGCCCGAGGACTGGTGCTGCCCGGGCTGCGATGCGCCGAAACACAAATTCATGGTGACCGAATGAACCTCTGGACGACCGATCCGTCGCCCGAACTGGTCGCCGCCTTCGATCACATCGCCCGGACCCGGATGCACGACGTGCCGATCTGCAATGCGCTGCTGCAGGTCGAGGCCGTCGGCTTCCAGCGGCGGGCGGACGGTCACTGGGCGGGGGCGATGATCACCCCGTGGGCGATCAACCTGCTCTGCCTGCCCGGCGACGCCGCAACCTGGCCGGCGCTGGCCGCCTGCAGCAAGCACGACTGGCATTTTCCGTCCGGCGATTACGAATTCACCGTCGCCGAGGAGGCCCGCCTCGGCCCCTACCATCTCTGCTCGCTGTTCTCGCCGGCCCTCGAATTCGCCAGCCACGAGGCTGCCCGGCTGACCGCGCTGGCCGCCGTCCAGGCGCTGTTCGCCGCGCCGCTGGCAGCACCGCCGCCGGCCGCGCCGACCAGCCGCCGGGCTTTCCTGGGGCTGGGCCGATGACCTCGGCCGGCAAGTTGCTGGTCCGCGGGCGCTATGCCGAAGGCGGGGTGCAGGATTTGCAGGTCGACCTGCAGCGGCCCTCGGTCACCCGCCTGTTCATCGACCAGTTGCCCGATGCCGTGGCCAAGACCGTGCCCTATCTGTTTACCCTGTGTGCCCAGGCCCAGCGGGCAGCGGCCCAGGCGGCGCTGGCGGTGGCCCAGGGCAAGACGCCGCGGGTGGCCGATAGCGCCGAGCTGTGGATCGAGGTCCTGCACGAAAACCTCTGGCGCCTGCTGCTCGACTGGCCGCCGGCACTCGGCCTTCCCCCCGAGAAGGACGCTTTCATCGCCTGGCGCGGCAGCCGGCACAGCGACGACTGCCTGGCCGTCACCCAACACCTGTTGATAGCCACCTTGCGCCCGCTGGCGGAAAAATGCCTGAAAAAGCTGGTCGACCGCAGCATTGCGGAAAATCACGGCGCAGCGGATGCCGGCAGTGCCGTGCCGGCCCTGGCGCCCGAGGCCTGGCTGGACTATTGGCAGGGCATGGCGGCAGCGATGCCGGCCGCACCGCCGCCGCACTCGATCCGGGCGTTGTTTCTGGCGCGTCTGGCCGAGGTCGAGTCGGCGGTCAAGGCGCTGGCTAGCGGCGCCCCCTTCCCGGTCGTCACGGCCGGCGGCAACGGCTGGGGCGTCGCGCAAACGCTGACGGCGCGTGGTGTGCTGACCCACGCCGCGCATGTGATTGACGGCAAGGTGTCGAATTATCGCGTCCAGGCGCCGACCGACAGCTATTTTGCCGATGCCGGGGCGCTCTCCTCGCTGCTGGGCAATTGCGAATTTGCTTCTCTGGATCAAGCAAAAGAGGGGCTGAATCAGGCCATACTGGCGCTCGATCCCTGTCTGCCCTACGAAGTGGAACTGCAAGATGCATGAAATGTCGCTCGCCGAAGGCGTGCTGCAACTGGTTGAAGACACCGCGCGCCGCGAAAGTGCCCGTCGCGTCAAACTGGTTGTATTGGAGATCGGCCGTCTGTCGTCGGTCGAACCGGAAGCGATCCGCTTCTGCTTTGAGGCGGTGACGCACGGCAGCATCGCGCAGGGGGCGGCGCTGGAAATCGTCAACGTGCCGGGGGCGGGCTGGTGCCTGCCCTGTGCCGCAACGGTGGCGATCAGCGAGCTGTACGGGGCCTGCCCGCAATGCGGCAGCCACCAGGTGCAGCCGACCGGCGGGACGGAAATGCGGGTCAAGGAAATAGAAATCGAGTAATTCGCAAGAAATTCGAACAGGAGACGAGGCGATGTGTACGGTTTGCGGCTGCGGCGCAGGAGAAACGAAGATCGAGGGGGGCGCGCACGAGCACACCCATGTCCATGAAGATGGTACGGTGCATACCCATGCCCACGACCATGAAGACGATCACCATCACAGCCATGACGACGCGCCGCTTGGTGTCCATTCGCATGTTCATCAGCACAGCGACGGCAGCGAGCACAGCCACGCCCATGTCCATGACGGCGAGCATGCCCACCTCCATGGCGACGAGCATCACCATCACGAACACGGCGTCGCCGGCGATCTCGACTATGGCACGGGCCCGGCCCGCGCCCACGTGCCCGGCATGTCGCAGGCGCGCATGGTGCAGATCGAGCAGGACATCCTCGCCAAGAACAACAGCTATGCCGCGGCCAACCGCCAGTGGTTCGACGATCGCGGCATCTTCACGCTGAATCTCGTCTCCAGCCCGGGGTCCGGCAAGACGACGCTGCTCTGCAAGACCATCGAGCTGCTCAAGGACCAGGTGGCGATCAGCGTCGTCGAGGGGGATCAACAGACCTCCAACGACGCCGAGCGCATTCGCGCCACCGGCGTCCAGGCGCTGCAGATCAACACCGGCAAGGGCTGTCATCTCGACGGCCACATGGTCGGCCACGCGATGGAAAGGCTGCAGCCGGCCGACGAATCGCTGTTCCTGATCGAGAACGTCGGCAACCTCGTTTGCCCGGCTGCCTTCGATCTCGGCGAGCACCACAAGGTCGCCATCCTGTCGGTCACCGAAGGCGAGGACAAGCCGCTCAAGTACCCCGACATGTTCGCTGCGGCCGACGTCATGCTGCTCAACAAGTGCGACCTGCTGCCCTACCTCGAATTCGACGCCGACCTGGCCGAAGCCAACGCCCGCCGCGTCAATCCCGACCTGACCATCTTCCGCGTCTCGGCGACCAGCGGCGACGGCCTCAGCGCCTGGCTGGACTGGATCCAGTCCGGGCTGGAAGCGCAGCGCGCCAAGCGCTCGGAATCCGTCGAGGCCCTGAAGCGCCGGGTGGCCGAACTGGAACGTCAGTTGGCGGCGAAGTAAGCTGCCGATGGCCGGCCGCCTGCTCCGTATTCGTGGTCTGGTGCAGGGGGTCGGTTTTCGCCCCTACGTCTGGCGGCTGGCCAGCGAACTTGGGCTGAACGGCTGGGTGCGCAACGACGGCAGCGGGGTGGTCGCTGCGGTCGACGGTGAAAAAGTGCCCGAATTTATCGTCCGCCTGGCCCCGGAAGCACCGCGGCTGGCGCGCATCGACGCCGTCGACAGCGAACCGGCCGAGGTGACGGCGCAGGGCTTCGCCATCTTGGATAGCGACACCGGCGAGATCAAGACCGCGATCGGCCCCGATGCCGCAATCTGCCCCGACTGCATCGCCGACCTCTGCGATCCGGCCAATCGCCGCTGGCGCTACGCCTTCACCACCTGCACCCACTGCGGCCCGCGCTATACGGTCAGCCGCCGCATTCCCTACGACCGGGCGTCGACCAGTCTCGCCGCCTTCCCGCTCTGCCCGCCCTGCACCGCCGAATACACGGCGCCGGCCGACCGCCGTTTTCATGCCGAAACCACCGGCTGCCCCGCTTGCGGCCCGCAACTAAGCCTGCTCGATGCCGCCGGCCAGCCGCTGCCCGGTGACCCGGTGGCCGAAACCCTGCGCCTGCTGCGTGCTGGCCAGATCGTCGCGATCAAGGGCCTGGGCGGCTTCCACCTCGCCTGCGAGGCGTGTAATGCCGCCGCCGTCGCCGAACTGCGCGAACGCAAGCAGCGCGAGGCCAAGCCTTTCGCGGTGATGGGCCTGAACGCCGCCTCGCTGGCCGACTACGCCCGCATCGGCGATGGCGAGCGGGCGCTGCTGCACAGCGTCGCGGCGCCCATCGTGCTCTGCCCCAAGGGCGAGCACGAACTGCGCGGCATCGCCCCCGGCCTCGCCTGGCTCGGCGTCACGCTGCCGGCGACGCCGCTGCACCTGCTGCTCTGGCACGAAGCGGCCGGCCGGCCATCCGGCATCGGCTGGCTGAACGAGGCCAGCGACCTGCTGCTGGTCATGACCAGCGCCAACCCGCACGGCGAACCGCTGGTCATCGCCAACGAAGAAGCCTGCGAACGCCTGGCCGGCATCGCCGACGCCTACCTGATGCACGACCGCGCCATCGTCATCCGCTGCGACGATTCGGTGGTCCGGGCGAGGCCCGATGGCCCGGCCTTCATGCGCCGCGCCCGCGGCTACGTGCCGGTGCCGATCCCCCTGACCGACGACGGTCCGACCGTGCTGGCACTGGGCGGCTACCTGAAGAACACCGTCTGCGTCATGAAGGGACGGGAAGCCTTTCTGTCGCAGCACATCGGCGGCCTCGACAACGCGGCGGCGATTGGCTTTCTCGAAGAAACGGTGGCCCACCTGCTGGGCATCCTCGACCTCCGGCCCGAGCTGATCGCCCACGACCTGCATCCGGATTTTCCATCGACGCACCTAGCCCTGCGGCTGGCCGCAGAGCTTGGTGTTCCCGCCGTCGCCGTCGGTCATCATCAGGCTCACATCGCCGCCATCTGCGCCGAACATGGCGTCAACGAACCGATTGTCGGGCTGGCTCTCGACGGCGTCGGCCTCGGCCCGGACGGCGGCGCCTGGGGCGGCGAACTGCTGCGTCTCGACGGTGCGGGCTGCGAGCGCCTCGGCCACCTCAACCCGCTGGCCATGCCCGGCGGCGATCGCGCCGCCAAGGAACCATGGCGGATGGCGGTGGCCGCCCTGCATGGCGCCGGCCTCGGCTACCGGGTCGGTGGCTGGATCAAGCAGTACTATCCGAGCCGCGACCCCGGCCCGCTACTGACCATGCTCGACCGTCAGCTACGCTGCCCGCCGACGACCAGTCTCGGCCGCTGGTTCGACGCCGCCGCCGGTCTGCTCGGTGTGCGCGACCTGATGCAGTATGAAGGCCAGGCAGCGATGGAACTCGAAGGTCTGGCCGTCAGACATGGTCCGGTAGCGCCGCTGCCGGGCGGCCATGCCTTGCGCGAAAAAGGCGCGCTGCTCGATTTTTCCCCACTGCTGCTGGCGCTGATGGGCTGCAAGGACGATGCCCCCTACGGGGCGGCCCTGTTCCATGCCACCGTCGCCGCCGGCCTGGCTGAGTGGGCAATGCTTGCGACGGCGGAAACAACCACCGGCACTACGGTCGACCGGATAAAAAGGGCCAAAATCGCTGTCGGCGGCGGCTGTGCGATGAATGCCGTACTGATGGATGCCTTGCGCCGTCTTCTCGAAACTGCCGGGATCAGCCTGCTCGAAGCCCGGCTGGCGCCGCCGAACGATGGCGGTCTGGCGCTTGGCCAGGCCTGGGTGGCCCGGCAAAAGCAGGCCTCTCCAGCCTAGCGCCTGAACACCCCGGCTGCGTCAGCCAGTTGCCGGCCGGGCGTTGGCGGGGTTGGCCAGGGTGTGGGCCGCATCGAAACCCCGCCGGGTGCGCTGCTTGCATCCGGCCTCGGGATTTTCATCGGCCGCTGGATCGAGAAGGGGGCGGGTGGCTACCGGGCTGATCAGGAATTGCGGTCAGGGCAGGGCGTCAGGCTAGCCAACGGCTCATTTTGAGTCAGGCGCGCAACTTTGAGTTTGGCTTTGAAGCAAGCCATGCGCTTGAACCACTCCGCCTCCGATACAACCCCTTCCTCGACGCTGGGCAATCGGCGTTCAGCCCTTTTACGTCTCTCGCAGCAGCCACTGGGCGGGCCATTTTCTTCTGCACGCCGATCCCGTGCGCTACGACGATTCGATCCAGTGAGCATGGCATTTATATTCGACATCGCATCACCTCCCCGACTATGGCAACCAATTTACGCCTTTTGCTATATGGCCTGTCTAAAAAGTTTAGATTAAATTGCGGGAAAAGTACTGCCGGGTGATCGCGACAATCCGTGAAGGGACTGCCGAGGCGCGCCAGACGTCAGCTGCCAGCCGTGCGGCAAAAGCGGGGTGCGATCGGCCAGCGGTTTGAGCAGGTGGTCTCCGCCACGCCGCAGGGCAGCCGTTGATGCTTTTCCGGATTGGATGGCCGCTGCCGGGCGCCTTGTCCTGGCCCGGCGAAGTCAAGGCACACCCGGCTGAACTCATCGTCAGGGCGCTGCGGCGTATCCGCTCCGTCTTCCCCTTCGCTATCATTCATCGATTGGCAGCAAGATTGCCTTCGTTAGATTTCGCTCAGGAATTGCCGGCATGTACAACAACGACGCCGATCCCCATCTCGTCGCATTGAGCGAAAGGAGCGCCCGTTTCTGCGCTTTTTTCACCATCACCGTCGGCCTGATTGTCCTGGCGGCCTGGGCACTGGATATTGCGCTGCCGAAAAGCGTCCTGCCCGGGTTGGAGACGATGAAAGCCAACACGGCCCTCGGCTTTCTGTTGCTGGGGGGCGCTCTCTATGCTGCAGCCTGGAAGAAACCGCGAGCAGGCTGGTGGTCCTACCTGCAGGCCATTCCCGCCACGCTGGCCATGCTGCTCGGGGTGCTTACGCTGGTCGAGTATGGATAC
Source organism: uncultured Pseudomonadota bacterium (assembly GCA_946479855.1). The sequence continues at coordinate 11,097 of CAMLHL010000027.1, forward strand.
ACAGTCGATCTGGGCCTGGATCAGCTGCTGTTTGATGCGCCGATCGAACCGGGCGGCCAATCGCTGCCGGGGCGTATGGCCGAGTCCACGGCGGCCGCCTTTGCCTTGTCCGGCCTGGCCCTGCTGCTGCTTGATTTCCGTCGTTGGCGCCGCGCTTCCCAGGTTGCCGCCCTGGCCGGGGCGCTGACCGGTATTCTGGCGATCCTGGGTTATGTCTATGATGTCCATGCGCTTTACGGCATAGGCGCCTACTCCAGCATGGCGCTGCATACCGCCATCGCATTCGTGGTGATCAATCTGGGCATCTTGCTTGCCCGGCCGCGACGTTGCCTGATGAGCGTGGTCACCAGCCAGACGCAGGGGGGCATCATGGCCCGGCGACTGTTGCCGCTCGCCCTGATCGCCCCGTTTCTGATCGGCTTCCTGCGTGTCCATGGCGAACAAAAGGGCTATTACGAATCGGCATTTGGTGTTCCGCTGGTGGCCTTGGCTTACGTTGCCTTATTCACCACCTTTATCTGGCGCACCGCCGATGTGCTGCGCCAGAGCGACCTGCTGCGCTCCGCCGCCGAACGGCGTCTGCGCCAGAAGGATGCGAAACTGACCGGCATCATCGATACCGCCATGGACGCCATCGTCATGGTCGATGCTGATCAGCGCATCCGCATGTTCAATCCTGCCGCCGAGCAAATGTTCGGCTATCCGACCGCCGCCGTTCTCGGCCGGTCGCTCGATGTGCTGCTGCCGTCGCGTTTCCGGGCAGCGCACTTCGCACATATCGTCAATTTTGGCCACTCCGGCATCACCAGTCGTCGCATGGGCGGGTACGACACCATTGTTGGCGCTCGGGCAACGGGCGAGGAATTTCCAATCGAAGCATCGATTTCCAAACTCGGTGCCGACGGCGAGTCCAATTTCACGGTCATTCTGCGCGACATCACGGCGCGCAAGCGGGCCGAGAGCGAACTGAAATTGGCCGTGGCCGAAGCCGAACGGGCCAACAACGCAAAATCACGTTTTCTGGCCGCGGCCAGTCATGACTTGCGCCAACCGCTGGCTGCCCTCAATCTGTATGCTGATGTCCTTGAGGCGAGAATCCCTCCGCACCAGCAGACCGTGCTGACCAGCATGAAAGACTGCATCTCCGTGCTGAGCAACCTGCTCACCGATCTTCTCGACCTGAGCAAACTCGACGCTGGGGTGGTCAGGCCGAAAATAGCCGATTTCTCGGTATTTGAATTGCTCGCCGATCTCGAATCAGTCTATACGCTGAAGGCGCTGGCCAAGGGATTGCGCCTGCGTTTCCAGCCTACCCGCCTGACTGGACATGCGGATCCGATCCTGATCAAGCGCATCGTTGGCAATTTCATTGATAACGCCATCCGCTATACCCATCGCGGCGGGGCGGTGATTGGTTGCCGGCGCCGCCAGGGCAAAATCTGGATCGAAGTCTGGGACAGCGGTATCGGCATTGCTGCCAACCAGACAACGGCAATATTCGAGGAATTCAAGCAGCTCGGTGACGAAGCGCGCAATCGAGGCAGTGGTCTCGGCTTGGCGATTGCCGCCAAAAATGCGGCCTTGCTCGGCCTGGAAATCAGTGTGCGTTCCAAGCCGGGACACGGTTCGGTCTTCGCCATCGAATTGCCGCTCGGACACCCCGAGACAGCTCAGTTTCAGTCATCTCCCCGAGCCGCCTCCCGGGCGCTCCGCATAGCGCTGGTCGAAGACCACGCACTGGTTCGCGAAGCTCTGGCCATGGCCTTGCAGGAGATCGGGCATCAAGTGGTCGCTGCGCCCGACGGCCAGACGCTGCTGGCAGAACTGGGCAACTTGCCACCGGACATCATTGTCTCCGATTACCGCCTGGCCCAAGGCGAAACCGGTTTGGATGTCATCACGGCGGCCCGCCAGGCCACAGGGCGAGTCTTGCCTGCGATCATCATCACCAGCGATACCGACCCGAAACTGATTGCGAGTTTCGCCGGCCGCGACGTCGCCATCCTGCACAAGCCATTGAATCTTCATAAGTTCCAGCTGCTTATGGACGAGTTGACGACCCCGGCGGCCTAGGGGAAGGTGGCCGACATCGGGGCCAAGCCCGGCCGCTATCATTTGATGTCGGGGCGGCCGGCAAAATGCCCCCGAGGGGCGTGCCTCCCTCGCCGTGCCGATCGCCCTCTCCCAGGCATGCGCAGATTCGATCGCCGCTGCGCATGGCGCCAGGGCAGGGCCGGCTTGGGAAGCAACAGCACTGCGGGCTCTTGGTCTGCCGCCGAAATATCTAGTCCTCCCGTCTGACAAGCGGTTGATCACCTCGCCTGTCGAAGTGGAAAGCCAGTGCCGCTGTTTTTTCCGGTTTTGGCCGAGCAATTTTTGCAAGTGACTGTAAATGAACAATATTATTTTCTGGTCCGCTTGTTGCTGTTAGATCCGCAATATAACAATTGCCAGAACCCCAACAGAGAGCGTGTGTCGGTCCAGACCGATGTCAAAGCAAAAAAGGGGAGATTCATGGCCAATCAAAATTTGATTTCGCTGGAACAGGACGATCGCATCGAGGCTGCAGCCGCGCGCTTGTCGATGGATCGGCGCGAGTTCCTGCAATTCTGTGCCGCACTGGCCACGACGCTGGGCCTGCCGCAAGGGGCGGATGCCGCGGTGGCCGAGGCGGTGGCGGTCAAGAAGCGGCCAAGCGTGATCTGGCTGCATTTTCAGGAATGCACCGGCTGTACCGAGTCCATTCTGCGTGCCGAGCACCCGACGCTGGAGAAGTTGATTCTCGACGTCATTTCGCTCGACTATCACGAGACGCTGTTCGCGGCGGCCGGCCATCAGGTCGAGGCAGCCCGCAAGACGGCGATGGAAGAGAATAAGGGCAAGTACATCCTGGTTGTCGAAGGGGCGATTCCAACCCGCGACAATGGCATTTACTGCAAGATCGGTGGCAAGACCGCCATCGAATTGCTCAAGGAGTGTGCGGCCGATGCGGCGGCAGTGATCGCCATCGGCTCCTGCGCTTCGTGGGGCGGCATGCCGTCGACCGATCCGAATCCAACCGGCGCCACCGGTGTGGACAAGGTGCTCGGCAAGCCGGTGGTCACCATCCCGGGCTGCCCGCCCAATCCGTACAATTTCCTGTCCACGGTTGTGCATTTCCTGACTTTCGGGGCGCTGCCTGCGGTCGACCACCTGGGAAGGCCGAAATTCGCCTACTCCCGGCTGATCCACGAAAACTGCGAGCGCCGCGCCCACTTCGATGCCGGCCGCTTTGCCATGGAATTCGGCGACGAAGGCCACCGCAAGGGGCATTGCCTGTACAAGCTGGGCTGCAAGGGGCCGGAAACCTACGCCAACTGCTCGGTCATCATGTTCGGCGATGCCGGCGCCGGCACCTGGCCGGTCGCCTGCGGCCACCCGTGCATCGGCTGTACCGAACAGGGCGTCGGCTTCACCAAGCCGATCCATACCGTCGCCAAGCTGAAGAACATCGAACCTTCCGCTTTCCTGCCGCGCATCGTCGAGGAAAAGGGCGTCGGCGCGACGCTCGGCTCGGCGGCCGTGCTCGCGGCCGTGGCCGGGGCTGCCGCCGGGGCCGGGGCGATGGTGGCGAAGAATCTCGGTCTGTCGCACAAGGCCGAGGAAATGGAAAAGGCCAAGAAGGACGGCAGCAAGGCCACCGAATCGACGGAGGTCTGAGATGGCCACGAGACGCGATTTCCTCAAGGGCTGCCTGGCCGGCGGCGCAGCGGCGGCGAGTGTCGTGCTGCCCGAAACGGCCGGCGCCCGCGACACCCTGCAACGCCCGCCGGAAGCGCTTGGCCTGCTCTACGACGCCACCCTCTGCGTCGGTTGCCAGGCCTGTGTCGCCGCGTGCAAGCAGGTGAATGAGAACCCGGCCGAGTTTACGGCGGTGGACAAGTTGTGGGACAGCCCGCTCGATACGACCGGCCACACCTTCAACCTGATCAAGATGTACCGCCACGGCACGATGGAAACGAAGGACGCCGAGGAAAACGGCTTCTCCTTCATGAAGACCTCGTGCATGCACTGCGCCGACCCGTCCTGCGTCTCGGCCTGCCCGGTGTCGGCGATGACCAAGAATCCGGAAACCGGCATCGTCGGCTACGACCCGGACGCCTGTATCGGCTGCCGCTACTGCGTCGCCGCCTGCCCGTTCGGCATTCCCAAGTACCAGTACGATTCGCCGACCGGCAAGATCGGCAAGTGCGAGCTGTGCCGGCATCGCCACAAGGACGGCCATTATTCGGCCTGCGCCGAGGTCTGCCCGACCGGCGCCACGCTGTTCGGCCGCACCGAGGACCTGCTGGCCGAGGCCAAGCGCCGCCTGGCGCTGAAACCGGGCGAATGGACGACGATTCCGCGCGGTCGACTGCGCCACGCCCAGGAAAAGGTGCTGGCCGGCGGCGAAGAGGGCAAGGGCCAAAAGCATCGCCACGGCTGGCGCGACGAGCCGGACCAGAGCTACCAGGCGCAGGTCGGCAACTACCTGCAGCACGTCTATGGCGAAACCGAGTACGGCGGCACCCAGGTACTCAAGCTGTCGGCGGTCAATTTCCAGAAAACCGGGATGCCCGACCTGCCGCCGAAATCGTCGGCGGCGACCTCGGAAACCATCCAGCACACGCTGTACGGCGGCCTGATCATGCCCATCGCCGTGCTCGCCGGACTGACCTGGGTCGCCCGGCGCAATGTCGTGGCGGAAGATGAAGACAAGAAGGGAGAGCAGTCATGAGCGCCCACCATCCGGCCGCCCCGGTCGGCGGCAAGCTGTTCAACACGGCGACACTGATTTGCGGCGCACTGATTGCCGCGATGATCGCCGTGCTGTTCGTCCGCTTCATCTTCGGCCTCGGTGCCGTGACCAATCTCAACGACGGCTACCCGTGGGGCATCTGGGTCGTCTTCGACGTCATCATCGGTTCGGCCTTTGCCTGCGGTGGTTTCTCGGTCGCCATGCTGGTCTACATCTTCAACCGTGGCCACTACCATCCGATGGTCCGCCCGGCGCTGCTGGCCAGCCTGTTCGGCTATACGCTGGCCGGTGTCGGCGTGCTGTTCGACCTTGGTCGCTGGTGGAATTTCTGGCACATCCTGTGGCCGGGCTACGCCAATCCCAATTCGGTGATGTTCGAGGTTGCGGTCTGCATCTCGGCCTACATCACGGTGATGTGGATCGAGTTTTCGCCGGTCTTCATGGAGCAATGGGGGCTGAAGGTGCACAAGCAAAAACTGGAGAAAGTGCTGTTCTTCTTCATTGCCCTCGGCACGCTGCTGCCGATGATGCACCAGTCTTCGCTCGGCACCATGCTCGTCGTCATGGGACCGCAGGTGAACCCGCTGTGGCAGACGCCGATCGTGCCACTGCTCTACCTGCTGTCGGCGATCACCATCGGCTACGGCATCGTCCTCTTCGAATCCTGCGTCGCCGCCTCGGCCTATCGCCGCGAAATTGAAATGCACCTGCTGCAGCCAATGGCCAAGATCATGCTCGGCGTGCTGGCCGCTTTCATGGTTGTGCGTTTCGGCGACCTGATCGTCCGTGGTGCCCTCGGCCATGCCCTGAAACCCAGCCTCGAAGCCTTTTTCTTCTGGCTGGAAACGGCTTGCTTCGCGGCGCCTTTCCTGATCGTCGGCACGCCGGGCGCCCGGCGTAATCCGGCCCGGCTGTTCCTGGCCGGCTGCGCCATCATGCTGGCCGGCATCCTGCTGCGCATCAACGGCTTCCTGATCGGCTACGACACCGGCGTCGGCGTCGACCATGGCTGGAACTACTTCCCGAGCATCGCCGAAATGCTGGTCACCATCGGCATGTTCGCCGTCGAAGTGCTCGGCTACATCATCATCACCCGCCGCTTCCCGGTGCTGCCGCGCCCTGCGGCTGCCAACTAAGCGCCCACTGAATTCGAGGGATAGGAGAACAAGAATGACCAAACGAGTAACCATAGACCCGGTCACCCGCATCGAAGGCCACCTGCGGGTGGACGTCGAAGTGGACGGCGGCCGCGTCAAGAAGGCCTGGGCCTCCGGCCAGATGTGGCGCGGCGTCGAGAACATCCTGATCGGCCGCGACCCGCGCGACGCCTGGGCGATCACCCAGCGCATCTGCGGCGTGTGCACGACGGTGCACGCCATCGCCTCGGTGCGTGCCGTCGAGAACGCGCTGCAGCTGGAAATCCCGGTCAACGCCCAGTACATCCGCAACATGATCATGCTGGCCCATGCCGTGCATGACCACATCGTGCATTTCTACCACCTGTCGGCGCTCGACTGGGTCGATGTCGTCTCGGCGCTGCAGGCCGACCCGGCCAAGACGGCCAGCCTGGCGCAGAGCCTGTCGAACTGGAGCGGCAATTCCAAGGCCGAGTTCGTCAAGGTCCAGGACCGCCTGAAGGGCTTCGTCGGTACCGGCCAGCTCGGCATCTTCACCAACGGCTACTGGGGCCACCCGGCGATGAAGCTGACGCCGGAAGTGAACCTGCTCGCCGTCAGCCACTACCTGCAGGCGCTGGAAGTGCAGCGCTACGCCAGCAAGATCGTCGCCGTGCTCGGTTCCAAGTCGCCGCACATCCAGAACGTCGCGGTTGGCGGCGTCGCCAACCCGCTGTCGGTCGATTCGCAGTCGGTGCTGACCGTCGAGCGCCTGCTGGCGATCAAGGAATGGATGCTGAAGCTGGAAGACTTCGTCAAGAACGTCTATCTGGTCGACGTCGGCGCCATCGGCGGCTTCTACGCCGACTGGACCAAGTACGGCAAGGGCATCACCGACTACCTGTCGGTGCCGGACATCCCGCTCGACGGCAAGGGCACCCAGTTCGCGCTGCCCGGCGGCTACATCGAGGGCGGCAAGCTGGAAAGCTACAAGCCGATCAAGACCTTCGGCGACAAGTATTTCACCGACGGCGTCTCCGAGGCGATCAAGCATTCCTGGTACAACTACAGCGCCGGCAACGACAAGTCGCTGCACCCTTACCAGGGGGAAACGACGCCGAACTACACCGACTTCCAGGACGACGGGAAATACAGCTGGCTGAAGTCGCCGACCTTCTACGGCAAGCCGATGCAGGTCGGCCCGCTGCCGCGCGTCATGAACATGCTCGCTGCCGGCCACGAGCCGACCAAGAAATACGCCACGGCGGCGCTCGATCTCGTGTCCTCGGTGGCTGGCAGCAAGGTCGGCGTCGAGGCGCTGCATTCGACCATCGGCCGCCACGCGGCGCGGGCGGTCGGCTGCGCCGTCCAGGTCGACGAGCTGATCAACCAGTGGGACCTGCTCCTCGCCAACATGGGCAAGGGCGACCTGAAGACCTTCAACCGTCCGGTTTTCCCCAAGGGCGAACAGATGGGCGTCGGCTTCCACGAAGCGCCGCGCGGCGTGCTGTCGCACTGGGTGGTCATCGATTCCGGCAAGATCAAGAACTACCAGTGCGTCGTGCCGACCACCTGGAACGCCGCGCCGCGCAACGAGAAAGACCAGCCGGGCGCCTATGAGGCCTGCCTGATCGACAACCCGGTGGCCGATCCGGAGAAGCCGCTGGAAGTGCTGCGCACGGTGCATTCCTTCGACCCCTGCCTGGCCTGTGCCGTGCATGTCGTCGATCAGGAGAACAATCCGGTGGTGACGGTGAAGGCGGTTTGATCGGCAACAAGTCGTTTCTGCGACGGGGGCGCGACAATGGTCGCGCCCCTTTTTATCGGATAAGAGCATGCGCATTGTAGTTCTCGGTATCGGCAACATTCTTCTCACCGACGAAGGCGTCGGCGTGCGCGTCATCGAAGCGCTGGAACGGGCGTACGAACTGCCGCCGGCAGTCGAGGTCATCGACGGCGGCACCTGTGGCATGGAAATGCTCGAGCAGCTCGAAGATCTCGACGGGCTGGTCGTCGTCGATTGCGTGCGCTGCGGTCAACCGCCGGCGACGCCGGTTTTGCTCAAGGGCGATGACGTGCCGGTCTTCTTCAAGACCAAGCTGTCGCCGCATCAGGTCAGCCTGTCCGATGTGCTGGCCAGCCTCGAATTCACCGGCCGGGCGCCGAAGTCGATTGCCATCGTCGGCATGCAGCCGGTGTCCATGTCCTTGGGCATGGAGTTGTCGCCGGAGGTCGCCGCGAGAGTGCCGGAACTGGTGGAAATGACGCTGGCCGAATTGCGCCGGCTCGGCATCGATGCGAAGGCTATTGCCTGATGTGCCTGTCGATTCCGAAACGCATTGTCGAATGGGAAGGGGCGGGTGAAAATGCCGGGGATTTCGCCTGGGTCGAGCGTGACGGCCAGCGTGAGCGCATCAACATGATGCTGATCGGCCCGCAGCCGGTCGGCACCTGGGTGCTGACTTCGCTCGGCCTGGCACGCGAGGTGGTCGAGGACGGGCAGCGGTCGCTGATCGAGGACGCGCTGGCGGCCCTCGCCGCTTCTCTCGAAGGCGAATTCGATCCCTCGCTGCATTTCACGGACCTCAATCGCCCGCATGACTGAACGCATCCGCACTCCCGCCCTGGCGCCGCCGCCGATCCGCCCGGCTGTGCCGCGCGACGACGATCCGAGCGCCTTCCTCGAAGCACATTACCGCCATATCTGGCAGACGCGCATGCACGACCTGCCCTTCGTTAATGCCGCGCTGGCCGTCGAAGCCGTCGGCTTTAGCCGTTGCGAGGGCGACTGGCTGGGCGTCGTCATCACGCCGTGGTTTCTCAACCTGTTGCTGATTTCCGGCGGCGGCCAGTTGTGGGGCGACATTCCGGCCGGCGAGCGGCGCTACCTGAACCTGCCTTGCGGCACGCTGCAATTTCTCGCCGACGACGATCCGGACATCGGTCCCTACCAGTATTGCCCGCTGATCGCCCCGGTGACCAATCTGCCGGATATGGCGCAGGCGCGGCTGGTAGCCGCCGATGCGCTGAAGACCGTATTCGTCCCACCGGCGCCGGTGGCCGAGCTGGCCACACCGCCCGTTGCCGAGGAGCCGCCGGCCGTTTCGCGGCGCGGTTTTTTCCGGCGTCTGGCGGGCAAGCGCAATTGATGTACGGCAGGTAGACTCTGCAGATAAAAATTGAGGAGCAAAACGAATGTGTCTGGCAATCCCTGCGCAAATCGTTGAATTGCGCGACGGCGACAACGCGCTGGTCGACCTGGCCGGCGTCAAGAAGGAAATCTCGCTGGCCCTGGTCGAGGGCGTGGCCATCGGCGACTACGTGATCGTCCATGTCGGCTATGCATTGAACAGGATCGATCCCGAAGAAGCAGCAAAAACACTGAAACTGTTTGCCGAAATGGGCGAACTGGCTTTCAGCGACCAGAATCCGACGTTCCACTGATGAAGTACATCGACGAGTTCCGCGACGGCGAGGTTGCCCAGAGCCTGGCCGAAGCCATCCGCCGCGAGGTGAATCCGGGGCGCAGCTACCATTTCATGGAATTCTGCGGCGGCCATACCCACGCCATTTCGCGCTACGGCGTTTCCGACCTGCTGCCGGCCAACGTCAAGATGATCCACGGCCCGGGCTGCCCGGTCTGCGTGCTGCCGATCGGCCGCGTCGATCAGGCGATCCGCCTGGCGCTCGAGCAGGGCGTCACCTTGTGCACCTACGGCGACTGCCTGCGCGTGCCGGCCTCGGACAGCCTGTCGCTGCTGAAGGCCAAGGCGCGGGGCGGCGACATCCGGATGGTCTATTCGAGCGTCGACGCCGTGGCGCTGGCACAGAAAAATCCCGACAAGCAGGTTGTTTTCTTCGCCATCGGTTTCGAGACGACAACGCCGCCGACGGCGGTGGCCATCAAGCAGGCAGCGGCGCTCGGCCTGAAGAATTTCTCGGTGCTTTGCTGCCACGTGCTGACGCCGTCGGCCATTTCCAGCATCCTTGAATCGCCGGAAGTGCGCCGTTGGGGCACCGTGCCGCTCGACGGCTTCATTGGCCCGGCCCACGTGTCGACCATTATCGGCAGTCGACCGTACGAATTCTTTGCCGAGGAATATCGCAAGCCGGTGGTGATCGCCGGATTCGAGCCGCTCGACGTGATGCAGGCGATCAAGATGCTGATCCGCCAAGTCAATGAAGGCCGCGCCGAGGTCGAAAACGAGTTCTCGCGGGCCGTCGACCGCGACGGCAACCTCAAGGCGCAGCAACTGGTGGCCGAAGTGTTCGAGATGCGGAAGAATTTCGAATGGCGCGGTTTGAACATCCTGCCCTACTCGGCCTTGCGCATACGCGGCCAGTTCGCCGAATTTGACGCCGAAAAGCGTTTTCCGCTGGGTTATGCCTCGGTGCCCGACCACAAGGCCTGCGAATGCGGCGCCATCCTGCGCGGCGTCAAGCGGCCGCAGGACTGCAAGATCTTCGGCACGGTATGTACGCCGGAAAATCCGGTGGGATCGTGCATGGTGTCCTCGGAGGGGGCGTGTGCAGCGCACTACACCTATGGGCGCTATAAGGATGTGGCTTGAACGACTGCGGGTTTTCGCGCTTGAGGCAAAACTCCCCGACAAAATTCACTGAATCATCTTCATGACCGAAATTCGCAAGAACTACATCCGTCCCCTCGATATCAAGCACGGCCAGGTCGACATGGCGCACGGCGCTGGCGGCCGGGCGATGGCGCAACTGATCGAGGAGCTGTTCGCCAGACACCTCGGCAACGAATACCTGGCCCAGGGTGACGACGGCGCGCTGTTGCCGCATCCCGGCGAGGGCCGGCTGGTCATGGCCACCGACTCGCATGTCGTGTCGCCGCTGTTCTTTCCGGGCGGGGATATCGGCTGCCTGTCGGTGCATGGCACGATCAACGACGTGGCCGTGATGGGGGCGAGGCCGCTCTATCTGTCGGCCGGCTTCATCCTCGAAGAGGGGTTCAAACTCGCCGATCTGGCGCGCATCGTGCAGAGCATGGCGGCAGCGGCGAGAGAAGCCGGGGTGCCGGTGGTGACCGGCGATACCAAGGTCGTCGAGCGCGGCAAGGGGGACGGCGTGTTCATCACGACGACCGGTGTCGGCGTCGTGGCGCCGGGCCGGGAATTGTCCGGCCGGGGTGCACAGCCCGGCGATGTCATCCTGGTCTCGGGCACGCTGGGTGATCACGGTATGGCAATCATGGCCGAACGCGAAAGTCTCGGTTTCGAATCGCCGATCGTTTCCGACACCGCCGCCCTGCACGGGTTGATCGAGGCGATGCGGGCGAGCGGTGCCGACCTTCATGTCCTGCGCGACCCGACGCGCGGCGGACTGGCGACGACGCTGAACGAGATCGCCAAGCAAAGCGGGGTCGGCATGATGCTGCAGGAGAAGTCCCTGCCCGTGACGCCGGCGGTCAACGCGGCCTGCGAGTTTCTCGGACTGGATCCGCTTTATGTGGCCAATGAGGGGAAACTGGTGGCGATCTGCGCCGAAAAAGATGGCGAAAAGTTATTGGCCGCCATGCGCGGCCACCCGCTGGGGACGGCGGCCGCCATCGTCGGCACGGTGCATCAGGACGAACACCATTTCGTCCAGATGACGACCGGATTCGGCGGTAAACGCATCGTCGACTGGTTGAGCGGCGAACAGCTGCCGCGGATCTGCTGAGCGCTCAGTGGCGCAGCGCGATCATCACCGACTGCACGTCGCCGACTTCGGAAATCACGAGGTCGCGCGCGTCGGCCAGATTGTCGGCGTTGCGGATGTGAAACAGGTCGCGGCGGCCGTCCGGGTAGCGGACGGCGGCGATGTATTCCGGGCGCGGCGCGCGGGCGGGCAGGGTGTTACGTTGCCGGGCGGCATTTTGTGGCGCGTGCATTTACATTCCCCCTATTTGTTTTTTGTTAAGTCCATCGTAGCCACAGCCCAGAGCCGCCAAAATAGCGCCAAAGTTATAGAGTTATGCGGCGTGGAAACGCAGGCCCCGCAAAGCCTTCGCCCGTCTGCGCTCAGCTCTATGGCATGATTTGTAAAGAAATGTAAAACATGCGAATTCTTCTCATCACCCACAGCTTCAACAGCCTGGCCCAGCGCCTTTATTGCGAACTGGCGGCACGCGGCCACGAGTTGAGCATCGAATTCGATATTGCCGATTCGGTGACCGAAGAGGCGGTGGCCTTGTTCAGGCCCGATCTGGTCATCGCGCCTTTCCTGAAGCGGGCGATTCCCGAGACGATCTGGTCGCGCCACCTTTGCCTGATCGTGCATCCGGGCATCGTTGGCGACCGCGGCCCGTCGGCACTCGACTGGGCGATCGGCAACGGGCTCGGTGAATGGGGCGTCACCGTGCTGCAGGCTGAAGCCGAGATGGACGCCGGACCGGTCTGGGCCGCGGCGACTTTTCCGATGCGCCCGGCGCGCAAGGCCTCGATCTATCGCAACGAAGTCACCGAAGCGGCCGTTCGGGCGGTGATGGCTGCGGTCGACCACCAAAAAGAGGCAAATTTCACACCGCAGCGCGTACCGGGGCAGGCCCATGCCCTGATGAAACAGGCCGATCGCGCCATCGACTGGCGGCGCGACAGCAGCACCGCCGTCCTGGCCAAGCTGAATGCCGCCGACGGCTTCCCCGGCGTTGCCGACGAATTGTTCGGCCAGCCCTGCCACCTCTTCGATGCCTGGCCGGAAGCCAGCCTGAAAGGCGCGCCGGGCAGCCTGCTCGGCCGGCGCGAAACAGCCATCTGCCGGGCGACGGCCGATGGCGCCGTGTGGATCGGCCACGTCAAGCCGGCCGGCGGCATCAAGCTGCCGGCGACGCAGGCCTTGCCGGCGGCGGCCGAACTGCCCGAACTGCCGCTCGCCGGCTGGTGGAAATCGCCGCAGCCAACCTGGCAGGATATCGCCTACGAAGAGGCCGCTGGCGTCGGCTTCCTCAGTTTCGAGTTCTACAACGGTGCGATGAGTACCGGCCAGTGCCGGCGCCTGACCGAGGCCTTCCTGTGGGCGACGGGCCGGCCGACCAAGGTCATCGTGCTGCGCGGCGGCAGCGATTTCTGGTCGAACGGCATCCACCTCAACACCATCGAGGCGGCCGACAGTCCGGCCGACGAATCGCTGGCCAACATCAGCGCCATCGACGACCTGGCCGAGGCCATCTTGCGCTGCGAGACGCAGTTGACCGTCGCCGCGGTCGGCGGCAATGCCGGGGCCGGCGGCTGCTTCCTGGCGCGCGCCGCGGATTTCGTCTGGGCGCGCGACGGGGTCATGCTCAATCCGCACTACAAGAACATGGGCAACCTCTACGGCTCGGAATTCTGGACCTACCTGCTGCCGCCGCGCGTCGGCGCCGACGGGGCGCGGGCCATCATGCGCCACCGCCTGCCGATGACGGCGCCGGAGTCGGTCAAGCTCGGCTTCTACGACGCCTGCCTGCCCGGCCCGGGCTTCCCTGTCGATGTCGCGCGGCGGGCGGCCGAACTGGCAGCGGCGCCCGATTTCCCGGAAAAACTGGCGGCCAAGCAGGCCAGGCGCCAGGCCGATGAAGCCGTCAAGCCGCTGGCTGCCTACCGGGCCGAGGAATTGAGCGAAATGCGCCGCAATTTCTACGGTTTCGACCCCTCGTACCATGTCGCGCGCTATCATTTCGTCTCCCGCTCGGCGCATTCGTGGACGCCGCGCCACCTTGCCCGCCACCGCGATCTCGACTGGAAAGTTCCGGCATGACCCTTCCGTCTTCCCACAGCAGCCTGCGTCGCCTGCCCGCCATCCTGGTCATCGACGACGAGGTGCGCTCGCAGGAAGCCTTGCGCCGGACGCTGGAGGAAGATTTCGAAGTGCTCTGCGCCTCGAACGCTGACGAAGGCATGGAAATCCTCGAAAAAGAGCAGTCGACCGCAGCGATCCGCATCGTGCTCTGCGACCAGCGCATGCCGGGCACCACCGGCGTCCAGTTTCTTAGGGAAGTGCGCAGCCGCTGGCCGGACATCGTCCGCATCATCCTCTCCGGCTACACCGACGCCGAGGACATCATCACCGGCGTCAACGAGGCCGGCATCTGGCAATACCTGCTCAAGCCCTGGCAGCCCGAACAATTGCTGCTGACCATGCAGCGCGCCGCGGAAGTCTGGCGCCTGCAGCAGGAAAACCAGCGCCTGTCGCTCGACCTGCGCACCGCCGAGCCGGTGCTCAAGCGGCAGGTCGACCACAAGCAGGAAAAGGTCAGGAGCAGCTTCGGCCTGGCCGGCCTGATCCGTGCTGCGGGCAGCCCGATCAATGCCGTCTGCGAGATGGTCGGCCGCGTCGCGCCCTTCGACCTGTCGGTCATGGTCACCGGCGAATCGGGCACCGGCAAGGAAATGATCGCCCGCGCCATCCATTACGAGAGCCGGCGGGCGAGCAAGGCCTTCGTCACCGAAAACTGCGGCGCCCTGCCCGACACGCTGCTCGAATCCGAACTGTTCGGCTACAAGCGCGGCGCCTTCACCGGGGCGGTGGAAGATCGCGTCGGCCTCTTCCAGCAGGCCGACGGCGGCACGATTTTTCTCGACGAAATCGGCGAAACCAGCCCGGCCTTCCAGGTCCGACTGTTGCGCGTGCTGCAGGAAGGCGAATTCCGGCCGCTCGGCAGCAACCGGCCGGTGCATGTCGATGTCCGGGTCATCGCCGCGACCAACCGCGACCTCGAAGACGAAGTGCGCAGCGGCCGTTTCCGCGAAGACCTCTACTACCGCCTGGCGACCATCGCGCTGCACATCCCGCCGCTGCGCGAGCGGCCGATGGACCTGCCGCTGCTCGCCCGCCGCCTGCTCGACAGCAGTTGCGCGGCGCTCGGCAAGCCGGTCGAAGGTTTCACCAACGAGGCGCTCGCCTGCATCGCCGCCTACCGCTGGCCGGGCAACGTACGCGAGTTGCAGAACGAAATCCTGCGCATGGTCGCCCTGGCCACGACGCCGCTGCTCGGGGCCGACCTGCTGTCGCCGCGCGTGCTGCGCACGCCGGTCGGCGACTTCGACGACGACCGGCCGGGTGATGAACTGGCCTGGGCCGCCGGCCTGAGCGGCGGCCTCAAGGAACGGATGGACCAGCTGGAAATGCACGTCCTCAAGGAAGCGATGATCCGCCATCGCTGGAACAAGTCGCGCGCCGCCCGGGAGTTGGGCTTGTCGCGCGTCGGCCTGCGCGCCAAGCTGGTCCGCCACGGGCTGGAGCAGGCGGAATGAAAGTGTTGTGGCTGCAGAGCGGCGGTTGCGGCGGCTGCACGCAGTCGATGCTTTGCTCGGAACCGCGCTCGCTGTTCGACGAACTGCGCGACGCCGGCATCGAATTCCTCTGGCACCCGGCGCTCTCGGTCGCCAGCGGCGAGGAAGCGCTCGGCATCCTCGAAGACTGCGCCGAAGGCCGGCTCGCCTTCGACGCGCTGTGCGTCGAAGGGGCCATGCTGCGCGGCCCGAACGGCAGCGGCAAGTTTCACCTGATGGCCGGCAGCGGCCGGCCGCTGACCGAATGGGTCGCCCGGCTGGCCCGCCACGCCAAGTGGGTGTTCGCCATCGGCTCGTGCACAGCCTATGGCGGCTTCTCGGCCAACACCCCGGGCAACCCGCTCGAAGCCTGCGGCCTGCAGTTCGACGAGCAGACCCCGGGCGGCCTGCTCGGCGCTGGCTTCCAGTCGGCGGCCGGCCTGCCGGTGGTCAACATCGCCGGCTGCCCGACGCATCCCGGCTGGGTCGTCGATACCCTGGAAAAAGCCGTTCTCGAAGGGTTGACCGTCGCGGACCTCGACGAATTCGGGCGGCCGTTGCTCTATGCCGGCGAACTGGTCCATCACGGCTGCGCCCGCAACGAGTTTTACGAATTCAAGGCCAGCGCCGAAAAGCAGTCCGACCTCGGCTGCCTGATGGAAAACCTCGGCTGCAAGGGCACCCAGGCCCACGCCGACTGCAACCTGCGGCCGTGGAACGGCAGCGGCTCCTGCCTGCGCGGCGGCTTCGCCTGCATCGCCTGCACCGAGCCGGGCTTCGAGTCGCCCGGCCACGCCTTCCAGGAAACGCCCAAGCTGGCCGGCATCCCGATCGGCCTGCCGACCGACATGCCGAAAGCCTGGTTCGTCGCGCTGGCCGCGCTGTCCAAGTCGGCGACGCCGAAGCGGGTGCGCAACAACGCCGTCGAGGACCACCCGGTGGTCATGCCGGCGATCCGCAAGAAGGGCGGCGGCAAGTGACGCGCCTCGTCGTCGGGCCGTTCAACCGCGTCGAAGGCGATCTCGAGGTCAGTCTCGACCTCGAGGCTGGCCGCATTCGCTCGGCGCAGGTCAATTCGCCGCTGTTTCGGGGCTTCGAGCAGATCCTGCTCGGCCGTTCGCCGCTCGATGCGCTGGCCATCGTGCCGCGCATCTGCGGCATCTGCTCGGTCGCCCAGTCGGCCGCGGCGGCCTCGGCGCTGGCCGAGGCGATGGGCATCGTGCCGACGGTCAACGGCGATTTATCACGAAATTTGATCACTGCCACCGAAAACCTGGCTGACCACCTGACGCACTTCTACCTTTTCTTCATGCCCGATTTTGCCCGCCCGGCCTACGTTGACCGTAGCTGGCATCGAGCGATCGCCCGGCGTTTCACGGCAGTTACCGGCGAGGCCGCGGCCGAGGTGCTGCCGGCCCGCGCCGGCTTCCTCCGCCTGATGGGCTTTCTCGCCGGACGCTGGCCGCACACGCTGGCCATCCAGCCCGGCGGCAGCACGCGGGCGATCACCGCCGGCGAGCGCATCCGCCTGCTGGCGCAACTGCGCGAATTTCGCGGCTTTCTCGAAAAGCGCCTGTTCGGCGATACGCTGACGGCCGTTGCCCAACTGGCCAGCAAGGACCAACTACTGGCCTGGGCCGACGGGCGGGCCGGTGATTTTCCCGCCTTCCTCGAAGCTGCCAGCGATCTCGGCCTCGACCAGCTGGGTCGCGCCTACGATGCCTTCATGTCTTATGGTGCCTACGGACTGTTTCCGGCCGGCACCTGGCAAGGCGGGCAGGCCGCCGGCTTCGACCCGGTCGCCATCGCCGAAGACACGACCAGTGCCTGGCTGGCCGATGGCAAGTCGCGCCACCCGAGCCTGGGTGAAACCATCGTCGATGCCGACAAAACTGGTGCCTACACCTGGTGCAAGGCGCCGCGCTATGCCGGCCAAGCGTACGAAGTCGGTGCTTTGGCCCGGCAGGTCATCGCCGGCCATCCGCTGGCGCTCGATCTGGTGCAACGCGATGGCGCCAGCGTCATGGCCCGCGTCGTCGGCCGCCTGCTCGAACTGGCACTGGTCCTGCCGGCCATGGAAGGCTGGGTGCAGGCGCTGCAGCCCGGCGAGCCTTTCTGCGCCCATGGCGACATGCCCGACGACGCCACCGGCACCGGCCTCGTCGAAGCCGCCCGCGGCAGCCTCGGCCACTGGCTGAGCATCCGGCGTGGCCGCATCGAGCGCTACCAGATCATCGCCCCGACCACCTGGAACTTCTCGCCGCGCGACAGTGCGGCCCTGCCCGGTCCGCTCGAACAGGCGCTGGTCGGCCTGCCCGCCGGCGACGGCGCGCCGCCGACGGTGCAGCATGTCGTGCGCTCGTTCGATCCCTGCATGGTGTGCACGGTGCATTAGAAGGCTGAGGGCCGAAGCTCCGGAGCGGCTCGTGGGCAGCTGCCCGCCTGATTATTTCTACCAGGCGCTGGTGTGCGCGCACCAGCAATCGCCCATCGGGCCGCATGGCTCCCTTTGCGACAGCGTCGAGCGGACCGTGCCATTGGTGCCGTCGAACAGTACGTCAAAGCGGGCCAGCCGATTCCATTCGTCGCAGTAGGGCCACTCCCAAGCCAGTTCGTCCCGGGCTTTGAAATAGACTGTCCAGGCCGCCTGCGATGGCCCGAGGATGCGGAGTACCTGCTCCTGGCTCATGCCTGCTTCTATGCGTCTGAAGGTTTCCGGGGTCATGGCATTGTCGACGCGCTGCAGCTTGCCTTCCTTGTCGATGTGCACCATCCAGGTATGCACTCCCCTGGGGCCGCCGGGATAGGCCAACAGGCGCGAACCATCGGGCTCGCTCCATTGCATCTGCGGTTCGCCCATCCGGCTGATGACTTCGGTGGCATCGGATTGGCCAAGCGCCAAGCCGTTTTCGTGGTGGCTGGCGCAGGCGGCCAGAAGAAATGCCAGCATGGTGGTCAGAGATTTTTGCATCGCCCTTCTTTTCTCGTCGGCAAGCAGCGCCATGAGTCGCTTCGGCGCCTGGATCATTCGGATTCCGGTCTTTTGGCACGTCGACTGTAGGAGGGCCGCCTGCAGGATCCGGTTCCCGGTATTTTCCCGCAGCGGCGGCTCAAATGATCCGATAGTCCCGCAGTTTTTTGTAGACGGTGGCGCGGGAGAGCCCCAGGGTTCTGGCAACGGCCGATATGTTGCCGCGATGAGCGGTGAACTTGCTGGCAAAGACGTCGCGTTCGGCGAATTCAAGCGGATTGTCGGCGAACGGCTGGCTGGCGTTGGTGTCGGGCGGCACGATTTCCGGCGGCAGGTGCGCAATCTCGATGATGCCGCTGGGGGTGAGGGCGCAGGCCAGCTTGAGCGTCTGCTTGAGTTCGCGGATGTTGCCCGGCCAGGCATGGCGTTTCAGAACGTTCAGGGCGGCGGCGCTGAGCGTGATGGCACCGGTTTCGTCGGCTTCCTCGGCAATGATGCGATCGATGATCCGGGTAAAGTCGGAGCGCTCCCGCAGCGAGGGCAGCTTGATGCGCAAGCCGTTCACCCGGTAATACAGATCTTCCCGGAACAGGCCGTCGGCGATCAGTTGCGGCAGGTCGCGATGGGTGGCGGAAATCAGCGAGAAATCGAGCTCGCGTTCGGCCGCGCCGCCGACCCGATAAACCCGCCGTTCCTGAATGACACGCAGCAGCCGTGCCTGCAGGTCGACCGGCATGTCGCCGATCTCGTCGAGGAACAGGGTGCCGCCGTTGGCCTGTTCGAGCTTGCCGGCCATGCCATGCTTGGCCGCTCCGGTGAAGGCGCCGGGTTCGTAGCCGAAGAGCTCGGATTCGATCAAACTGGCCGGGATCGACGAGCAGTTCAGTGCGACAAACGGTCCCTTCGCCCGGCGGCCGTGCGCATGCAGGTGTTGTGCGACAACCTCCTTGCCGGTGCCGGTCTCGCCGTTGATCAGGATCGGGATGTCGCGGTTGAAGGCCAGCTGGGCTTTCGACAGCGCAACGTGGAATTCCTGGGGCAGCGGCCCTTCGCCGGCCAGGCGCGAACGCTGGCCGGCACCGTGCAGGCGTGCCGGGCAATGGGCGTCGCTGGTCGACGCGAAGATCTGCAGGCCGCCCTGCGTCGTCAGGGTAATTCGCCGATGTTGGGCCGCGCGCAAGCGGTCGATGGCGACGCCCAGCGGTTCGGCAAACAGCTCGGCAAAGTGCACGATATCGTCCCGGCCCAGGCCGAGCAGCTGGCGCGCCGTCGGGCTGGCGCCGATGATCTCCCCGGCCGGATTGATCGCCAGGCTGCCCTGGCCGGCCTGATTGCCGGCGGCCAGCGGGCAGGCGATATCAATGACGATCGCTCCCGGCAGGGCGCGAACGAGGTTGTTGCCGATGGCCTGTGCCGTCAGCATGACCGGCACCGGAATGCCGTCGCGGCCGCCGCTGAAACGCCGGGAGGCATTGAGGACGCCGACCAGCCTGGCCTGATGGTCGTAGATGGGGGCCGAGGTGCAGGTGAATTCGCTGGCTTCGTTGAGAAAATGTTCCTGGCCGGAAACCACGGCCAGTTTGCCGTCGGCCAGGACGCAGGATGGGCCGGTGGTGCCGGCTGTCGCTTCCCCGAGATTGACGCCGGGCCGGAAAGCCAGTTCGATGCCCTTGAAGGCCGGCATGGCTTCGCGCACGGTCTTGATGACGAAGCCCTGGGAGTCGATCAGCGAGACGGCCCAGTGTCCACCGGGCAAAACAGAAAACAGCTTTTCCATTTCGACGGCCGCTCCCGATATGAATTCGTGGTTTTTGTCTTCCAGCCTTTTCTGACGGGTTCGGGTAATCGGATTGAAAATGGCGTTGTCGCCAAAAGATAATCCATATTCTTTTGATCGAAACCAGGATTCGATAATCGAATGCCGTGAATAGGTGAGCTCGCCCAATTCGCCGCTGGCGAATCTTCGCCGGGCTTCCTCGATAGTCGTTTGCTGTCGCTGGCTCGCCATGGGGGCTGCCTCCTTTGGAATGTCTATTATTTATCCGTTGCCGCGGGAATGTGTACAGAAACTAGACATTTTCCGCTTGGCCGGTCCAGTCTCGTCATTCCACTGCTTATCTTGTTGATTATGCACGTTATGCAAGGCTTTTCAACGCCGGGAAAAATCCTTTTCCGCGGCTTGGTATGCATTTCGCTGTGGCGCTAACTGCTTTCCCGAGTG
The DNA here is from genome assembly GCA_946479855.1 of uncultured Pseudomonadota bacterium. Next base: position 31,435 of record CAMLHL010000027.1, read on the forward strand.
GAAGGCATGCAGGAGGAGGCACTGCATCCTCTGATTATCATCGTCACGGAGACAAGTTAAATGGGTAATAACTGGAATTTAAATAACAATAACAATCATGCGCTGCCGCCGGCAGGCACGCCGGGTTTTCGATTTCTGGCTTTGGCGCTGGGTGCGCTGTTCGCCACTCAGGCCTCGGCATTCGATGTCGATGCCGGTGATTACACGGCGCTGCCGGCCGGCACGACCCTGGCGGCGGCCTATTACCAGTACGCCTCGCGCGATGCCATTTATGCCAACGGGAACAAGCTGCCCGGCAGCAACCGGCTCGATTCCGATGTCGGCATCCTGCGCGGCGTGCATTACATGAATGTCGGCGGCTACATCATCGATCCGCAATTCCTGCTCCCCTTCGGCTCGCTGAAGGGCAAGGACAGCCTTGCCGGCCTCGGGCAGGAGAGCGGCGTCGGCGACCTGATCCTGGCCACCACGCTGTGGCTGGTCAACAAGCCGGAAAGCAGCACCTATTTCGGTCTCACGCCTTTCCTGCAATTGCCGACCGGCGACTACGACCGGAACCGTGCGCTCAACCTCGGCGAAAACCGCTGGCGCCTGACCCTGCAGGGCGGCTACATCACGCCGCTGGCCGACAAGCTGCTGCTCGACGTGATCGGTGACGTGACCTTCTATGGCAAGAACGACGATTTCGGGCCGGGCAGCGCCCAGCTGACCCAGAAAGCCCAGTACCAGTTGCAGACGCACCTGCGCTACAACCTGACGTCGGCCTGGGACGTGCGTCTCGGCCTTTCCCACGTGACCGGCGGCGAAACGGAAATCGACGATGTGGCGCAGAACAATCGCCAGCGCACGACCAAGTTCACGGTCGGCTCCGCCTACTTCATCACGCCGACCCTGCAACTGCTGGCCAACTACGGGCGGGACATCGCGGTGGAAAACGGCTTCCGCGAGGAGAACCGTCTCAACCTGCGTTTGCTGACCCTGTTCTGATTGTCGGCGCCGGCAGTTGTGCTCCCCCTGCCGGCGCTGCGGGGCGCCCGGAGGCACGCCTGTCCCGGGCGGGCATTTTCATGCCGGGCTGCGCCGCGGGGTCAAGGTCCGCCCCTTCTTGTCGAAGAGCATGATCGGCACGCAGCGCTGCTTGTCGTGATAGATGCCGACGCAGTCCAGGCACTGGAAGCAGACGTCGTAGCGGATCTCGCCGTTCGTCTCGATGGCGTCGTACTTGCACTCCGCCTTGCAGCGCTGGCAGGGCTGGCCGCATTCGCTGCGGCGGCCCAGCCAGTCCAGCCGGCGCAGTTTGCCGCCGAGCGACATGGCGCCGCCCAGCGGGCAGATGAAGCGGCAGAAAAATTTGTAGTAGAAGGCGCCGGCCAGCAGGAGGGCCGCCGCGTAGGCGACGAACGGCCAGCCGCGGTTGAAGGCGACGGTGATGCTGGTCTTGAACGGTTCGACCTCGTTGAGGTTCTCGCCGATTGCCGGGGCGAACAGGGCGCAGCCGACGAGTACCGCCAGCACCCCATAGCGGCCATTTTCCAGCCGCCGGGCGAGTGTCGGCGCCAGCGTCAGGCGGGGCAGGCGCAGCTTGTTGGCGAGCAGGCCGACGAATTCCTGCAGGGCGCCGAAGGGGCAGAGCCAGCCGCAGAAGGTGCCGCGGCCCCAGGCGACGAAGC
>CAMLHL010000028.1 GCA_946479855.1 uncultured Pseudomonadota bacterium
AGGAATTCTTGACCAGCGCCTTGGCCGGTGCCCATTGCCGGCGGCTGACCGGCAGTTTTTCCGGCACACCGCGCAGCAACGCCCAACCGTAGGCCTCGGCATCGTCGCCGGCAGCTTTTTCGAAGCCGGCCAGCGCCGTCTTGGCGACCAGCACGGCACGGTGCAGGCGCATGAAGCGCTCGGCGAACTCGTTTTCGAGATGGGTCAGGGCTTCGTCGAGCAGGTATTCGCGTTCGACGGTACGGGCCGTGACGTATTTGAGATCGGCCTTGAAGTAGAGGACCTCGCCGATCGGCACCAGCAGCAGGCGGCCGCGCTCGTGGCACGAAAGATGGGTTCTCCCGCTACCGCGTACTTCCTGGCCGATGCCGGCAAGCAGCATTGCATCCGGGCGCGGCCCCGGGACTTTCTGCAGGGCGGCGAGCAGGCGCTGGGTGCGCACCGGTTTCAGCAAATAATCGACGGCATTGAGGTCGAAAGCCTGGACGGCATAGTTGTCGTAGGCGGTGGTGAAAATTACCGCCGGCGATCGCTCCAGCCGGCCAAGGTGGATCGCCAGCTCGATACCGTCCATGCCCGGCATGCGAATGTCGGCAAGGACGACGTCGACCGCCTGCTCACGCAACACCTCAAGGGCCGCCAGACCATTGCCGGCCTCGCCGACCACTTCGCTCGGCAGTTGCAGCGCAATATCGGACAGCAGGTCGCGCAGGCGGTCGCGCGCCAGCGGTTCGTCATCGACGATCAGGATTCTCAGCGGGACAGCAGGCGGCGTTGGCATGGCAGGGTGATGCGAACCTCATATTGATGATCGCTGACTTCGGTTTCCAGGCGGGCTTCGAGATCGTAATACAGGGCCAGCCGTTCGCGGATATTGGCCAGCGCAATCTGGTTGCCAGCGGCGCGATGCACCTGACCGGCGGTCGGATTGGCGATGGCAATGAGCAGCTCATCAGCGCGCTGTTCAATGGCGATGCGTACCGTGCCGCCCGCCGGCGACGGTTCAATGCCGTGGTAGACGGCGTTTTCGAGCAGCGGCTGAAGCATCAGCGGCGGGATCGGCAGCGCCATGGAAACCGCCCCGATTTGCCAGTCGACCGCCAGGCGCTCGCCGAGGCGGATGTTTTCGAGTTCGAGATACTGCTTGGCCAGGGCAATTTCATCGGCCAGGCTGACCAGTTCGCAGGGATCGCGCATGGCGGCGCGAAACAGATCGGAGAGCGATTCGAGCGCCGCCTCGGCCTGCTGCGGCCGGGCGCGGATCAGCGACAGCACGGCATTCAGCGAGTTGAACAGGAAATGCGGCCGAATCCTGGCATTGAGCGCCGCCAGCCTGGCCTCGGCCTGGGCCGGCGAGAAAGCGCGCGAACGCAACTCGAAATAGGCCAGCAGCAGCCAGGCGGCAGCAATGGCCAGCAAACCGACCCGCAGCACACCGCCGCTATCGGCCAAAGCCAGCGAACTGGCGTAGAGGAACAGTACCGCCGCCAGCCCACCGGCCAGCGCCAGCACAGCTGCCTGGCCGAGCCGCAGCGGCAACCGCCACAGGACATCGCGGAGCAGCGAGAGCAGGCCGAGACTGATCAGCAGCAAGGGCTCGACGACCGCTGCCAAGGCCATGTAGCGCTCGCCCCAGTTCCCGATATCCGGCGCCTGGACCAGCGCAGCGAGCGCCGCCAGGCCGTTGATGCCGAGCAGGACGCGCAGCATCACGCCGAAATTGCGCCAGTCGGGCAAGGGGTAGGTTGCGGGAAAGTGCCGTATACTTGTCATTCTTGCTGCGGATTTTGTCCGATTCGCGCTCAATCGCCCCATTCTAGACCAGAGTCATGACCTCCAACGCCAATCAATACACTTGGGCCGGCCGATTCTCCGAGCCCGTCTCCGATCTCGTCAAACGCTACACGGCCTCCGTGGACTTCGACCAGCGCATGTGGCGCCAGGACATTCGCGGCTCGCTGGCTCACGCCCGGATGCTCGCCAAGCAAGGCATCATCGCCGCCGCCGACCTCGCCGATATCGAACGGGGCATGGCCATCGTCAGCACGGAAATCGAGTCGGGCCAGTTCGAGTGGTCGCTCGACCTCGAGGATGTGCACCTCAACATCGAGAAGCGCCTCACCGCATTGGTTGGCGACGCCGGCAAGCGCCTGCACACCGGCCGTTCGCGCAACGACCAGGTGGCCACCGACATCCGCCTCTACCTGCGCGATGCCATCGACGACATCCTGGCGCTGATCAAGGCCTTCCGTTCGGCGCTGGTCGATCTGGCCGAGAAGGAAGCCGCGACCCCGATGCCCGGCTTCACGCACCTGCAGGTCGCCCAGCCGGTCACCTTCGGCCACCACATGCTGGCCTACTTCGAAATGTTCGGCCGCGATGCCGAGCGCTTCGTCGATTGTCGCAAGCGCGTCGCCCGCCTGCCGCTCGGCGCCGCCGCGCTGGCCGGGACGACCTACCCGATCGACCGGGAATTCGTCGCCGAGCAGCTCGGCTTCGAAGGCGTCTGCGAGAACTCGCTGGATGCCGTTTCGGATCGCGACTTCGCCATCGAATTCACGGCCGCCTGTTCGCTGCTGATGATGCACATCAGCCGCCTGTCGGAAGAACTGGTGATGTGGATGAGCCCGCGCGTCGGCTTCATCCAGATCGCCGACCGCTTCTGCACCGGCTCGTCGATCATGCCGCAGAAGAAGAACCCGGACGTGCCGGAACTGGCGCGCGGCAAGACCGGCCGCGTCTACGGCCAGCTGATGAGCCTGCTGACCCTGATGAAGTCGCAGCCGCTGGCCTACAACAAGGACAACCAGGAAGACAAGGAACCGCTGTTCGACGCCGTCGATACCGTCACCGACACGCTGCGCATCTTCGCCGACATGGCCGGCGGCATCACCGTCAAGCCGGAAGCCATGCAGGCCGCGCTGACCCAGGGCTTCGCCACGGCCACCGACCTCGCCGACTACCTGGTCAAGAAGGGCCTGCCCTTCCGCGACGCGCACGAAGCCGTCGGCCACGCCGTCAAGGCCGCCGAACAGAAGGGCGTCGACCTGCCGCAACTGTCCCTGACTGAACTGCAGGCCTTCTGCCCGCAGGTGGAAAATGACGTTTTTTCGGTGTTGACCGTCGCAGGCTCGCTGGCCAGCCGCAACCACATCGGCGGCACCGCCCCGGAACAGGTCAAGGCCGCCATCGTCCGCGCCCGCCAGCGGCTGGGCTGAGCACAGCCGCCCCCGAAGCCGCTGGTATTTGCCAGCGGTTTTTTCGCTGCTTATAATAAGAATATTCTTATATACAAATAAGGTAGATCATGAGCAGCAAATCCTTCGACACGATCACGCGCGACCTGTCCAAGGCCTTGGGCACCTTGCGCAAGGAAATTCCGGAAACCATGCAAGGCTTCGGGGCGCTGGCGAGCAACGCCATGAAGGCCGGCGCGCTGAGCGAACTGGACAAGGAATTGCTGGCGCTGGCCATCGGCGTCACGCAGCGCTGCGACGGCTGCCTCGGCTATCACGTCAAGGCCCTGATCCGCCTCGGCGTCACGCGCGAACAGTTGATGGAAACGCTGGGCGTCTGCGTCTATATGGGCGGCGGCCCGGCACTGATGTACGCCGCAGAAGCGATACGGGCCTACGAAGAGTTTTCGGCCGGCAAATGAGCGACCGACTCCCGTACCGCCGGCTTTGACGGCTCAGCGACACCTCGCCGGGATGGCCGCCAAAAGGTCATGACCGGGCGCGTTCCAGGGTCTCTGGCTCGTCGTAACTTCTTAACTTGCGCCACAGCGAGACCCGGTCAATTCCCAGGATCTTGGCGGCCTGGGCGCGATTGCCCTCGCAGCGGGCAAGAACTTTCAGGACGTGCTCTTTTTCGAGCTGGGCGATGGTCGGCAATGGCTCGGGAAGCGTCCTCGCGGCCGCTTGATGCCGGCCAGTCCGAATATTTTCCGACAGGGCCGTAACCTCGATGACCGGACCGCTGGATAAAGCCATGGCACGCTCCATGACGTTTTCCAGCTCACGGATGTTGCCGGGAAAATCATAAGCCAACAGGCAATCGAGCGCTTCCGGGCTGAGGCGGGGCGGTGTTTTCCCCATACGGCTGGCAAACCGACTGATGAAATGGCTGGTCAGGATCGGCAGATCCTCCTTGTGCTCCCGCAGCGCGGGAATGCGAATGCCGACCACGTTGAGCCGGAAATACAGGTCCTGGCGCAGGCGCCCTTCAGCGACCGCCAGTTCCGGATCGCGATTGGTCGCCGCGACAATCCGGATATTCGCTTTCTGCAACTGGGTGCCGCCGACGCGCAGATACTCCCGTTCCTGCAGGAAGCGGAGCAGCTTGACCTGGATCAGCGGCGACATTTCGGTCACCTCGTCGAGAAAAAGCGTCCCGCCTTCGGCCGCCTCAATCAGGCCCGTTTTGCTCGCCGCCGCGCCGGTGAAGGCGCCGCGCTCATGGCCGAACAGTTCATTGGCCAGCAATTCATCGGAAAGTACGCCGCAATTCAGGGCCATGAACGGTTTGGCCGCCCGCATGCTGAGTTCGTGCACATGCCGGGCGACCAGCTCCTTGCCGGTACCGGTTTCGCCATGAATCAGCACCGAGCATTCGCTCGGCGCGACGCGGGCCACCGTGGACAGCACATCGTCCATGGCCAGCGAATTGGCGACAATCCGATGGCTGCTGGCGGCTTTGGAAAGCGCCGCCTTGAGCGCCGTATTTTCAATTTTCAAGGCGCTCTTTTCGAACGCTTCCTGGACGATCTTGCGCACTTCGGCCAGGCGGAAAGGCTTTTCGACGTAGAAAAACGCGCCGGCGCGCATCGCCTCGACGGCGGATTCGGTACTGGCATGTGCCGTGATGACGATCACCTCGGTCGCCAGATTCTGCTCCTTGATCCGCCGCAACAGACTGAGGCCGTCCATGCCGGGCATGCGCAGGTCGGTCAGGACCAACTGGTATTCGGCACTGACCAACCGTTCGAGCGCCTGCTCGGCGGTCGCCGCGTCATCGACGGCATAGCCTTCGCGCCGGAGGACATGTAGCAGATTCTGGCGAGCGATTTCCTCGTCGTCGACAATCAATATGCGGTGATTACTCACGCTTTTCACCCTCGGAATCCAGATGATCCGGAATATGCATCCAGAGGCGGGTTCCCCCTGTCGCCACCGCTTCGGCAGAAATGATCCCGCCGTGCAGGCTGACAATCTCGTGCGTCACGAACAAGCCGAGGCCCGTCCCCTTCCCCACCGGCTTGGTCGTAAAAAACGGGTCGAAGATTCTCGGCAAGACCTCGCCGGGGATTCCCTGGCCGTTGTCCTCGATTTCCAGCGTTGTCCCGTGCCCTTCAGGAAATTCCTCACGCCATGCCCGGATCGCGATTCGCCCAGCGCCAGAAATGGCGTCCAGGGCATTCTTGATGACGTTGATCAGAACCTGCTGAAAACGCAGCGGGTCGACATTGATGACCAGTTGCGGGTCGATATCGATGCTCAGCGAAATGCCTGACGGCATGACATTGCGGAGCTGCGCCAGCGATTCGTTGACCAGTTCGAGGAGATTTCTGGGCACCCTGTGGAGCGTGGTGCTCCCGGCAAAATTGAGCAGGGAAGAGACGATCCGTTGCGAACGCATCACCTGGTCGTCGATCTGCCCGAGCAACAGGCGGGTTTGCTGATCCGGCAGCTCAGACCACTCTTCCTGCAAAATCTGGCACGAGGAAGAAATATTGGAAAGTGGATTGTTCAACTCATGGGCCACCCCAGAAAGCATGGTCCCCAAGGCGACCAGTCTCGACGAACGGGCCAGGCTCGCCTGACGGGTCTCCAGCTCGCGCAGGGTATTGTTGATCGATCGGGTCAGTGATTCCACCTCGTCGCCGGCATCGTTGCCATCGACCTGACCGACCTCGCCGCGGGCCACCTTGCTCAGACTCGTCTCAATCTCGCGCAAGGGTCGGACCACGCTGCGCGTCACCAGCAGTCCGGCAATCAGCCCCAGGGCAAGACTGACCCAGATCGTCCGGACCAGATAGCTATCATGGCGCTGCAGCGCTGCCTCGACTTTCTCCTGCGCATCCAGATTCAGCCGTTCACCAAGCTTGAGCGCCTTGCTCCCGGATTGAAAGGCCTGCTCGATCTGCGCCTGGGTCACCGACGCCTGGCGCACGCTATCCAGCAGATCGCGCAACTGGCTGATGTACAAACTGACCGAATTCGCTTCCTCCCCACTGAGCGCAATGGGCATCCCCCGGACCCTGTCAAATGCCTGCAGCGCCGCCTCTCCTTGGGCAATAGCCCCTTCCAGATCGGAGAGTTTTTCATGCAGCAGGAAATTCTTTTCCAAGCGCCGCGCATCCCGCAATTCATCGTAAAAGGTCGTGACCTCCTTCTGCTTGGACAACTCTTCCTGGAGAAGGCGGAACTGTACGAGCGCACTTGAAACGAGGATGACGAATAAAACGCCAACCGCCGAGTAGCCGAACAGTATCTTCGAGTGCAGCGATCTGAATGCTTTCATAATTTCATTTTTGCAACACTAGATGTTGCATATAGCAACAAACAAGGGGGCTTTTTAAACCGTGAATTCAAGTGGATACCCTCATTTCTAGCTCAAAAGCCGCTTTCCGTTGCATAACGCAACAACAGACGATAACAAAAGATATAGAAATCACGAAATATCTTTTATAACCAATGCCTTAGAAATACGTAAGGTTGGCATGTGACATGCTAAGCAATGAGTGATCCATGCCCGCATGTCACTTCCCATGCGTTAGGGATCGACGCTCGCGCCAAGTTCATCAGGCGCATGCCGACTTAACAACTTCAGCCAAATTAACGATCGAAACATCCATGAAAAAAATACTCAGCCAAACTCTGCTGGCGTCCGCCGTATGCCTGGTAGCCGCCTGCTCGACCACGGGCGGCAATGTCGCACCTGTCACCCCGAAAAACGTCGTGGCCCCGGACACGCCCCGACCGGTCGCGGAAACGTCTACCGGACTGTCAGCCGCTGATCTGGCTGCGCTCCGCGACCCCGCCAATCCGCTTTCGAAGCGCAGTGTATTTTTTGATCTGGACAGCAACGTCATCAAGCAAGACTACGCTTCGCTGATCGAAGTTCACGGCAAGTTCCTGGCCAACAGACCGGGCGTCAAGGTGATGATCCGCGGCAATGCCGACGAACGAGGCAGTGCCGAATACAATCTGGCGCTTGGCCAGCGCCGTGCTGACGCTACCAAACAGGGTCTGATTGCATACGGCGTACGCGACAGCCAGATCGAGACGGTCAGTTTCGGCAGCGAAAAACCGGTTGCCCAAGGCCACACCGAAGCCTCCTGGGCAAAAAATCGCCGGGCTGACATTGCCTATCCCGGTGAATAAGGCATTCCGGGTCATCCGCTAAATTGACGTCAACAAACGCCAAGGCATCCCGGCGGCTGGAGCGAAGAGCAAGGAAGCAGCCCCTGAACGTGCTGCTTTCCCTTGCTCTCGCCTCGCTAAGCGCCTGTTCCGGCATCCCGAAAAACGCCCCTCCAGCGGATTCTGCGCCGACCCCCGCCATGCCGATGGCGCACGCTCTGCCGGAAACCTCCGGCCAAGAGGAAAGCGCCCCGAAACCAGAAGCCGTCGGAACGACAGAGGCAGTTCGCCCGACAACCAAGGAAATAGCGAAGGAGCCATCTTCAGACCAGAACATCTATTTTCCGGTCGGCGACTCGCATCTCTCGGCAAGCGGCTTGCAGAAACTCCAAAAACACGCCTTGTATCTTCGGCAAAATCCAAAACGCACGGCGACACTGATCGGTTACTCGGAAAGCTTCGGCAGCCGAACCTATACGTTGGCAATCATGGAACAAAGGCTGGCCACCGTGGCCGACCAACTCCATGAACTTGGCGTCGAAAAATCAAGAATCCGCCGCATCATCTTTGGCACCAAGGGGCGTCAGAAATCATGTACGGCAAACGTTTGCCGCCAGCGAGTAGAAATCCAGTTCCATTGATCCAGAACCGAATGCTATTCGGACGACTCAATCACGTTGCCCGAATGAAAATGAGTTTGCGTGTCTTACGCGCGAGCCTCAACGAAGGCCACCAAAATCGAACCACCAGGAGAATAGTCATGAAATCCCCGATCTATCGCCGCCCTTTCCCCGTCGGGCTGTTCGTAATCTTCGTTTCGCTGAAAGCCTTTGCGCACGGCGACGTCACCCCGCACCCCATCGACACCACCGGACTCCAGCCGATAGCCCAGGAATCGGCTGCGGCCAATCCTTACCGGGGCAACGAGAAGGCTATCGCCATCGGCGCAGAGGGATACATGCATAACTGTGCCGGCTGCCACGGCCTGAATGCGGTATCCGGCGGAGTTGCCCCCGACCTGCTGGCGCTCGCCAAAGACTGTGTCGACATGAAAAGCAAAGACCAACAGGCAGCCTGCCTGAAGGACTCTGACGAGTATTTCAAGGACATCACCCTGCACGGCAAGAAAAATGGGGAAGGTCGCTTCACCATGCCGGCCTATGGCAGCGTCTTCACCGAAGAAGCCGTGTGGGCCGTCAAAACTTATCTGGATGCCCGCACCTTCGAAACGAACCGTCACTAGTCCAGAATCCATGCAAAAAAAAGCCCGCCAAGCGGCGGGCTTTTTCAACGACAACCAGCAGTTTCAGGCGGCGATGCCTTCCAGCAATTGCTGCAGTTCGCCGGTCTGGTACATCTCCTTCATGATGTCGCAGCCGCCGATGAATTCACCCTTGATGAAAAGCTGCGGAATGGTCGGCCAGTTGGCGTATTCCTTGATGCCATTGCGGATTTCCTCATCGGCCAGCACGTTGACCGTGACAAATTCATTGACGCCGCAGACCTTGAGAATCTGCACGGCGGTCGCCGAAAAACCGCACTGCGGGAATTTCGCATCGCCCTTCATGTAAAGGACAACCGGATTGCCGGTCACGGTGGCGTGAATGCGTTGCTGAACTTCGGACATGATTTCTCCAGATTTACAGATAGGCGCCTGAAACACGGTCGATGCCGGCCAGGTCGGGGAAAGTGGATGCCGGTTTGAACCCGGCGGCGGCCAATAAGTTCCGGCTGGCTTCGCCCTGATCGTAACCGTGTTCGAACAGCAGCCAGCCACCGGCATCCAAATGGTCGGGGGCGCCGGCGACGATGCGGCGGATGCATTCGAGGCCGTCGCCGCCGTCGGTCAGCGCCATCTGCGGCTCGAACGGCAGGCCGTCGAGGGCCAGATGCGGATCGCCATCGGCGACGTAGGGCGGATTGGAAACGATCAGGTCGAAATGCTCGCCGGCCAGGGGTGCAAACCAGTCGCCAGTGCGGAAATCGATTGGGGCTCCTAGGCGGCCGGCATTGTTGCGGGCTACGGAAATGGCCTCTTGGGACAGGTCGACCGCAACAATCGTCGCCGCCGGGCATTCCAGCGCCAGCGAAATGGCGACGATGCCCGAGCCGGTGCCGAGATCGAGCACTTTCGGCGCGGCCAGGCCGCGCAGCCGGGCCAGGGCCAGATCGATCAGCACTTCGGTTTCCGGACGCGGAATCAGCACGGCCGGCGACACCTGGAAGACCCGGCCGCGAAATTCAGCCTCACCGACCAGATAGGCCAGTGGCTCGCCGGCGGCGCGGCGCGTCACCCATGCGACAAACTGCTCGCAGGCCGGCGCAATGACCGGCGTTTCCGGCCTGGCCAGCAGATCGGCGTGGCTGCAACCGGTGGCGTATTGCAGCAGCAGGCGGGCGTCGAGCCGGTCGATTTTGCCTCTGGCCTGCGCCAGAGCGGCCCCCAGGGTAACGGTCAAGGTTGCTTCCTCATTTTCAGGGCCCGTATTTTCGCAAATTTAGCTCGCAAACAGGGAATTAAGCTTGCCTTTGCCCGAGCCCCCCCGCAAAATTTCGCGGAGGAGAATTTAATGAATTTAGCAATTAAATGTTTTCTTGGCTGGTTATCGGCGGCCTGCCTGCTGTTTGCCGAAGGGAGTGCACGTGCCACTCCCGGCGAGGAAATCAGTGTCGGGATCGTCCCGCAGCAAGCGGCGACCGCCCTGGCCAAGACCTGGATCCCCCTGCTCGCCGAGCTTTCGCAACGTACCGGCACGCGCCTGAGCTTTCGCACAGCCCCCGATATCCCGACCTTCGAGGAGCGGATGAAACAAGGCGAATACGACATCGCCTATATGAATCCGTACCATTACACCATTTTCAGCCAGCGCCCGGGCTACCGCGCATTCGCCCGCGAAAAGGGGCGCAGGCTGGTCGGCATCATTGTCGTCCGCAAGGATTCGCCGGTCCGGCAACTCGATGAACTGGCCGGGCGCATCGTCGCCTTTCCCGCACCGGCAGCCTTTGCCGCCAGCATCCTGCCCCGCGGAGAGTTCTCGCGCCAGAATATCGACATCGATGCCCGCTTTGTCAGCTCCCATGATTCCGTCTATCGCGGCGTTGCCCAAGGCAGTTTTGCCGCCGGCGGCGGCATCACGCGCACCCTCGAAGCAATCGATCCGGCCATCGCCAGTCAATTGCGCATTTTGGCGACGACACCGGCCTATGTCCCCCACGCATTTGCCGCCCATCCTCGCCTGCCGGACGAAACGGTTGCCAGGATCCTCGCCGGCATGCAGTCGCTGGACCAGAATGAAGCCGGGCGAAAAGTGCTGGAGCCGCTCAGCTTCACGGGCATCGAGGCGGCGACCGACAAGGAATGGGACGAAATCCGCAAACTTCGCATCCAGCTTCCGGTTGGCAAGAGCAGCCAGGCGACCCACTGATGAAATTCCGCACCAAGACGATCCTTGGTGTCGCCTTGATCGAAGGCGTCCTGCTCGCCATTCTCGGCCTCAGCATTGTCGGCCTGTTTCGTGAGTCGAACGAACGCGAGATCAATCGGCGCGCTGCGGTCACGGCCCGCCTGCTCGCCGCCAGCGCGCGCGATGCAATGGTTGCCTACGACCTGGCGACCATCGACACGATCGCCGGCGACGTCCTGGCCACGGGCGAAATCAGCTATATCCGCTTCCTCGACGCTCGCGGCGGGGTCATGGTCGAACGTGGCGTCTTGCCGGCACGGCCCCCCTCCCCGGATGCCAGCGTCACCGACGTTCAGGATGGCATACTCGACCGCGACGAAGTCATCAGCGTTGCCGACGCGACCTTCGGCCATATCCAGTTCGGGATCGACATAGCCCCCTTCATGCAGGCCCTGAACCGGACGCAAAGCTGGTTTCTCCTGCTCTCCACCCTGGAAATGGGACTGGTCGCCTTCTTTTCGCTGATCCTGGGCACCTACCTGACCCGCCAATTGACCGCCTTGCGCGATGCCAGCCGCGAAATTGCCGACGGTCGTTTCGACCGGCCGCTGGCCGTAAGCGGCAGCGACGAACTGGCAGAAACGGCCCGTGCTTTCAACCGGATGAGCCAGCGCCTGGCGGACAGCATCACCCGCCTGCGCGACAACGAAGCCACGCTGCGCCAGGCCAAGGAGGATGCCGAAGCCGCCAACGCCGCCAAGAGTCAGTTTCTGGCCAACATGAGCCACGAATTGCGCACGCCGATGACCGGTGTGATCGGTATGGGCTATCTGTTGCAGCAGAGCCCCCTGAACGAGCAGCAACGCGACCTGGTCGAGACCATTGACCGCAGCGCCACGGCCCTGCTCACCATCATCAACGATATCGTCGATTTCTCGAAGATCGAGGCGGGCAAGATGCGCATCGAAGAGGCCATCTATGCGCCGCGACAGGTCATCACCGAGGTCATCAGCCTGCTCTCCCCCGCCGCCGAAACCAAGGGACTGGCCCTGACCTGGACGCTCGGCCCGGACTTTCCGGCCAACATCCTCGGCGACTCGGTTCGCCTGCGTCAGGTCCTGCTCAATCTGCTCGGCAATGCCATCAAATTTACCGAGCAGGGTTCGGCCACGCTCGAAGCCAGCACGGGCCCGCTGAGCGGCGGCCGGCTGCAACTTGCCTTCGTGGTTCGCGACACGGGAATCGGCATGCCGCCAGAAGTCGTCAGCAATTTGTTCGCCCCCTTCTACCAGGCCGACATCAGCAATACCCGACGCTTTGGGGGCACCGGGCTTGGGTTATCCATCAGCCGTCGCCTGATCACCTTGATGGACGGCCAAATCGAAGTGGAATCAGCACCCGGCATCGGCACGACCTTCCGCTTCACGATTACCGCAGGCCTCCCCGGCCCCGGGCAGAGCGAGGCAAGCCGACATGAATCCGCGCTTGAACAACGCTGGGACGGTTACCGCATTCTGATCGTCGACGACACCCAGATCAATCGCAAGGTGGTCGGCATGATGCTCGAGAAGCTCGGCTGCCAAGTCGAACTGGCAGCCGACGGCGCACAGGCGATGGCCCGGCTCAACGAGTTCCCCGCCGACCTGATCCTGATGGATTGCCAGATGCCGATCATGGATGGTTTCGAGACCACGCGCCACATTCGCCAATCGACGAGCGGCAGCATCAACCCGGAAACCCCCGTCGTCGCCATGACGGCCAACGCGATGGAAGGCGACCGCCAGCATTGCCTCGATGCCGGCATGGACGATTACCTCAGCAAGCCAATCGTGGCCGCCGAACTGCAACGCGTGCTGACCGCCTGGCTACGCCGGCCGGGCTCCTAGCCGACGCTACATTCAGTGCTGTTCGGCCAGTTCCGCCAGCTGGTCGGCCTGGTGTTCGGCAGCCAGCGCGCCGAGCAGCTCATCCATGTCGCCATCCATGATCGCGGCGATCTTGTACAGCGTCAGGTTGATGCGGTGGTCGGTGACCCGGCCCTGCGGGAAGTTGTAGGTGCGGATGCGCTCGGAGCGGTCGCCGGAGCCGATCAGGCTCTTGCGGGTGCTGGCGATGGCACTCTGCTGGGCGCGCACCTGGACATCCTTGATCCGGGCGGCCAGCACGCGCATGGCCGAGGCCTTGTTGGCGTGCTGCGAGCGGCCGTCCTGGCATTCGGCGACGATACCGGTCGGCAGGTGGGTGATGCGTACCGCCGAGTCGGTCTTGTTGATGTGCTGGCCGCCGGCGCCAGAGGCGCGGAAGGTGTCGATGCGCAGGTCGGCCGGGTTGAGGTTGACGTCCTCGACCTCGTCGGCTTCCGGCATCACCGCGACGGTGCACGCCGAGGTGTGGATGCGGCCCTGGGTCTCGGTTTCCGGCACGCGCTGCACGCGATGGCCACCCGATTCGAATTTCAGCCGCGAATAGGCGCCGTTGCCGGCCAGCCGGCAGATAATTTCGCGGTAGCCACCGAGTTCCGACTCACTGGCCGACAGCACCTCGACCTGCCAGCGCTGGCGCTCGGCATAGCGCGAGTACATCCGGAAAAGATCGCCGGCGAACAGGGCCGATTCGTCGCCGCCGGTGCCGGCGCGGATTTCGAGCAGGACGTTGCGCTCGTCGTTGGGGTCCTTGGGCAGCAGC
This sequence comes from uncultured Pseudomonadota bacterium, assembly GCA_946479855.1. The sequence goes on from CAMLHL010000028.1 coordinate 13,454, forward strand.
AGCTTCTGCAGCTCGATTTCGAGTTCGGGCAGGCGCGCCTTGGCGGCGGCGATTTCCTCTTCGGCGAAGTCGCGCATTTCCGGATCGTCGCGCATCGCCTCGGCCTCGGCCAGGTCGTTCTCGGCCTGGCGGAAGGCGTTGAACTGGATCGCCACCGGCTCGACCTCGGCACGCTCGCGGGACAACTTGCGGAACTGCTCCATGTTGTCGGCGGCATCGGGGGCCGACAACATGCGGTCGATTTCATCGAGACGATCGACCAGCAACTCCAGTTTTTGGCGGATGCTCGATTTCATTTTGGATGGACTGCCAGAGAAAGGGACCAAGGGGGCGTAATGGTACCCGAGAACACTGCTTATCGGCGACGGAAGGAGATTGCCAACAACACGGCATAACTCGATAATCACGAGTCCCTCATCGCGTCTGCCATGAAAACTGTCTCCCATTCCCTGATCGCCCTGGCGGAAACCCTGGAACTCCGCTGGCAGAGCTATCGCAGCAGCGGTGATTTCAATCAGTTCATCGAATTCACCCTGTCGCTCAACGGGCTGACCGAACGCCTCGGCCAGCAGAACCTCCCCGGTCTGGCCAGCGCCTGCGAGGAACTGGAAAACCGCGCCTTGGCCCTGTTCAACGACAGCGCCCTCCACCCGGTCGCCGATGCCCAGGCTGACGGCATCAGCCAGCAACTGAACACCATCCTGCGCGTGCTGCGCCAGCATGAAACGCCGGCGCTCATCGCCAAGCGCCTGACCGACAGCGAGGACGAGGAAACCGACCGCTGGGTTCGCCAGCGCAACATCCTGATCATTTCCCGCCCGGCCCACCCGTGGAGCGCGGCCTTGGTCGAACAACTTTCCTTCTACGGCTTCAAGGCCTACACCGCGAGCTGGGACGACGAACCGCAGTTGGCCGACAGTCCGCTGGCCATCATTTTTATCCCCGATCAGGAAAACAGCAGCTACCCGCCACACGCCGTGGCCACCATCGAGCGCCTGAAGGCAGCCTTCGTAACCAGCTACATTTACTGCCTGTCGGTGCCCTCCTCGCTGGAAGCCATTGTCGGCCTGCAGCGGGCCGGGGCCAACGTCTGCATCCCGGCCGAGATCAAGCTCAGCGACATCCTGTCGCGCATTCTCGATCTGGTCGAAAGCCGCGAACAGGAAACCCATCGCGTGCTGATCGTCGAGGATTCGCGCACTGCCGTCGCCCATATCCAGCGCGCCCTCGACCTGCATGGCATCGACAGCCGCGCCATCAACACGCCGCTCGCCCTGCTCCAGGCCACGGCCGAATACCGGCCGCATGCCATCCTGATGGACATGCACATGCCCTTCTGCAACGGCGTCGAGGTCACCCGGGCGCTGCGCCAGATTCCGGAATACAAGTCGCTGCCGGTCATCTACCTGTCCGGCGAGACCGACATCGCCCAGCAGGTTGAAGCCCTGCGCCTGGGCGGCGACCAGTTCCTGACCAAGCCGGCCAATCCGATCATTCTCGCCTCGGTGGTCAAGACCAAGATCGAGCGCTACCGCGACATGCTGCGCTCCGGGCGCCACGACAGCCTGACCGGGCTGCTCAACCATTCCGCCTCCAAGGAACAACTCGAGCAGATGCTGCGTCGCGCCCTGCCGACCGGACATCTGGCCGTGGCCATGATCGACATCGACCGCTTCAAGCTGATCAACGACAACTATGGCCACCCGGTCGGCGATCAGGTCATCCGCAGCCTCGCCTGGCTGCTGCGCGGTCGCCTGCGCAATACCGACCTGATCGGGCGCTATGGTGGCGAAGAATTCATCGTCACCCTCGGCGGCGTCGAAATCGGCCAGGCCATCACCCTGCTCGAGCGCATCCGCGAGGATTTTTCAGAATTGCCGCACGCCCATGCCCGGGGCGCCCTGCGGGCCAGCTTCAGTTGCGGCGTGGCGGCCATTCCCGCCTATCTCACCGGCAGTTCGTTGATCGAAGCCGCCGACGAGGCGCTGCTCCAGGCCAAACGGGACGGACGCAACCGGATCGTTGCCGCCAGCGGCAAACGACAGGCCGCCAGCGCCGGCTAATCGCCCGAGTGCAGGTGGAAAAGCCGCGCCGCGGCGCCCTGCAGGTCGGCACGTTCGCTGCCGTCGGCTGAATTCAATGTCTGAGTCGGCGCGTGCAGGAACTTGTTGGTCAGGCGCAGCGACAGATGCTCGAGCACCTTTTCCGGTGCTTCGCCCTTGGCCAGCAATTTCATCGCGTGCTCCATCTCGTGCCGGCGCATGCGCTCGGCCGAATCGCGCAGCGAGCGGATGACCGGCACGGTGTCACGTGACGCCAACCAGGCCTGAAAGTCCTTGACCCGGTTGGCGATGATGCTTTCGGCTTCGACGACGGCCGCCTGTCGCGACTCGAGACCGCTTTCGACGACCTGCGCCAGATCGTCGACGGTATAGAGAAACACGTCGTCAAGATCGCCGACCTCTTCTTCGATATCGCGCGGCACAGCCAGATCGACCATGAACATTGGCCGATGCCGGCGCGTCTTGATCGCCCGCTCGACCATGCCAAGACCGATGATCGGCAACGGGCTGGCGGTGCAGGAGACGACGATGTCGTGGGCCGCCAGGTGCTCGCCCAGTTCGTCAAGACGAATGGCCGTGCCGCCGTATTGCTCGGCCAGGGCCCGGCCACGCTCCAGCGTCCGGTTGGCAACCGTGACCTGTTTCGGCTTCCCGGCGCAGAAGTGGGCGGCGCACAGTTCGATCATTTCGCCGGCGCCGATGAACAAAATGCGCTGGCCGGCAATCGACTCGAAGATACGTTCGGCCAGATGCACGCCGGCTGCCGCCATTGAAACGATATTGGCGCCGATCGCCGTCGTGCTGCGCACTTCCTTGGCGACCGAGAAGGAACGCTGAAAAAGCTTGTGCAACTGGGTGCCCAGCGTGCCGTTCTCTTCGGCAGCGCGTACCGCGTCCTTCATCTGGCCGAGAATCTGCGGTTCGCCGATAACCATCGAATCAAGGCCACTGGCCACCCGGAAAGCATGGCGGATCGCTTCCGGCTGGTCGTGCATGTAAATATACGGGGCGAGTTCGTCGCGACCGACCTGATGGTACTGGGCCAACCAGTCGATCACCACGTTGGGCGATTCGGCGGCGCAATAAATTTCAGTACGGTTGCAGGTAGACAGGATCGCCGCCTCGCGCACCGGCCGGTCACTCGTCAGGTCAGCCAGCGCATGCGGCAATTTGTCCGCGCCGAAAGCCACCCGCTCGCGAATGGCGAGAGGGGCGGAATGATGATTGATGCCGAGGGTAAAGATCACCGGATTGGGCGGGCGCACACGAAATGGGGGCCGATTATAACATCCGCCCCCGCCGCCCCTCTGCGATCTGGATCAGAACAAAAATGCCTGTTTTTCCGGGGTCGACCGTAGCGTTGCATCGGCTCCGAAGACTTTCATCTGGCGCGGCCGGAACCAGACCGACTGACCGGCGGCCAGTTGCAGGGTCTCGTGCCGTTCGCGCGACAGCTCGACTTCGACGATTTCGCTGCCATGCAGCAGTTCAATGCGGACCAGCGGACCAATCGGATGGACATGCTGGACCGTCGCCTGCAAACCCTCGGCACTCGGTTGATGGGTAATGTCGATATCGTGCGGGCGGACAAAAGCGGTCGTCTTCTCGCTGGATTCGTTGCGCTCAACCTCGGCATAGCAGCCCTGCACCCGGCTGTGGAAGACATTCACGTTGCCCAGGAACTGATAGACGAAGGGCGAAGCCGGGCTGGAATAGACCTCGTCGGGCGAGCCGATCTGCTCGATCTTGCCGTGATTCATGACGACGACACGGTCGGCGACTTCCAGCGCCTCTTCCTGGTCGTGGGTGACGAAAACGCTGGAGATGTGCATTTCATCATGCAGGCGGCGCAGCCAGCGGCGCAGTTCCTTGCGTACCTTGGTATCGAGTGCGCCGAACGGTTCATCGAGCAGCAGCACTTTGGGCTCGACCGCCAGCGCCCGGGCCAGCGCGATACGCTGGCGTTGGCCCCCGGACAGTTGCGACGGATAGCGATCGGCCAGCCAGTCGAGCTGGACGAGGCCAAGCAGGTCCATGACCCGGCGCTTGATCTCGGCGTCGCTCGGCCGTTCCTTGCGTGACTTGACGCGCAGGCCGAAGGCGACGTTCTCGAACACCGTCATGTGACGGAACAGCGCGTAATGCTGGAAGACGAAGCCGACGTTGCGGTCGCGGGCATGCAGGTGGGTCGCCTCGGCGCCGGAAAAGAGAATCTCGCCCTGCTCGGCCGACTCCATGCCGGCGATGATGCGCAGCAGCGTCGTCTTGCCGCAACCCGACGGGCCGAGCAGGGCAACCAGTTCGCCGGTCGGAATGTCGAGATTGATGTGGTCGAGCGCGACGAAATTGCCGAAGCGCTTGGAGATATTGCGGATTTCGATACTCATCAGGTTTTCTCCGGTGCCAGCACCGCGTTCAGCATTTCAGTTTCTTTCTTCATCCGCCACTCAACGACAGTCTTGGCGACCAGCGTGACCAGGGCGAGCAAGGCGAGAATGGAGGCTGCGGCGAAGGCACCGATGGCGTTGTATTCGTTGTAGAGGATCTCGACGTGCAGTGGCAGGGTGTTGGTCTCGCCGCGGATGTGGCCGGAAACCACCGACACCGCACCAAACTCGCCCATGGCCCTGGCGTTCGACAGAATCACCCCGTAGAGCAGACCCCATTTGATGTTGGGCAGGGTGACCCGCCAGAACATCTGCCAGCCAGAAGCGCCAAGCGACACCGCCGCCTCTTCCTCATCCTTGCCTTGTGACTGCATCAGCGGGATCAGTTCGCGGGCGATGAACGGAAAGGTAATGAACAGCGTGGCGATGATCATGCCGGGAATAGCGAAGATGATCTTCAGGTCGTGTGCCGACAGCCAGGCACCAAACGTTCCCTGCGCACCGAACAGCAGGATGAAGATCAGGCCGGCCACCACGGGGGAGACGGCGAACGGCAGGTCGATCAGCGTGATCAGCAGGCTTTTGCCCTTGAAGTCGAACTTGGCGATGGCCCAGGCCGCCGCCACGCCAAAGGCGATGTTGAAGGGCAAGACGGCCAGCGCGATGCCGACGGTCAAACCGATGGCCGAACGGGTTTCCGGCTCCTTCAGCGCATCCAGATAAACCGGCACTCCCTGCGCCAGCGCCTCGACAAAGACGGCGACCAGCGGCAGGCCGAGAAAGAAGAACAGGAAGCCGAGGCCGATGGCGAGCAGCAGATAGCGAACCCAGGTCGGCTCCTGCGTGGCGCGATTCGATTTCATGACGCACTCCCCGCTTTCGCCGCCACCACTTCGAGCGGTTCGTTGTGTTTATGGCGATTGGCCGTCCACCACTGCAGCATATTGACCGCCAGCAGCAGCACAAACGACAGTCCCAGCATGACCACGGCCAGTGCCGTGGCACCGAGCACGTCGTACTGCTCCAGCTTGGAGATGATCAGCAGTGGGGTGATTTCCGAAACCATGGGCAGGTTGCCGGCGATGAAGATCACCGAACCGTATTCGCCGACAGCCCGGGCAAAGGCCAGTGCGAAGCCGGTCAGCAGGGCGGGGAAAATGGCCGGGAAAATAATCTTGACGAATGTCTGCCAGCGCGAGGCACCGAGCGAGGCCGCCGCTTCCTCGACTTCGGTTTCGATATCCTCGATCACCGGTTGCAGGGTGCGCACGACAAAGGGTAGTGTGATGAAGGTCAGCGCGACGACGATGCCCCATGGCGTGTAGGCGATCTTGATGCCGAGCGGCTCGATGTAACGACCGAGCCAACCATTGCCGGCATACAGCGTGGCCAGCGTGATGCCGGCGACCGCCGTCGGCAAGGCAAAGGGCAGATCAACCAGGGCATCGACGAAGCGCTTGCCCGGAAAGGGATAACGCACCAGGATCCAGGCGACAATCAGGCCAAAAAAGGCGTTGACCGTAGCGGCCAGCAAAGAAGCGCCGAAAGTGACGCGAAACGCAGCCAGCGAGCGCTCGCCGAGCGCGATATCGACGATCTGCCCGAAGCCAAGCTCGGAGGACTTCAAGATCATGCCGCCGAGCGGCAGCAGGATCAGGATCGAAAGATAGACCAGCGTGTAGCCCAGCGCCAGACCGAAGCCGGGCAACACGCGTTGGGTTTTTGCCGCCATTTACTTGCTTTGGTAAATCTGGTCGAACGAGCCACCGTCCTTGAAATGCGCAGCAAACGCCTTGTTGGCACCGCCGAACACCTCATCAACGGTAAAGGTCTTGACCGGCGGGAAACTGGCGACATATTTCTTCAGCAACTCGGGATCGCGCGGCCGCAGATAATTCTGCGCGGCATTCTCCTGACCATCCTTCGACCACAGGTAATCCAGATAGGCCTGCGCCTGCTTGCGGGTCCCCTTCTTGTCGACCACCTTGTCGACCAACGCCACCGGGAATTCGGTCTGCATGGTCAGGCTGGGGTAGACGACCTCGAACTCGCCCTTGCCGAATTCCTTGGCGATCATTTCGGCTTCGGATTCAAAAGTGATCAGCACGTCGCCCATCCGACGCTGCATGAAGGTTGTCGTTGCATCACGGCCACCGGCGGCGAACAGCGGCGCGTTCTTCAGCAGCTTGGCGAGGAATGCTTGCGCCTTGGCATCGTTGCCACCGGGCTGCCGCAACGCCCAGGCCCAGGCCGACAGGTAGGTATTGCGGCCATTGCCGGTGTTTTTCGGGTGCGGAATAATCAACTGGATACCCGGCGCCGCAATATCGGACCAGTCCTTGATCGCCTTCGGATTGCCCTTGCGCACGATAAAAACCATCGTCGAGGTGTAAGGCGAGGCGTTGTTCGGGAACTTCTTGGCCCAGTCCTTGGCAACCAGCCCCTTGTCGGCCAGGAATTCGATGTCGTTGGCTTGATTCATGGTCACCACGTCGGCTTCCAGTCCGTCTGCCACCGCACGCACCTGCTTGGTCGACCCGGCGTGCGACTGCTTCAATTCAACCGTCTCGCCGGTCTTCGCCTTCCAGTATTTCTGGAACAGCGGATTGAAATCCTTGTACACATCGCGTGCCACGTCGTAGGACGCATTGAGCAACGTGACGTCGGCCTGTGCTGCGCTAGTAACCAGACCGAACAGGACAGCGGCAATCGATTTACGGAATTGGCTCATGGCGTACCTCACTAAGTAATGAAGCGAATCTAGCCGACTGACTTATAACCACAAAGACAAATTTTGAATTTACTTATTCCAACTCAAGAGCAAGCAGTCTGATCGATGGCCCAAAGAGCGCGTCGCAGCACTATTCGCCGAACAGGCGAGCAGCTATCATTCGGCCTTCACCATGTCGCCGAAAAAGACAAAAATGCGCGCTTCCCTGCCCGCCACACTTCTGCTCACCACACTGCTTGCCGCTTGCGCCACGAAAGGCGAAATTCCACCAAGCAAAAACATATCGCAAACCGGCTCGCTCAAGGTACACCCCGGCCTGCTCGGCCAACCCGTACCCCCGGAGCTGCAAGCAGAAGCCCGGCCGGCCACCGCTGCTGCCACGACGATCTCCGAGGCCCCGATCAAGATCGACCCGGTCGGCCTGCGCACCCAGCGCAGTGTCTATTTTGACCTCAACAGCGCCGACATCAAGGCCGACTACGACCCTGCCCTGCGCGCGCATGCCCGCTACCTGGCAGAACATCCGACAGCGCTCGTGCGTATCGAAGGCAACGCCGACGAACGCGGCAGCGCGGAACACAATCGCCGCCTCGGCCTGAAACGCGCCGAGAACGTGCGCAGCGCCATGATCGGCCACGGCGCACAGGAAAAGCAGATCAGCATCAAGACGCTGGGCGAGGCTCGTCCGAAGCTCAAGGGGCATGACGAAGAATCCTGGGCTGAGAACCGGCGATCGGACATCATCTACGAACGCGAAGAGTAAGCGCCAACTCCATCGCTCTAGCCTCGCCGAAAGCGAGGCTATTTTTTTACCGGCGGACCACCCGGCATGTGCACTGCGCCCCCGGAGCAAGCCTGCCGGGGAACAACGAAATCAGCCCTGCTCTTCCTCGGTCAGGTCACGCGTCGGCAGGTAAGCCAGCCACTCGGAAAACGGAATTTCGCGGACTTCCGGAATACGCCTTTCTACCGCCTTGCGACGCTCGCGCCAGCCTTCCGGAGGTCCGAGTTCACGATCCCGGCGATCCTGACCCACTCGTTTCTCACGCTTCACAGACATCACGCACCTCGCCAGACCTCACTTCGAAAATCAACACGTCCCAGAACGCTTTCAAGATAAAACGCGGCGCAAAAGCTGTCAGTGAAGAAGTTCACACCCGGACCCAATTAGTGGCAAATGTAACATTGCCGCCGGCTGGGCGCGGCCGAGTATCATGCTTCATTCGATGACAGGAAAGCGCGATGGCCGACAATCAAAAACCCGAAAAATCCGAGACCGGTCAAAAAAGCCATCGGCTGCTTTGGGGCTTGGTTTCTGCCTTCATCATCCTGGCCATTGCCGGCATGTGGGCGGTCGACTTCTATTACTCGCCGGAAATGATCAACCCGAACGCGATACCGGATGCGGTGGGCAAATAAAGCCCTCGGTTGCCAAGACAACCCGGCGCAATGCCGCCATCAGCCCCCCGGAATCAAGAGGCCGCTGCCGAACACACCTCGTAGGTCACATCTTCGGACACCACCCTGTCGAGTAGGTCATTCATGAATTCATCATCGACAGCATTTGTCCAGGTACCCTCGATATCCTCGGCGACCATGGGCTCGAAAGTCAGGTCCAAATACTGACCATTGCCCAGACTGAGTACCTCCACCCCCTCGGAGGAGGCCACCAGTTCCCAGTCGTCGGGGACTTCCAGTTCCAGTTTGATGGTGACGGCGACAGTCTTCATTTGGCAAGGCTCCAGATAGCGGTGCCCCTAGGGTAGCAGAAAGCCGCGCCCGCCCACTAGTCGCCCATTTCGTCGCAAGGCCAAGACGGTGGCAGACACCGCCGAAATAATTACTTGTGCATAAGCCCTGCTTGGCTAGTATTCGATATATGGCCCCCGCGGGGCCGATCAGTAGCTGTTGCGCCCGAGGGTGGATGCGATGAATCGCCTGTTTGTTGCCCTCAGCCTATCGCTGCTCCTAAGTGGCTGCCTAAGCCAAGGAATGGTGCCACCGAAAGCAGCGACGGGCGGACTTAAGGAAGTGCTCATTGTCGCAATGGCGTCTCAACCATTGGCAATCCCCCCCAGTTTTAACCCGGTGATTGTTGGCTCAGGAGGCACTGTTGCAACAGCGAGGGGCTTTGCGCTCGTCAACGCCATCACGGTCTTGTTTGAGCTGCCGGAAGCCTCCGAGCGGAGCGAAAAAATTTCACAATCCTATCAAACCGTACTAAGCCAGGATGGAGCTTGGACCCCTACGCTTATCCTCGCGAATGAAGCCAAAGCACAGTTATTGGCCCATGGGCTGCAAAGCACGGTGGCACCGACGGTCAAACCCATTCCAGGGGTAAGCAACCGTAGTCATACGGCACATATGGAAAACTGGCAGGCGCCAATAAGGGAATGGTACAACGACACTAAGCCCACGGCAGATTACAGCGATCTTCCACGCGACAAATCCTTGTACATTCTGGAAACGGGGATGATCAATTATCAGATTATGGAGGGTGGAGAATTGCTGGTCCAAGTAGCGATGAAGGTGATTGATCCATCCAGTGGCACCGTGATCGGACGAGCCCGCGTGGGAAACGCCTGGAACATGCCGCAACTGGGGCCACTTGACCAAGTATTTTTCGGTACGGCGAGTCGCTTCAAGGACACATTTCGTGCGACAGCGCAGGAAATAACAAAGAAATGTCTTGCGGAGCTGAATTTGATACAGCCCGACCGTCAGTAAGCCGGGTTACCACCGCTCAGATAGCATTGGACGAAAAAAAGGCCAGAAACCTTGATTTACCGTGGTTTTCTGGCCTTCTCCGGACTACTTAAAACTGGTTGTTGGTGGAGAGGAGGAGGATCGAACTCCCGACCTCCGCATTGCGAACGCGGCGCTCTCCCAGCTGAGCTACCCCCCCAACGCACTAGGGATTCTAGCGCACTCCAATTCGCTTATCAAAGCCACTCGTTTTGGAACCAAGCCGGCTGTTTGCTCTCTCAGCAATCAGATTCATTACGGCAAGGGGCGAGACATGACGAACAGTTGCGATATTACGAACCGGCATTGCCAGCCCTGCGAAGGCGGCATTCCGCCGCTGACAGCCGAGGCTGCAGCAAGCCTGCTGCAGGAGCTACCCGGCTGGGTCTTGCTCGAACAGCGCCTGGAAAAGAGCTTTGGCTTCCGCAACCACTACGAAACAATGGCTTTCGTGAATGCCATTGCCTGGGTCTCGCACCGCGAGGATCACCATCCGGAACTGACCGTGGGCTACAAGGATGTGCGCGTCCACTACTGGACACACGCCATCGGCGGCCTGTCGGAAAATGACTTCATCTGCGCCGCCAAGCTGGAGAAATTGCTCGTTTTTTGAGGTCGACCGTAACGCCGGGAAATCATTCCCTGGCGGCAGGAATCAGTGCCGGCCTGCACCAGCCACCGCCCGCCGCAGGCGATCGGCCACGGCAGCCCATGCTGCATCCTCCGGCAGCGCCTCAACAACGATCAGGTCTACGCCGGCGTGATCCATATCGCGCAAGGCTGCATACAGGTCATGGGCATAGCCGACCGGATCGGCCGGCATCAATCGCCAGGCGTGTGGCATGCCGGCTTGCGGCGGCTGATTGGCGCTGATCACCGCGCAACGACCGCCGCGATGGCGCTGGGTATTGATGAAATCGAGCAAGCGTGCGCCAGCCACCATGCGCAGCGGTGTCGCCGGGGCGTAGTGAGCTTCAAGCGAACCGGAAACGCGCGGCGCCCCGACGGCAGCTTCAATGAGCGGACGGCGACCAATAATGGCTTCGAGATGCAGCGGCGAGATGTGCCCCGGACGCAACACGACCGGTTCGCCACGCGAGCAATCGACGATGGTCGATTCGATGCCGACCTTGCACGGACCGCCATCGAGGATCAGCGGCACGGCATCGCCCAATTCTTCGCGGACATGCTCGGCGGTCGTCGGACTCACCCGCCCAAAACGGTTGGCAGACGGTGCCGCGATACCGGCATGTTCGCCAGCGACAGCAGCGAAGCGGCGCAGCAATTCAAGCGCCACTGGATGGCCGGGAACGCGCAGGCCGACGGTATCCTGGCCGCCGGTCACGGCGTCGGGGACCCAGGCCTGCTTTTTCAGGATCAGCGTCAGCGGCCCGGGCCAGAAGGTTTCCATCAGTTCCCAGGCGACGGCCGGGACCTGTTCGGCCCAGTGATCGACCGCATCGTGGCCGGACAGGTGGACGATCAACGGGTGATCAGCCGGCCGGCCCTTGGCGGCAAAAATTTTGGCGACAGCAACCGGGTTGGCGGCATCCGCCCCTAGGCCATAGACCGTCTCGGTCGGAATGGCGACCAGTTCGCCGGCACGCAACAGTTCGACGGCGCGGGCGTAATCGGCGTCCGACGGTGTCATGCGTCCTTGATGCCGATGGCGGCACGGGCGGCCAGCGCAGTTTTCTGCACGGCCTCGGCGTTATCGCCGATCACGGTGAAGTGGCCCATCTTGCGGCCAGGCCGGGCGTGGTGCTTGCCGTAGAGGTGCAGCTTCAGATTGGGAATCGCATGCAGCTTGGCCCAATCCGGTTCGCGGTAGGTTTCGCTGCCGTTCGCATTTTCGTACCACAGGTCGCCGAGCAGATTGACCATGACCGAAGCCGAGTGAGCCCGCGCTTCGCCCAGCGGCAAACCGCACAGCGCGCGCACCTGCTGCTCGAACTGGTTGGTGACGCAGGCGTCGAGGGTGTAGTGGCCGCTGTTGTGCGGCCGCGGCGCCATTTCATTGACGATCAGCCGGCCGCGGCTGATGAAGAATTCGACGCCCATGGTGCCGATATAGCCGAGCTTTTCAGCGATCCGCGCGGCGACCTCCTCGGCATCGCTGCGGACGCAGCCGGTGGTCCGCGCCGGCACGATGGAGACATCGAGGATGCCCTTGGTGTGCTGGTTTTCGCCGGTCGGGAAGCACTGCACCTGGCCGTGTTCGTCGCGCGCCAGCACGACCGAGACTTCGTAGTCGAGCGTCAGGCGCTGTTCGAGGACGCAATGCTCGCCCTTGAAGTGGCCGAAGGCGAGCAGCGCCTCCTCGACGTTGCGCACCGTCGCCTGCCCCTTGCCGTCGTAGCCGAAACGGGCGACTTTGAGGATGGCCGGGAACAGGGCGGGATCGGCGTTCTTGATGTCGTCTTCGCAATGGATCGCGGCGAACGGGCCGTGCGGCAGGCCGTTGTCGCGCAGGAAGGACTTTTCGGCGATGCGGTTCTGGCAGACGGCAACCGCCGCGGCCGATGGGCGCACCGGCACGAACTTGGCCAGGTAGTCGAGGGTGTCGGCCGGGACGTTCTCGAACTCGGTGGTGATCGCCGCGCAGCCGGCGGCGAATTCGTCGAGCGCGGCATAGTCGTCGTAGGCGACGCAGAAATGCCGTTCGGCGATCTGGCCAGCCGGGCTGTTCTTGTCCGGATCAAGGACCCAGACCTGATAGCCCATTTCGTGGGCGGCAGAAACGAAGAAGCGGCCGAGCTGGCCGCCGCCGAGCATGCCCAGCGTGGCAGGCGGGAGAATCATCGTGGCGCTCAAGACTGAAACCTCATCGGTGCTTCGAATTTGGGCAAAATTTCCGGTCGACCGAAGGGCCGGCCGTTATTTCCATGGTCGCAGCAATCATACTTCCGGCAGCTTCATGGCCAGGACCTTCTCGGTCTGTGCCTGGCGGAAGGCCTGCAGCTTCGCATTCAGCGCCGGATTGTCGTTGGCCAGCATGGCGACGGCAAACAGCGCCGCATTAGCGGCGCCGGCTTCGCCGATGGCGAAGGTGGCGACCGGAATGCCCTTTGGCATCTGGACGATGGAATGCAGCGAATCGACACCGGACAGCGCTTTCGACTGCACCGGCACGCCGAGCACCGGCACCGTGGTCTTGGCGGCCAGCATGCCCGGCAGGTGGGCGGCGCCGCCGGCCCCGGCGATGATCGCCTTGAGACCGCGCTCACCGGCCATGGCGGCGTAGTCGAAGAGCAAATCGGGGGTGCGGTGAGCGGAGACGACGCGGGCCTCGAAGGGCACGCCGAATTCCTTGAGGATGACGGCGGCGGCCTGCATGGTCGGCCAGTCGGAATCCGAGCCCATGACGACGCCGACGACGGGTTGATGGACGGCGTTCATAGCCCAGCCTTTCGCTCGGCGGCCTCGATGGTGTTGGCCAGCAGCATGGTGATCGTCATTGGGCCAACGCCGCCGGGCACCGGGGTGATCTGGCCGGCAGTTTCCTTGCAGCCATCGAAATCGACGTCGCCGCACAGCTTGCCGTCGGGCAGACGGTTGATGCCGACGTCGATGACGACGGCGCCCGGCTTGATCATGTCGCCGGTGACGAATTTCGGCTTGCCGATGGCGGCAACCAGGATGTCGGCGCGGCGGGTGTGGAATTTCAGGTCGCGGGTGCGCGAGTTGCAGACGGTGACCGTCGCCCCGGCATTGATCAGCAGCAACGCCATCGGCTTGCCAACGATGTTGGAACGGCCGATGACGACCGCTTCCTGGCCATTGAGATCGACGCCGCCCTTCTCGAACATCTTCATGACGCCGTACGGCGTGCAGGGGATGAAGCGCGGATTGCCCTGGGCCAGCGCACCGACGTTCTCGGCATGGAAGCCATCGACGTCCTTGTCGGCGGCGATCGCTTCAAGCACGGCCTCTTCGTCGAAATGCTTCGGCAAGGGCAACTGGACGAGGATGCCGTGGATGTTCGGGTCGGCATTCAGTTCGGCGATCTTTTGCAGCACCGTGGCCTGGTCGACCGTTGCCTCGTAAGTGATCTTCTCGGAATGCATGCCGATGGCCAGGCAGCCATTGACCTTGTTGCGCACATACACTTCGGACGCCGGATCGGCGCCGACCAGAATGACCACCAGGCCGGGCCGGTGGCCCTTGGCGGCCAGCGCTTCCACGCGGGCCTTGAAGCTTTGGCGCAGTTCTTCGGCCAAGGCCTTACCGTCGATAATTTGAGCTGTCATCGTCGCATCCAACAAAAAGAAACGGGAAAGGCGAACGCCTTTCCCTTTGAATTGAATGGATTTTAGCAGAATCTCCAGCCCGCCGCAGTGCGACGATGGATTGTCGAGCCGTTGATGGGCATCAAATCGTCCTCGATAGCAAACGCGCCACAATGATCGCTGCCCAAAAAGCCACGCTTCCATGACCGCCGCCGTCCTCGCCTCCTCGCCAATGACCTTTCCCGAAACCCGCCGTATTCCCGGCAACAAGGGCATCTGGGCCGGAATCACCTGCGAGTTCGTCGAGTTCACGGTGCTTTTTGCCGTTTATTTCATTGCCCGCGCCCATTTTCCGGAGGCCTTCCACGCCGGGGCACAACGCCTCTCGGTGATTTCCGGCACGACGATCACGCTGCTGATGATTACCAGCAGTTATTTCATTGCCTGCTCGGTCAACGCCATTCGCCAGGACAAACATAAGGCAGCCATCGCCTGGCTGGTCGGCGGCCTGATCATCGCGATCGGCTACCCGCTGACCAAGGCGCTTGAAATCACCTGGAACCTGGCGCACGGCATCAACGGCGAAAGCGGCATTTTCTTCACCGTTTATTACTACCTGACCTTCACCCATCTGGTCCATGCCATCTGGGGCATCCTCGGCACCCTGTGGGTACTCGCCCGCCTTATTTTTCACGGCTATTCGGCCGAAGATTACTCCGGACTCGAAGCGCTGGCCTGCTACTGGCACGCCACCGACATCATCTGGCTGGTCATCTTCCCGATGTTCTACGTGCTGGCCTGAGCATGAGCACCAAAACCGATCATTTTCGCGGGTTGACCGTAGCCTGGCTAAGCCTCGTCGCCCTGACGCTGGCCAGCCTCGGCCTTAGCGAAGGATTCCGGGAAGCGCACTGGCTGCCGCTGCTGGTCGCTGCCATCATCTGGCTGAAGGGGGCGCTGGTGGCCCGCTGTTTCATCGAGGCGCACATCGCCCACCCCTTCATTGCCCGCGTCGTGCGCGTTTTCATCTCCATCGCACCGCTCGCCCTGATCGCCACTGCCTTCTACGGCACGACGCTGGCCCGCTGGGCCTCGCTGTAACTTCACGTCTTACGTCATAAAAAAACCCTTGCGGGCGCGCTTGTGCTTATTGCACGATGTGAATTTTGTTTTTACAATGCGGAACACGCATTAGGGAAACTACGGACTCGCGAACCGATCCGTAACGAGTTACAGTTGTTTTGCTCACCAGGTAAAACAGAACGAAAACCAACGTAGGAGACAAAATCATGGCCGACCAGCCTAGCGCCTTGCCCGACCCCACCGACGTAGACCCGCAGGAAACCAAAGAATGGATCGATGCCCTCGAAGGCGTCATCAACCAGGAAGGTCCCACCCGCGCCCATTACCTGATCGAGAAAGTCATCGGCCAGGCCCGCCTGCAGGGTGTAGACATCCCCTACTCGGCGAACACCGAATACATCAACACCATTCCGGCCGACCAGCAGCCCAAATACCCGGGCAATGCCGACATGGAAATCAAGATTCACTCCTATATCCGCTGGAACGCGATGGCCATGGTCGTCCGCGCCAACAAGGACACCAACGTCGGCGGCCACATCGCCTCCTTCGCCTCGGCCGCCGCGCTGTACGACGTCGGCTTCTCGCATTTCTGGCGCGCCTCGTCGGCCGATAACGGCGGCGACCTGATCTTCTTCCAGGGCCACTCGGTGCCCGGCGTTTATTCCCGCGCCTTCATGCTCGGTCGCCTGAGCGAAGAACAGATGGACCACTTCCGCCAGGAAACCGGCGGCAAGGGCATTCCCTCCTACCCGCACCCGTGGCTGATGCCGGACTTCTGGCAGTTCCCCACCGTTTCGATGGGTCTTGGCCCGATCCAGGCCATCTACCAGGCCCGCTTCATGAAATACCTCGACTCGCGCGGACTGGCCAAGGCCGGCGATCGCAAGGTCTGGGCCTTCCTCGGCGACGGCGAGACCGACGAGGTCGAATCGCTCGGCGCCATCGGCATGGCCGGTCGCGAGAAGCTGGACAATCTGATTTTCGTGATCAACTGCAACCTGCAGCGCCTCGACGGCCCGGTGCGCGGCAATGGCAAGATCATCCAGGAACTCGAAGGCGAATTCCGCGGTGCCGGCTGGAATGTCATCAAGCTGATCTGGGGCACCCACTGGGACACTCTGCTCCAGCGCGACAAGAAGGGCATCCTGAAAAAACGCATGATGGAATGCGTGGACGGCGAGTACCAGACCTTCAAGGCCAAGAACGGCGCCTACGTCCGCGAGCATTTCTTCAACACGCCGGAACTGAAGGAACTGGTCGCCGACTGGACCGATGACGAAATCTGGCAACTGAATCGCGGCGGCCACGACCTGTTCAAGATCTTCTCGGCCTACGACCGTGCCATCAAGCACAAGGGCGCCCCGACCCTGATCCTGGCCAAGACCATCAAGGGCTTCGGCATGGGCCAGGCCGGCGAGGCGATGAACATTTCCCACCAGCAGAAGAAGATGGACACCGAGCAGATCGGCCGCTTCCGCGACCGCTTCAGCCTGCCGGTGCCGGACGACAAGCTGGGCGAACTGCCCTACCTGAAATTTGCCGAAGACTCGCCGGAATACCAGTACATGCGCGAACGCCGCATGGCACTCGGCGGTTTCCTGCCCAGCCGTCGCCGCAAGGCCGAGCCGCTGCCGGTGCCGCCGCTGGAAACCTATGCCGCACTGTTGAAGGCTTCCGGCGAAGGCCGCGAGCTGTCCACGACGATGGCCATCGTCCGCATCATGAACATGCTGCTCAAGGACAAGGTCATTGGCCGGAACATCGTGCCCATCGTCCCCGACGAGTCACGCACTTTCGGCATGGAAGGCATGTTCCGCTCGGTCGGCATCTGGAGCCAGGAAGGCCAGAACTACGTGCCGGAAGACCACGACCAGCTGATGTTCTACAAGGAGTCGAAGACTGGCCAGGTATTGCAGGAAGGCATCAACGAAGCCGGCGCGATGAGCGACTGGATCGCGGCCGCCACCTCGTATTCCGTGCATAACGTGCAGACCGTGCCCTTCTACATCTGCTACTCGATGTTCGGCCTGCAGCGCACCATGGACCTCGTCTGGGCCGCCGGCGACCAGCGCGCCCGCGGCTTCCTGGTCGGCGGCACCGCCGGCCGCACGACGCTGAACGGCGAAGGCCTGCAGCACGAGGACGGCCACAGCCTGATCCTCGCCAACCTGGTGCCCAACTGCATCTCCTACGACCCGACTTTCCAGTACGAAGTCGCCGTCATCGTCCAGGACGGCATGCGCCGGATGAACCAGGAGCAGGAAGACGTCTTCTATTACATCACCGTGATGAACGAGAACTACGAGCACCCGGAAATGCCGGTCGGCGCCGAAGCCGACATCATCAAGGGCATGTACTCGTTCCGCAAGGGCGCCGACAGCAAGGGACCGCGCGTCCAGCTGCTCGGCTCCGGCACCATCTTCCGCGAAGTGATCGCCGCCGCCGACCTGTTGAAGAATGACTGGGGCGTCGAGGCCGATCTCTGGGGTTGCCCGAGCTTCAACGAACTGGCCCGCAACGGCCAGGACGCCGCCCGCTGGAACCTGCTCCATCCGCTCGAAGCGCCGCGTTTGTCGCACGTCGAGGAAAAGCTGGCTGGCGCCAAGGGCCCGGTCGTCGCCTCCACCGACTACATCAAGCTGTTTGCCGAGCAGATCCGCCCCTTCGTCAAGGCGCCGTACGTCACGCTGGGCACCGACGGTTTCGGCCGCTCCGACACCCGCGAGAAATTGCGCCATCACTTCGAGGTCGACCGTCACTGGGTGACGCTGGCTGCCCTGAAGGCACTGGCCGACGCCGGCGAGATCGAACGCGAGAAGGTCGCCGCCGCCCTGGTCAAGTACAGCCTTGACCCGAACAAGCCGAACCCGCTGACGGTATAAGGGGAGAGACAACATGAGCCAAATCATTGAAGTCAAAGTCCCCGATATCGGCGATTTTTCCGACGTCCCGGTCATCGACCTGTTCGTCAAGGTCGGCGACAGCATCAAGGTCGACGATGCGATCGCCACCCTCGAATCCGACAAGGCGACCATGGACGTACCATCCACCGTCGCCGGCACGGTCAAGGAAGTGCTGATCCAGCTCGGCTCCCGCGTCAGCGAAGGCGCCGTGCTGATCAAGGTGGACAGCGGGGCGACCGCTGCGGCCGCACCAGCGCCGGCCGCCCAGGCCGCTACCCCGGCGCCCGCCGCGGCACCGGTGGCCGCTCCCGCCGCTGCCGGCGGTGGCGTCGTCGAAGTCAAGGTGCCGGATATCGGCGACTTCTCCGACGTGCCGGTCATCGACCTGTTCGTCAAGGTCGGCGACAGCATCAAGGTCGACGACGCGATCGCCACGCTGGAATCCGACAAGGCGACCATGGACGTGCCGTCCACCGTCGCCGGCACGGTCAAGGAAGTGCTGGTCCAGCTCGGCTCCAAGGTCAGCGAAGGGGCCGTGCTGATCAAGGTTGAGACCGGTGCTTCGGCGCCGGCCGCTGCCCCGGCACCGGCTACCGCAGCCCCTGCGCCTGCCGCAGCCCCGGTTTCCGCGCCTGCAGCGGCACCGGCCGCAGCTTCTGCACCGGCCGCGCTGGCCCCGGCCCTGCCGGTCGGCGGCAAGGTCCACGCCTCGCCGTCGGTCCGCGCCTATGCCCGCGAACTCGGCATCGACCTGGCCAAGGTTGCCGCTACCGGCCCGAAGGGTCGCATCGTCAAGGAAGACCTGACCAAGTACGTCAAGGGCGTGATGACCGGCTCGATTTCCGGCCCGGTCG
>CAMLHL010000029.1 GCA_946479855.1 uncultured Pseudomonadota bacterium
GGCCAGCACCGCTGGCCCTTCTGACTTTCTACATCGCCGTTTCGCTGGCGATCTTTGTCGTCGACCTGCGTTTCAAGAGCCTCGACCTGCTGCGCCAGAGCATCGCGCTGCTCGTCGACCCGGTCCAGCGCGTTGCCCAGACACCGGGCAGCCTGGTGGACTACGCGGCCGGCTACCTGCAGGGCCTGCGGGCACTGCAACAGGAAAACATGGAGCTGAAGCACACCCAACTGGCCACTGCCCCCAACCTGCAGCGCCTGGCCCAGCTGGAAGTTGAAAACGAACGCCTGCGCAAGCTGCTCTCGGTCAAGGAACGCGAAAAGGCGAGCGGCCAGGTCACCCAGATTCTGTATACGGCCCGTGACCCTTTTTCGCGCAAGATCATCGTCGACAAGGGCCAGCAGGCCGGCATCGTCGCCGGACAGCCGGCGATCGACGAAACGGGGGTGGTCGGCCAGGTCACCCGTGTCTTTCCGTTCTCGGCCGAAATCACGCTGATCACCGACAAGGACCAGGTCGTGCCGGTGCAGATCGTGCGCAGCGGTCAGCGCTCGGTCGTTTTCGGCCTCGGCAACGGCCAGCTTGAACTGCGCTACATGCCGGCCAATGCCGACATCCAGGTCGGCGACGTGTTGGTGACTTCCGGTCTCGACGGCATCTACCTGCCCGGCTTCCCGGTCGCCAAGATCGTCAATATCGAACGCGACAGCGCCTATTCCTTCGCCCGGATTTTCTGCGTGCCGATTGCCGGCGTCGAAAATTTCGGCGAAGTCATGGTTCTTGACCCGCGCAAGGCATTGCCGCCAGCCCCGCCGGAATCCTCCGGCCGTCCGGGCAGTACCGGTGAAAAGCTCGGCCTGCGCGGCAAGAGAAAGAAAGTTTCCGGAAAAGACTGATGCAACCGACCTTTTCTTCCTCGCGCATCCTGCTGCCGGTCCGGCCCTGGTTCATCTTTTTTAGCCTGATCGCCGCCGCCCTGCTCAACTTCCTGCCGACCGCCCACTGGCCGGGCGTACCGGACTGGATCGCCCTCGTCCTCTGCTTCTGGAGCATTCGCGAATTCCGTCGCGTCGGCATGGGCTGGGCCTTTATCCTCGGCTTGCTGATGGATGTCGCCGATGGCGCCGTGCTCGGCCAGCATTGCTTTGCCTATGTCCTGCTCGCCTACACCGCTTCGTCGCTGTCACGGCGGATCCTGTGGTTTCCGTTGCTCCAGCAGGCCCTGCAGATCATGCCCCTGTTGGTCGCCACGCAAGTGGTGCAAGCCTTGATGCGTCTCGCGGTCGGCGCCGATTTCCCCGGCTGGGGTTATTTCGTCGGCCCCTTCATCGCGACATTGCTCTGGATTCCCGCCACCTTCATCCTGCTCCTGCCGCAGTACCGGCCCGTCGAGCAGGACCCCAATCGTCCGATCTAGGGCTGAGGCAGGTCGTTCGTGGGTGATTTCAACAATCCGGAAGCCGATCTCGATCGCTTTCGCTTCCGTCTCGGGTTTGCTGCGGTCACCGTCCTGCTCGCCTTTGGCCTGCTGCTCGGCCGCTTTGTCTGGCTACAGGTCATCCAGCATGATTTCTACCAGACACGGGCCGAAGACAACCGCATCGCACTGATTCCCATCGTACCCAACCGCGGCGTCATCACCGACCGCAATGGCGTCGTGCTGGCCCACAATTACTCGGCTTTCACGCTGGAAATCACCCCCTCCCAGGTCGGCAATCTGGAGGAAACCATCGACGCCCTGGCCGAGGTCATCGACATCCAGCCCAAGGACCGCAAGCGCTTCAAGCGTCTGCTCGACGAGGCCAAGAATTTCGAATCGATCCCGATCCGCACCCGCCTGACCGATGGCGAGGTCGCCCGCTTCGCCGCGCACCGTTATCGTTTTCCCGGTGTCGAGGTCAAGGCCCGGCTGTTCCGGCAGTATCCACTGGGCGACATCGCCTCGCACGCCATCGGCTACATCGGGCGAATTACCGAGCGCGACCTCCAATGGATCGAGGATTCGGAGAAACAGGCCAACTACAAGGGCACCGACCATGTCGGCAAAACGGGCCTCGAACAGCACTACGAATTCGAACTGCACGGCCAAACCGGCTACGAAGAAGTCGAAATCGATGCCGGCGGCCGCGCCTTGCGCAGCCTGAAGCGGATTCCGCCGGTTTCCGGCAACAACCTGGCGCTGACGCTGGACGCCAAGCTGCAGCAGATTACCGAACAGGCCTTCGGCGACCGCAAGGGCGCCCTGGTCGCCATCGACCCCAAAACCGGCGGCATCCTGGCCCTGGTCTCGACACCGACCTATGACCCCAACCTGTTCGTCGACGGCATCACGCCGGACAATTGGAAGGAACTGAACGAACATCCGAGCAAGCCGATGGTCAACCGGGCGATCAACGGCGCCTATCCGCCGGGGTCGACCTTCAAGCCCTTCATGGCGCTGGCGGCCCTGGAAATGGGCAAGCGCACGGCCAACCAGACAATCAGCGATCCCGGCTACTTCAATTTTGGCAACCACCAGTTCCGCGACGACAAGAAGGGCGGTCACGGCAGCGTGGACATGTACAGGTCCATCGTCCAGTCCTGCGACACCTACTACTACATGCTGGCCAACGACATGGGGATCGACAACATCGCCAAGTTCATGGGCTCGCTCGGCCTCGGCCAGCGCACCGGCGTCGACCTCGGCAAGGACGACAACGGCGAGTCGAAGGGCGTGCTGCCGTCGCCGGAGTGGAAGAAGCAGCGCTTCAAGAAACCCGAGCAGCAGAAATGGTACGCCGGGGAAACGATCTCGATCGGTATCGGCCAGGGTTACAACGCCTACACGCCGATCCAGCTCGCCCAGGCGACAGCGACGATCGCCAATAACGGCGTGATGTTCCGGCCGCACCTGGTGAATTACCTGGTCGATGCGAAAACCGGCGAGAAGCGCCCGATCGAGCCGCAGCCGATCCGCGACCTGCATCTCAAGGCGCAGAACATCGAGGTCATCCGCCGCGCCATGGTTGGCGTGAACAAGGAGGGCACCGGTGCCCGCGCCTTTGCCGGCGCTCCCTACGAAGCCGCCGGCAAAACCGGCACGGCCCAGGTTTTCTCGCTGAAGGGCGCCCAGTACAAGGAAGGCGGCGTCAAGAAGGAATTGCGTGACCATGCGCTGTTCATCGCCTACGCCCCGGCCGACAATCCGAAAATCGCCCTCGCCGTGCTCGTCGAGAACGGCGGCTTCGGCGCCCAATCCGCAGCGCCGATCGCCCGCATGGTCATGGATTATTATCTGCTCGGCAAGCTGCCGGGCGGCGCCGCACCGGAAGACAGCGCCGCCATCGAGGAGGATCACGAAGAATGATCGATATCGTCGGCACTCTCCGCCGCAGTTGGCACCAGTTGATTGCCCACATCGACTTTCCCCTGCTCTTCATCACCCTGGCGATCATGGCCGTCGGTCTGGCCACGGTCAATTCCGCCACCTGGGACAGCAATCACCGGATGCTCGCCCAGGCCGGCAACATGGGCATCGCCATGATGGTCATGTGGTTCGTGTCACGCCTGCCGCCACAGAAGTTGATGAGTTTCGCCATTCCGCTCTATGTCCTGGGGGTCGTGCTGCTCGTCGCGGTCTTTCTTTTCGGAATCAAGGTCAATGGCGCCAAGCGCTGGCTGTCGCTGGGGTTCACTCGCATTCAGCCGTCGGAGATCATGAAGATCGCCATGCCGCTGATGCTGGCCTGGTATTTCCAGAAATACGAAGCGACCCTGAAATTCAAGCACTACATCATCGCCGCCCTGCTGCTGCTCGTTCCCTTCGCCCTGATCGCCAAGCAGCCTGACCTCGGCACCGCCCTGCTGGTCGGCGCCGCCGGTTTCTACGTGATCTTCTTCGCCGGCCTGCCGTGGAAGGTCATCGTCGGCCTGATTGCCAGCGGAGCGGCCGCCGCTCCGCTGATCTGGAGCGTGATGCACGACTACCAGCGCAAGCGCATCCTGACCCTGATCGATCCGACGACCGACCCGCTCGGCGCCGGTTATCACATCATCCAGGCAACGATTGCCATCGGCTCGGGAGGGACCTTCGGCAAGGGCTACCTCAACGGCACGCAGACCCATCTCGAATTCATCCCGGAAAAACACACCGATTTCATTTTTGCCGTCTATTCGGAGGAATGGGGGCTGATCGGCAATGCCCTGCTGGTCTTCCTCTACACCCTGCTGATCGGCCGCGGCCTGATCATCGCCTCGGCGGCGCCGACCACTTTCTCGCGCCTGCTGGCCGGCGCCATCACGCTCGGTTTTTTCACCTACGCCTTCATCAACATGGGCATGGTCAGCGGCATCCTCCCCGTCGTCGGCGTCCCGCTGCCCTTCATGAGCTACGGCGGCACGGCCTTGGTCACGCTGTTTCTCGGCATCGGCATGCTGATGTCGATCCACACTCACCGCATGCTGGTCAAAAAATGATCCGCCGCGTCCTCCCCATGGCCGCAACGGCGCTGCTGGCAGCCGCATGCTCGACCGCCCCCCGCCCGGGGCCGGATGCTACGGTCGACGCCCAAAAATCATCCATTTCCAAAACGCCGACCCGGAAACCGACCGCTGTCCTCAAGCGGGGCGGTGGTTTCTACAAGGACGACGGCCCGGCCGACGAGATCCCGGATGGCCTCGACGACATTCCAGACGCCGAGCCAAAGTGGGAACCGCTGCACAAGCCGGCAACCCGACCCTACGTCGTCCTCGGCAAGGAATACGTGCCGAACACCGTAGTCAAGCCCTACCGGGTTCGCGGCATCGCCAGCTGGTATGGCAAGAAATTCCACGGCCAGAAGACCTCGATCGGCGAGCCCTACGACATGTTCGCCATGACCGCCGCCCATCCGACGCTGGCGCTACCCTCCTATGTCCGCGTCACCAGCCTGCAGAGCGGCAAGTCGGTGGTCGTCCGCATCACCGACCGGGGTCCTTTCCATGCCGATCGGGTCATCGACCTTTCCTACACCGCCGCCTACAAGCTCGGCCTGATCAACGGTGGCAGCGGCCAGGTCGAGGTCGAGGCGATCGTTCCCGGCGAGCCAACCGGTACGGCCTACGCCCAGGTCACCCCACCACCTCGTGCGGCCAGCATCGCCGAGCAGGACGACATCGAACTGCTGGCCCGGCGCATGGCGCTGGAGGAAAAAACACCCCAGACAGCCGCGGCGGCAGGCTTGGGCAGCGAAACAGGCCTTACCCGGGGCATTTATCTGCAACTCGGCGCTTTTTCCAGCGCCGAAAATGCCGAAAATCTGAAAAATCACCTGTTGCGCGAACTCGACTGGGTGAGCGAAGCAATGCGCATCAATACCGGCGGCGGCATCCACCGCCTGCATCTCGGCCCCTATGCCAGCCGCGCCGAGGCCGACCGGGTAGCGGAAAAGATCCGCACGGCGCTGGGCTACCAGCCGACCGTCGTCACCCGCTGATCGCCGTCAGAGATTGACGCTGGCGACGACTATGTTGCCCTTGCCCTGATATTCCAGCGTCGCGAAACTCATCATCCTGGCCATCGCGATGCCCCGGCCGTTCGGGTCGAAGGCCCGGTCGGGATCGAAGTTGAGAAACTTCTCCCAGGCGAAGCCATCGCCCTGATCGGTAATCGTGAACAGCACGGCATTGGCGGTGCGCTCGGCCCGTACCGTCGCCACCCGCCCGCCGAACTGCGGCAGGGCGAGCCGGCGGAGAATCTCGCCTTCCCAATCACCCTCCCATTTGAGCAGCGATTTTTCCTGGTAGGTCACGCCCAGGTTGCCATGTTCGACGGCATTGACCATCAGGTCGGACAAGCCGGGGGCTGCCACCTCCGGCGCCGGACACATGCCGGCCAGCACCGGCACCAGGCTGGCCACATCATCCAGCGTAACGAAACAATACTCGACGCATCGGATCAGTTTCTGTGCTTCCTCGAGACGCGCCGCGCGGCTACGCAACTGGCTGCGCGAGCGCCGGTCATCGAGGGCGACCCGGACAATGGAAATCAGCGCTTCCGGTTCGTAGGGCTTGGTCAGGTAATAGTAAGCCCCCGCTTCAAGACCTTCGCGGACCTGGTCCGGCGATGAGGCGGCGGTCTGCATGATCACCGGAATATCGGCAAACCGGGCCTCCCGCTTCATCCGGCGCAGCAACTCCATGCCGTCCAGCCCAGGCATCATCCGGTCGAGCACGACCAGAGAGAAATTGCTCTCCGGGGCGCTCAGGCTGGCCCAGGCATCCAGCGGATTGTCGTGGAGTTCCAGCTCAATGTCTTCGTTTTCAAGAAACTCCTCGATGATGAACAGGTTCAACTGTTCGTCATCGACGACGAGGACGCGCTCCTTGTTCATTGATCCATCTCTCTTTTCCAGGTTTTCCGAGCGGCAAGCACGCAGGCAAGAGACCGCTGCCAGCGGCGGCCCATACTTGCCAACATCATACCGCAAGCCAGCTCGATGCCGCTCGTATGCCCCACCCCGCCGACGCTAGCACACTTGCCACTACTAAGATATTTGCCATTTTACCACAGCGCGCAGCGGACTGCTTCCCAGCCCCAACCCGTCTCACCACGACCAAGCTTCAGCCTTTGACCAGGATCAATGGCGATTCGTCCAGGCTGGCTATACTTCGCTGCTTGCCATTCAGGATGCCTCCCATGAGCTCCTTGCCCGATCTCGTCTGTCCGGCCGGCAGCCTGCCGGCACTCAAGGCTGCCGTCGACAACGGCGCCGATGCCGTTTATCTCGGCTACAAGAACGATACCAACGCCCGCAATTTTGCCGGCCTCAATTTCGACCCGAAGGCCATGGCTGAGGGCATTCGCTACGCCCATGCCAAGGGGCGCGAAGTGCTGATGGCGATCAACACCTTCCCGCAGGCCGGCCGCGTCGCCGACTGGCAAAGGGCTGTCGATGGCGCCGTCGACCAGGGCGTCGATGCGATCATCCTGGCCGATGTCGGCCTGCTCGACTACGCCCGCAATCGCCACCCGCAACAGCGCCTGCACCTCTCGGTCCAGGGCTCGGCGACCAGCTACGAGGCGATCAATTTCTGCCAGCGTGAATTCGGCGTTCGCCGCGCCGTCCTGCCGCGCGTGCTGACGCTGGCCCAGGTCGAGCATGTCATCAAGAACACCAGCGTCGAGATCGAAGTCTTCGGTTTCGGCAGCCTGTGCGTCATGAACGAGGGACGTTGCTGGCTCTCCTCCTATGCCTGCGGCGAGTCGCCGAACACTGTCGGCGCCTGCTCGCCGGCCAAGTACGTCAAATGGGACAAGAAGCCGGGGAGCATGGAAACCCGGCTCAACGGCATCCTGATCGACCGCTTTGGCGACGACGAACCGGCCGGCTATCCGACGCTGTGCAAAGGCCGTTTCGAGGTCCAGGGCGAAACCTATTACGCGCTGGAAGAACCAACCAGCCTCAACGTGCTGGAGATCCTGCCCGAGATCATCAAGATCGGCGTCCGCGCCATCAAGGTCGAAGGCCGCCAGCGCAGCCCGGCCTATGTCACCCAGGTCACCCGCACGCTGCGCGCCGCGCTCGACTCGCTGGCCGCCGGCGACGAACGCTTCCATGTCAAACCGGCCTGGCAGGCCGAACTGGCCAAGGTTTCGGAAGGCAGCCAGGCAACGCTCGGTGCCTATAACCGGCCGTGGAGATAAACATGAAGCTTTCGCTCGGTCCCCTGCTCTATTTCTGGCCCAAGGCCGAAGTCATGGAGTTCTACGCCGAAATGTCGGAGAACCCCGCCCTCGACATCATCTACGTCGGCGAGGTGGTCTGCTCGCGCCGCCAGCAACTGCGCACCGCCGACTGGATCGGCTTGGCCCGTGACCTGACCGACGCCGGCAAGCAGGTGGTCGTTTCGGCCCAGGCCCTGCTCGAATCGGAGAGTGACCTGAAGGCACTGCGCCGCCTGATCGACGAAGCTGGCTGCCTGCTCGAAACCAACGATCTCGGCGCGGTCAACCTCGTGCACGGGCAGGATTTCGTTGCCGGGCCGCATTTGAATGTCTACAACGAAGCAACGCTGGCTGCCTTCGCCCGCTTTGGCCTGAAACGCTGGGTACCGCCGCTGGAAGCGACGCGCACGCTGATCGAGACGCTGCATCGGAGCAAGCCGGACGGTATCGAAACCGAGGTTTTCGTTTTCGGAAAAATTCCGCTGGCCTTTTCGGCCCGCTGCTTCACGGCCCGCCACTACGGACTGAACAAGGACGACTGCCAGTTCAAATGCCTCGACCACAGCGAGGGCCTGACGCTGAAGACACGCGAGGGGCAGGACTTCCTGACCATCAATGGCATCCAGACCATGTCGGCGCAGAGCTACAATCTGTTGCACGAAATTCCGGACATGCTGCGGATGGGTATCGACATCGTGCGCATCAGCCCGCAGAAAGAGCATATCAATGCCATCATCGCCGCCTTCGACGCCGCCCGGCGCGGTGAAACGGTCCAGGTCGACAGCCGGGAATGGAGTTCCAGCGGCCTGGTCGACGGCTACTGGTTCGGTGACGCCGGCATCAGCCAGCACCATACGCAGGCCCTTGCCCAACTGGGTGCATGACATAGGAGCAGGATCATGAACGGCAGTTTTACCATTCCGAAGTTCCGCCTGCCCACCTTCGTCGCCAGCCTCGGCCAGAAACTGCCGCAATGGCCCCACGCGCTGATCCTCGTCGGCGGCCTGAATGCGGCCCTGAAAATGAAACTGCTGCCGGAAAGCGAACTGGCCTTGCTGGAAGACAAGCTGTTCCGCATCCGCGTTCTCGATACCGGCGGCGAGGCTTGCTACACCTACCTGAACGGCCTGTTCCGTCCGGTCTATAAGCCGCAGCGCGAACCCGACCTGGCTTTTGCCGCCAATCTCTCGGCCTATCTGCAATTACTCGCCCGCCAGGAAGACCCGGATACCCTGTTCTTCAATCGCGAGCTGGAAATCACCGGCGACACCGAACTCGGCCTGATCGTCAAGAACATGCTCGACGCGGTCGAGTGGCCGAAATTCTCGGCCAGACTGCTGCTATTTCGTCACTGAGCGGGGCAGTCGATGACCAGCATCGACATGTCGTCGTGCGCGTGAATACCGTTCAGATGCGCTTCCAGGGCTTGCTGTAGCGCCTCGATCAGCGTCGCCCCAGCGGCTTTGCCGACGATGGCGGCAATCAGGCGCTCGTCGCCGAACGGCTCACCCGCCGCATCGCTCGCCTCGGCAATACCATCCGACACCAGCAACAGCTGTCCGGCCTCTTCCCAGGCAAAGCGTTCGATACTGCCGCCCCCCGTATTGCTGCGGGTGATGCCCAACGGCAGGTTATTGGAGGCAAAGCGGCGCCGCAGACGGCCGCTGGCATCGAACATCAGCACATCGGGCACGCCACCGACCCAGATTTCCCCCTCGCGACCGGCTTCATCCAGCGACACGAAGGCCGCGGCAACGAAACGCCCCAAGGGCAGGGAATTGGCGAGCAGGAAATTGATCGACTCGATGATGCCATTGAGGGGGGACGACAGTTCGACCAGGCGGTAGAACTCCTGCACCATGGGCAGCACGCTGACCGCCGCCGACAGGCCATGCCCGGTAGCGTCGGCCAGGAGGGCAAAGAGGCGGCCGGAGGGGGCGCGCGCCGCCAGCACCATGTCGCCCGAGAAATTGGCCGCCGGGATCACCGAGTACTTGACCCCCGCCTGCTGCATCAGGTCGCTGCGAATCTGATGGTCAAGGATGCGCCGGGCAAGCTCAGTTTCGCGCTGGGTTGCGTCAAAATGCGCCTTGAGCAGCGTGGCCTGCTCTTCGACCTTGGCCTGGGCAAGATGCTTTTCGGTGATATCGCGCAGGGTTTCGACGACGGCGATCAACTTACCGGACTCGTCGAACACCGGCCCGGCATCGACCGCCAGGTAAAGACGCTGGCGCCGACGCGGCATCCAGCACCAATTTTCGGCATGCACCCCGAAGCTTGGTTCGCTCGGATCCTCGAAGACCGTGTAAAGGTCAGCAATCTGCTGGTAGTTTCTGGTCGCCACCAGGTCGGCCAGACATGGCCGCGCTTCCTCATAGAAAGCCCGCCAGTGATCGCGTGTGCCAATCACTTCGGCCGCCGGGATATCGGTCAGGCGCTCGCAGGCACGGTTCCAGATCAAGACCCGCTGCTCGGTATCGAGCACGAAAGTCGGCACCACCAGATGCTCCATCAGCGTGATCGCGAAGGAAACATGCTGCTCATGGGGCGCCAGCGCCTGGCTGATCCTGGAAACCACCTCTTTAGACATCCCGTTCTTCCTTTAGCCGATCGTGACGCAAAATTAACGGGGGCAAGCATACCCCAAGCTGGCCACGCCGGAGGCCTGGCGATGCATCTGGACAGACCGCGCAAACGCCCGACCATCGGCACTCCCCGGGCCATGGCTACGGTCGACCCGATTCCTGAGGAAAAATCGCAATGGCCCGTGCGTCAAATATTGCCGACCGGCACGATGCTGAGTGTTTCCTCCAACTCGATCGGCGTCTTCAGGCCCTGCAGTTCCCGGATGCTGCGCGCCCCCAGGAAAACCGCGACGCCGGGCTGCAGATCGCCTTCCGGTGACATCAGGTAGCTGCGAATGGCCGGGAATTCGTGGCCGACGGCATCGAGCACTTCGCCAACGGTATCGCCGCTGGCGGTGACCGCGTCATGCCCGGCCGCAAAGGCGCGCAGCGCCAGGGGAATATGAACGGAAACGACGGGAGAATCGAACATGGCAAGCCTCCTTTCGACGGTACTGATATGACTCTCGGAAACGACCGGGGTTCGGCAAATAAAAACGGGAGGCCGCAGCCTCCCGTCGTGACGATCGCGGACAAGCCGGCGTCTAGTCCTTCTTCTGGGCATCCAGGCGGAACTTGACGTAGCTGCCCGGGGCATCCTCGATGACCTTCAGGGCGCCGTCTTCCGGCTGGCGTGCCTTGACCTTGGCGGAACCGCCCGGCAGGCTGGTCACCCACTGGTTCCAGTGCGTCCACCACGAACCGGCGTTCTGCGTCGCGCCGGCCAGGAAATCTTCCGGGCTTTCCGGCAGATTGCCGTCAGTCGCGTCGTTGGTCCAGAAACCATACTTGTTGGCGGCCGGCGGATTGACGATGCCGGCGATATGGCCGGAACCGCCGAGGACGAACTTGGTGTTGCCGGACGGCAGGCGGGCGCCCATGTAGGTGCTCTTCCACGGCGCGATGTGGTCTTCGATGGTCGAGATGAAGTAGCACGGGGTCTTGACCTTGGAGATGTCGATCTTGACGCCGCCCAGGGTGATGCCACCGGGTTCCTTCAACAGGTTGTCGAGGTACATGTTGCGCAGGTAGAAGCTGTGCATCGCGGCCGGCATGCGGGTCGAGTCGGAGTTCCAGTAGAGCAGGTCGAAGGGGAACGGATCCTTGCCCATCAGGTAGTTGTTGACCACGAAGGACCAGATCAGGTCGTTGGCGCGCAGCATGTTGAAGGTGCTGGCCATTTCCGAACCTTCGAGGAAGCCGCGCTCGGCCATCTTCTTTTCGAGGCCGGAGACGGCGCCTTCATCGAGGAAGATGCCCAGTTCGCCCGGATCGGAGAAGTCGAGCATGGTCGTGAAGAAGGTCGCCGAATTGGCGCGCTTGTCCTTCTTGGCGGCCATGTAGGCCAGCGTGGTCATGGTCAGCGTGCCGCCCAGGCAGTAGCCGGCCAGATTGACGCTGTCCTCGCCGGTGTGGGCGCAGACCTGGTTGATGGCTTCGAGCGAGCCTTCAAGCAGGTAGTTTTCGAAAGACTTGGCGGCCAGCTTCTCGTCCGGGTTGATCCACGACATGATGAAGGTGGTGTGGCCCTGGTCGGTGGCCCACTTGACCATCGAGTTCTTCTCGCGCAGGTCGAGGATGTAGTACTTGTTGATCCACGGCGGGACGATCAGGAAGGGCTTCTTGTTCTGTTCCGGCGTCGTCGGGTTGTACTGGATCAGCTGGAACAGTTCGTTCTGGAAGACCACCTTGCCCGGCGTCGTGGCGACGTTCTTGCCCATTTCGAAGGCCGAGGTATCGGTCATCCGGATGCGCAGCTGGCCGTCACCGGATTCAACGTCGTGCAGCAGATTGTTGAGGCCCTTGATCAGGTTCTGGCCGTGGCTCTTGACGGTTTCACGGAAGACTTCCGGATTGGTCAGCGCGAAATTGGACGGCGACAGCGCATCGATGTACTGGCGGGTGAAGAAGTTGACCTTCTGCTGGGTCGCTTCGTCGAGGCCTTCGGTGCCGGCGACGGTGTCATGCAGGTGGCGAGCGGTGATCAGGTAGGACTGCTTGACGAAGTCGAACAGGAAATGCTGTTCCCATTCCTCGTCCTTGAAGCGGTTGTCGCCCTTCTTCGGCGCGGCGACCGGCGACTGCACCGGCATGCCCATCATCTTCATGCTGGTGTTCTGCCACAGCGAGAAGTAGTCCCACATCATGTTCATCTGGGTCTGGGCCATCTTGTACGGATTGGCCATCAGACGGGCCGAGAGGTCCATGAAGGCCTTGGCGACGCCGAGTTCGTCGGCTGGCGCATCAACACCTTCCTTGGCCTTCTTTTCCATGAAACTGGTAATCACCCGCGAAGCGCGCTGGGCGACTTCGGCATAGGTCTTGGCCATGTCGGCCGGATTGGGCAGGTTCATGCCCTGGATTTCGGTTTGCTGCGACATCTTGAAACTCCCTCTGTCAGTGCGCTGCGGTTCAAGGCCGCAACCGCGAATAGCGAATCACACCGTCGGTATCGCTGTGCCGCGACAACCGACCTGCTTGTTCAAGGTAGTTCAGATGAGCGATCGCCTCGCCCAT
Source organism: uncultured Pseudomonadota bacterium (assembly GCA_946479855.1). The sequence continues at coordinate 12,826 of CAMLHL010000029.1, forward strand.
CGCGAACATGGTTTGGTGTGTGTCGAGTGCCCGATTGAACAGAACATCGAGCAACTCGGCGGCGCTCTGCGGCGCTTGTTCACAGCTATTCTCCAAGGCCCGCAGGCGCTCTTCGTGATGCGCATGCAGTGCCAGTACCCTCTCCTGCACCCCGACAAAGGGCAACCCGTGCGAAGGCAGCACCAAGGTTGTCGCCGGCAATTCCCGCGCCATTGCATCCAGCGAATCCAGATACCAGCGCAGCGCGTCAGCCTCCGGTGTTGCCGCAAAGACGCTGATATTGGTGGAAATTCTCGGCAAAAGCATGTCGCCCGAAATTAACACGCCAAGTTCGGCGCAGTAAAGCGCCATATGTTCCGGTGCATGGCCATAACCGATCAGAATTTGCCATTTTTTGCCGTCGACCGTAACGATGTCGCCGCCCATCAGCCTTTGGTAATAATCCGGCAAGGCCGGCACCGCCTTGCGATAGCCCGAGCCGCGCGTGGCAAACTTGGCCAGATGCCCGGCATCCAGCCCGTGCTGCCGGAACTGCTCGACCATGAAACGCGCCCCATGGCCGCCGACTTCGTGCCACACCGCGTGCGCCGTCAGGAACTCGCCGGTCGTCATCGCCAGCGGAGCGCCAGTCTTTTCCATCAGCCAGGTCGCCAGTCCGAGGTGATCGGGATGGAAATGGGTGACGATCAGGCGTATCACCGGGCCGTCGAGCCGCTCCAGGATCTGCGACCAGGTTTCCCGCACGCCGTCATCAGGGAAGCCAGTGTCGACGATGGCCCACCCGGCGCCATCGCGCAGCAGCCAGAGGTTGATGTGGTTCAGCTGGAAAGGCAGCGGCATGCGCAGCCAGAAAATGCCGGGCGCCACTTCGGTCAGCTCGCCGGCGGCCGGCGGGTGTTCATGGGGAAAATGCAGGGACATGGGAAAACCTTGATGGGTAAGCATCCAAATTACCATACGCCAGCGGATCGAAAAAAGCCCCGCCCGGGATTGGCCTGGGGACAAAGAACGCGATGGACAAATTGCGGCCAGCAGCGCCGAAATCCGTAAAATACCGCTGGTCGAGCGAGCCTTTCGCAAAAACTGCACAACCTGCCCCGCCGTTACCGTACAGCGGGACACTGCATTATTGGAGCCGTACACCATGTCCCTCACCCTGCGCACCCTTGCCGCAAGCGACGACCAGGCCATCGAAAACGTCCGCCAGTTCTTCCGCAATTACGCCGCCTGGCTGGGGGTCGATCTGTCGTACCAGAATTTCGATCAGGAAATGGCCTCGCTGCCCGGCGCCTATTCGGGCCCGCAGGGCCGCCTGTTCTTCGCCGAGGTCGATGGCCGGCCGGCCGGCTGCGTTGGTGTCCGCCCCCTGAGCGACAGCGACGGCGTCTGCGAAATGAAGCGTCTCTATGTCGCCCCCGACGAGCGCGGCCACGGCGTCGGCGCCGCGCTGGCACTGGCGGCGATCAAGGCGGCCAAGGAGATTGGCTACCGCAAGCTGATCATCGACACCCTGCCCAACATGCGGATGGCCGTAAAGCTCTACCGCGAACTCGGTTTTACCGAAGCACCGAACTATTACCAGACGCCGGTCGAAGGCACGATGTTCCTCGCCCTCGACCTGGAAAACTGGTCGGAGCAGGAAATCCGCAACGAGAACCTGTCCCACCTGTTCGACTTCAACCGCGCCTGGGCGCAGCGCATGCAGGAAGTCGACCCGAGCTATTTCGACAAGCTGGCCAAGCTGCAGACGCCGGAATTCCTGTGGATCGGCTGTTCCGATTCGCGGGTGCCGGCCAACCAGATCGTCGGCCTGCTGCCCGGCGAGGTCTTCGTCCATCGCAACGTCGCCAACCTGGTGCTGCACACCGACCTCAACTGCCTGTCGGTGATCCAGTACGCCGTCGATGTGCTCAAGGTCAAGCACATCATGGTCGTCGGCCACTACGGCTGCGGCGGCGTCGGCGCGGCACTGAACCGGACGCGGGTCGGCATCGTCGATTTCTGGCTGCACAATGTCCAGGAAGTCCATAACAAGCACCTGGCCAACGTCGATGCGTTGCCCGAAGAGCGCCGCCACGACCGCCTGTGCGAACTGAACGTGCTCGAACAGGTCGTCAACCTGTGCCATACGCCGGTCGTCAAGGATGCCTGGGCGCGCGACCAGAAACTGACCATCCACGGCTGGATCTACGGCCTGAAGGACGGCCTGATGCACGACCTGGGCATCACCGTCGATTGTCCGCAGGATCTGCCAACCCGCTACGACGCCGCGCTCAAGGCGCTGGACGCCTGAACCGCGTGCTCCCGACCAGCCGGTCGCTGACCTACCTCAAGCTGGTCAGCGCCATGTTCATGTGGGGCGGCACCTGGATCGCCGGGCGGATCATCGCCCGGGAACTGTCGGCACCGCTCGCCGTCGCCGCCATCCGTTTCCTGGTTGCCGCACTGGCGCTGGCCGCCGTGGCGCTGCTTGACGAAGGCCGCCTGCCCATGCCGCAAGGCCGGCGAGCCTGGGGGGTGATCTGGGGCCTCGGCTTCTTCGGCATTTTCCTCTATGGCCTGTGCTTCTTTTATGGGCTGCAACACATCCCGGCCGGGCGCGGGGCGCTGGTCGTCGCCCTCAATCCGGTCGTCGTCGTGCTCGCTGCCTGGCTGCTCGGCCAGGAAAAAATGACGCTGCGCAAGGCCCTGGGCAGCGCCATCGCGCTGGCCGGCTGCCTGGCCGTGATCGGCAACGGCGATCCGCTGGCCCTGCTGCACGGCACCGTCGGTCTTGGCGAATGGCTGATCGTCGGCTGCGTGCTGACGTGGACGGCCTACACTTTCATCGGTCGCCACGCTACCCGCCTGCTCTCACCGCTGGCCACGACCCTCTACGCCAGCCTGGCCGGCGCCCTGCTGCTCGGCCTCGCCGCGCTGGTCCAGGGGGGCATCGAGCCGCTCGCCTGGTCGTGGCGGGTGTGGACCGGCATGCTCTTTCTCGCCCTGTTCGGCACCGCCATCGCCTACACCTGGTTTACCGAGGCGGTGCACCAACTGGGCGCTGCCCGTGCTTCCGTCTTCATCAACCTGGTGCCGGTCTTCGCCGTATTGCAGGCAGCCGCGCTACTCGACGAACAACTTGGCCTGCCGGTGCTGTTCGGCGGTATGCTGGTCATTGGCGGCGTCTGGATGACCACCAGGCGCTAGACTTCAGAGAGAAAAACCATGGCCGAACCGATCGATTTTTACTTCGATTTTTCCAGCCCCTACGGCTACCTGATGAGCGAAAAGATCGACGCCGTCGCCGCCAGATACGGCCGCAAGGTGCGCTGGCACCCGGTCCTGCTCGGCGTCATCTTCCAGGCCATCGGCTCGCGACCGCCGGCCGATACGGTGAGCGCCCGCGGCCGTTACTTTTTCATGGACTTCGCCCGTTCGGCCCGCTTCCTCGGTGTTCCGTTCCGCCAGCCGACGCGCTTTCCGTTGCCGACCCAGAACGCCGCCCGCGCCTTTTACTGGCTGCACGGCGAGGACTGCGCGCGGGCCCGCCAGTTCGCCCATGCCGTCTTCCGCGCCTTCTTTATCGACGACCGGGATATTTCGGCACCGGAAACCGTGCTCGAAATTGCCGCCCAAATCGGTGTCGACCGTAGCATTCTCGCCAGCGCCTTGCAGACGCCTGAACTCAAAGCCCGCCTCAAGGCGGAAAACGACCGGGCGCTGGCCATCGGCGTCTTCGGTTCGCCGCACGTGATCATCGACGGCGAAGCCTTCTTCGGCGCCGACCGCCTGCCGCAGATCGAGCACTGGCTGGCCACGGGGGGGTTCTGAACATGCGTCGCCTCTGTGTCTTCTGCGGCGCCAACGCCGGCCACGATCCGCGCTACCGGGCCGTGGCCGAACAACTCGGTGGCCAACTGGCCGCACAGGGTATCGAACTGGTCTATGGCGGCGGCAATGTCGGCCTGATGGGCGCCGTCGCCGATACCTGCCTGGCCGCCGGCGGTACAGTGATCGGCATCATCCCCGAAGCCCTGGTCGGCAAGGAAGTGGCCGGTCGCCACGTCGATCACCGGGCGCTGACCCGCCTGGAAGTGGTCGATTCGATGCACACCCGCAAGGCGCGGATGGCCGAACTGGCCGATGGCTTCATCGCGCTGCCCGGCGGTTTCGGCACCTTCGAGGAATTCTGCGAGATCCTGACCTGGGGCCAGCTCGGCTTCCACGCCAAACCGATCGGCCTGCTCAACGTCCGTGGCTTCTACGACCCGCTGCTCGCCCTGTTCGACCACGCCGTGCGCGAAGGCTTCCTGCGCCCGCAGAACCGGGCGATGGCACTGGCCGAAACCGAGATCGAGCGCCTGCTCGAACGCATGCGTGCCTACCGGGCCGAACCGGTCAGCAAGTGGCTGAAGGAAGAGCGCCAACTCTGAGGGAAGCAGCATGAACCTGCCAAAACGCGTCAAGATCGTCGAAGTCGGCCCGCGCGACGGGCTGCAGAACGAAAAGGAAATCGTCCCGACGGCGCTCAAGATCGAACTGATCGAGCGCCTGGCCGAGGCCGGCCTGCGCGCCATCGAAGCGACCGCCTTCGTCGCCTCGACGTGGGTGCCGCAGATGGCCGACAACAGCGCAGTGATGCAGGGCATCAAACGCCGGAATGCGACGGTCTACCCCGTTCTGACCCCAAATTTGCGGGGTTTCGATGCCGCCATCGAGTCTGGTGCGACGGAAGTGGCGATTTTTGGCGCCGCCTCGGAGAGTTTTTCGCGGAAAAACATCAATTGCTCGATTGCCGAGAGCCTGAAACGCTTCGAACCGGTCGTTTCCGCCGCCAGCGCGCTGGAAATCCCGGTCCGCGGCTATGTCTCCTGCGTTGTCGGCTGTCCCTACGAAGGAGCGGTCGCCCCGCAACAGGCCACCGCCGTCGCCAAGACCCTGTTCGACATGGGCTGCTACGAAGTTTCGCTCGGCGACACCATCGGCGTCGGCACCCCGGCCAGCATCCAGCGCCTGCTCGAAACCTGTGCCGCCGCCGTGCCGATCGCCAAGCTGGCCGGTCATTACCACGACACCTACGGCATGGCGATCGCCAACATCTACGCCTCGCTGCAAATGGGCCTCGCCGTTTTCGACAGCTCGGTCGCCGGGCTGGGCGGCTGCCCTTATGCCAAGGGCGCATCCGGCAACGTGGCCACCGAGGACGTGGTCTATCTGCTCGACGGACTGGGCATTGAAAGCGGCATCGATCTGGCCAAACTGGCCCTGGTCGGCGACTGGATTTCCAGCGCCATCAACCGCCCGAACGGCGCCAAGGCCGGCCGGGCACTCTGCGCCAGGACAGCCGGGTGAGTCTTTTTTCCACCGTCGCCGATTTTCTGAAGCCAGCGCCGCCACCCGACCCGGCGCTGCACAAGGCGCTGGAGCGCGTCGCCGAACTGGTCGACCCGCTGCTCAAGCTGGCCCCGGGCTTCGAAAAACAGCTGAGCGGTCCGCTCCAGCACGCCCTCGGCTATTGCGCCGGGCTGGTCGCCGCCCTGCCCGGCCCGGTCGACATCAACCGCCAGGCCTTCGCCACCGACCCGCTGGTCCATGCACTGTTCGCGACGGCCGACGACATCGACCAGATGCTCGGCCGCAGCCAGGCCGTGCGCGACTATCTGGCCGAGCCGTGCAGCTGGGACAGCGACTACTTTTACGCGATGTTCGCCGCCCGCCGGCAGCAAAAAAAACAACTGGGCATGGCACAGCAGGGCGAACTCATCCGCAACGACGTGCCCCAGCTGGTGCTCTATTTCTCCGGGCAAACCCTGATCGAACCCAGCTGCCAGATCGACACGACACTGCACGGCCTGCGCTGCAAGGCGCTGGAAAGCCTGCTTCACACCTTTCACGCCCACGTCCAAACCCTGCGTCACGAACGGGAAGGCCTGCGCGCCGACGTTTCGGCCGAGCGTGCCCATCTGACCGTGCTGCGCGGCACCTCGGGCGGCCGGGAATACGCGGTCGGCACCCGGCACCTGGCCGAACTCGACGGGCAACTGCGGCGCACGGCCGAATCGCTGCTGCCGGAGCATCTGCTCGCCGCCCTGGCCGACTACCTGCAGGCCCCGGAAGTGGCGCTGCACCTGACGCCGGTCAGCATCACCGTCGACCGGCTCGGTGTCGTCCGCGACGAACCCGACAGCGACATCAATGCCCACACCTTGAATTTCCCCGAACTCACCGCCCGCGACCGGCGTCTACACCTCGCCATGCTTGCCCGGATCAGCCGCGATGAAGCGCTCGAAGCGGTCGAAATGGTGCGCGACCAACAACACCGTTTCATGCTCATATGATCGCCTCACCCTGCATCAACATCTGCCAGATGGATGCCGCCAGCGGCCTGTGCCGCGGCTGCTTCCGCACCCTCGACGAAATCACCCGGTGGACGCGAATCGACGACGCCGATCGCCTCGCCATCATTGCGGCCGTCGCCCAGCGACGCGATGAACACGCCCCGAGGCAAGGCGAATTGCCCGGCAACTGCAACAGGTAACAAACCATGGAAAATCAGCAAGAAGACCCATATCTCTGCGTCGGCGTCTGCATGGCCGACCCCGATTCCGGCTACTGCCTCGGCTGCGGCCGGCCGCCGCTGGGCGAGCCGGGCATCGTCGCCGAGGCGGTCAGCCCGCCGCTCGACCAGCAGGAAATCCGCAAAGCCGCCACGGACAAGCCGGAATGACCCTCCCGCTCCCGGAATCACTGGTCGTTCTCGAACGCGGCTGGCTGTCGGCCAACAACATCCTGTGCATTGACGGCGAGCAGGCGACGCTGGTCGATAGCGGCTACGTCACCCATGCCGGGCAGACCGTCGAACTGGTTCGCCATGCGCTGGCCGGCCGGCAGCTGAAGCGCCTGATCAACACCCACTCGCACTCCGACCACATCGGTGGCAATGCCGCGTTGCAGGCTGCTTTCGACTGCGAAGTCATCGTCCCGGCCGGCCTCCATGCGGCAATTGCCGAGTGGGACGAAGACGCCCTGATGCTCTCGCCGCTCGGCCAGCAAAGCGCCCGGTTTCAGCATGACGGCCTGCTCGAAGCCGGTAGCGAAATCGAAATGGGCGGCCTGACCTGGCAGGCGCTGGCCGTCCCTGGCCACGACATGGAAGCGCTGGCCTACTACTGCCCGGACAAGCGCCTGCTGATTTCCGGCGATGCCTTCTGGGAAAACGGCTTCGGGGTAATCTTCCCGGAACTGCTCGGCGAAGCCGACGGCCTGGCGAGCACCGCGGCGACGCTGGAAATGCTTTCCCGGCTGCCGATCGACCTCGTCATTCCCGGCCACGGCCGGCCGTTTGCCGAGGTGGATGTGGCTTTCGAGCGCGCCTTCCGGCGCCTCAAGCAATTCAACAGCAATATCGAACAACTGGCCTGGCACGCGATCAAGGTCATCGTCTCGTTCGCCATGCTCGAACGGCGGCGAATCGCCCGGGCCGATTTCCCGGCTTTCGTCCTCGGCCTGCCCTTCGCCGTCGACGTCAATGCCCGCTTTCTCAGTCTTTCGGAAGAACGGCTGGTCGCCGGCGTCGAACGCGAACTGCTGCTGGTCGGCGCCCTGCGTCTGGACGACGGCCAGATTGTCGCCGGCTGATCAGGCCGCCAGCCAGCGCTGGACCAGCCGCACCCAGTAGCTGGCACCCAGCGTCAGCAATTCGTCGTTGAAGTCGTAGTGCGGATTGTGCAGCGTGCAGCCACCGGTGCCCGGGCCGTTGCCAAGCCAGACGTAGCAGCCCGGCTTCTCGTTCAGCATGTAGGCGAAGTCCTCGGCGCCCATCGAGGGCAGGATGTCGGTAAGCACTTGCTCGCTGCCGAAGACTTCGGCCGCAACTTCCTGGCAGAATTTTGCCTCGGGAACGCTGTTGACCGTCGGCGGATAGCGGTGGTCGAACTTGACGCCGATCTGCGCCCCGTTGGCTGCCGCGACGCCGCTACACAGGCGTTCGATGGCACGCTCGACGCTTTCCTGCACCTCCGGCTTGAAGGTGCGGATGGTGCCGCGCAGCACGACTTCTTCCGGGATGATGTTCCACGCTTCGCCGCCATGGAACTGGGTGACGCTGACCACCGCCGATTCGCAGGGGTGCAGCGTGCGGGCCACCACTGTCTGCAGCGCCTGCACCAGTTGCGCCCCGGCGACGATGGAATCGACGCCCTGGTGCGGCATTGCCGCGTGGCAGCCGTGGCCGCGCACGCTGATCTCGAAGGCGCAGGTGCCGGCCATCACCGGACCAGGCATCGCCGCCATTTGACCGACCGGGATGCCCGGCCAGTTGTGCAGGCCGAACACCGCCTCGACCGGAAATTTTTCGAACAGGCCATCCTCGATCATCACCGCCGCCCCGCCTTCCGATTCCTCGGCCGGCTGGAAAATGAACACGGCGATGCCGTCAAAATCCGGATTTTCCGCCAGGTAGCGCGCCGCGCCGAGGAGCATGGCGGTATGGCCGTCGTGGCCGCAGGCATGCATCTTGCCGGCGTGCTTCGAGTGATGCGGGAATTCGTTCAACTCGGCCAGCGGCAGCGCATCCATGTCGGCGCGCAGGCCGATCATCTTTGGCGAACTGCCGGCGCGCAGCACGCCGACGACGCCGGTCTTGGCCAGGCCACGATGCACCTCCAGTCCGTAGCGGGCCAGCTCGCGGGCCACGATATCGGCGGTGCGGTTCTCGTGGAAGGCCAGTTCCGGGTGGGCATGGATGTCGCGGCGCAAGGCCGTCAGGTCGGCCAGGAAAGGCAGTTCGAGGAGGGAAAATGTAGGGGGCATGGTCATCTCCTGTTTTTTATATTATGCCGCGGTTGATAGCGGACGCTGCCTTGATTATGCTCCATCCCATGGAACTCGTTCTGATTAGCGGCCTCTCCGGTTCGGGCAAGTCGGTCGCCCTGAACCTGCTGGAAGATGCCGGGTATTACTGCGTGGACAACCTGCCGGTCATCATGCTGACCCTGCTTGCCCGGATGCTTCGTGACGAGAACGTGCGGAAAGTCGCCGTCGCCATCGATTCGCGCTCCGGGCACGGCATCGACTTGTTGCCGGCCAAGATCGAGAAGCTGCGATCAACCGGCATGCACGTCACCTTCCTCTTTCTCTTTTCGCACGAGGAAACGCTGCTCAAGCGCTATTCGGAATCGCGCCGCCGCCACCCGCTGGCCACCGCCGACCAGACGCTGGAAGAAGCGATCCGCGCCGAATCCCGGCTGCTCGAGCCGATTTCCAGCCTCGGCCACCGCATCGACACCAGCGGCATGAAGGCCAGCGGCCTGCGCGAGTGGGTCCGCCAGTTCATCGAGATCGAGCCCGGCCAGGGCCTGACATTGATGTTCGAGTCCTTCGGCTTCAAGCACGGCATCCCGCTCGATGCCGACCTCGTCTTCGATGTCCGTTGCCTGCCCAACCCGCATTACGACCCCGACCTGCGGGCGCTGAACGGCAAGGACCAGCCGGTCATCGACTTTCTCGAAGCCGAGGAGGAGGTCTGCCGCATGCGCGACGACATCAGCCGTTTCGTCGCCTCCTGGCTGCCCTGCTACATCCGCGACAACCGCAACTACCTGACGGTGGCCATCGGTTGCACCGGCGGCCAGCATCGCTCGGTCTACATCGCCGAATGGCTGGCCCGCGAATTCGCCGACAAGGCCCGCGTCCTGGTCCGCCATCGCACGCTGGCCGGTAGTTAATGATGGCGCGGCACCCACGGCGGGGTCTCCCGACCCAGTCCATGCCGTCTTACGGTCGACCGGAAAAAACGGCCAAAACCGCAAGCGGCCGCCCCACCCCATGACATCCTGGCTGCCCCTGATCCGCCCCGGCGACTGGCTGGTCATGCTCGGCAGCGCCCTGCTGGTCGGCGCCAGTGTGCCGGTCTTCTGGCAGGGCGGGCTGGCCGACCGCGCCATCATCCGTCAAGAAGGCCGCGTCTTCGCCGAAGTCGACCTCAAGGCGCGCAAACAGTATGAAGTCGCCGGACCGCTCGGCACGACCCTGATCGCCATCGAACCGGGCCGTGCCCGGGTCGTCGCCGATCCCGGTCCGCGCCAGTATTGCGTCAGGCAGGGCTGGCTGATGCGCCCCGGCGAAATCGCCATCTGCGCCCCGAACCGCGTCAGCGTCCAGATCACCGGGCGGACCAAGGTCTATGACTCGATCAGTTACTGACCAGCGGTCCGGCGCCAACCCCGCCGTGCATGGCGAGGGGAGCGAGACAGGCAGCGCTTCCGCCGAAGGCGCAGCAAACGCGCGGCGAGACGGCCGCGGGTCAAGGCCCGGGATGACTCAACTCACCGTCACCGAGGAAGATCGCCGCGTCGCCTGGCTGGCCACGGCGGCCGTCGGCCTGTCGCTGGTCGATGCGGCGATTCCCTCGCCGCTGCCCGGCGTCAAGCCAGGGCTGGCCAATATCGTGACGCTCGTCGTGCTGGCCCGCTACGGCTGGGGCACCGCCGTCTGGGTCAGCGGCCTGCGGGTGCTGGCCGGCAGCCTGCTGCTCGGCTTCTTCCTCGCCCCCGGCTTCTTCCTGTCGCTGACCGGCACGACGCTCAGCCTGCTCACCCTCGGCCTCGCCCGCCACCTGCCGGCGCGCTGGTTCGGCCCGGTCAGTCTCTCCATCCTCGCCGCCTTCGCCCACATCGGCGGCCAGCTGCTGCTCGCCCGTGCCTGGCTGATCCCGCACGACGGCGTTTTCCTGCTCACCCCGGTCTTTGCCGGGGCGGCACTGGTATTCGGTACCATCAACGGCCTGATCGCGGCTAAACTGATTGCTGAACCTGTGCTTTCGGAACCCCCCCATGTCTAAAACGATTTGCCTCGCGCTGACCGGTGCCTCGGGCATGCCCTACGGCCTGCGCCTGCTCGAGTGCCTGCTCGCTGCCGGCTGTCAGGTGCAGCTGCTCTACTCGCAGGCCGCGCAAATCGTCGCCAAGCAGGAAACCGATTGCGACCTGCCGTCGCGCCCGGCCGAAGCCAAGACGGCTCTGCTGCAGCGCTTTCCTACGGTCGACCCGGAAAAACTGGCCGTTTTCGGCCGCGAGGAATGGTTCGCTCCGGTCGCCTCCGGCTCCAACCCCCCCGACGCCATGGTCGTCTGTCCTTGCTCAATGGGGACGCTGGCCGCCATCGCCCAGGGTCTCGCCGACAATCTGATCGAACGCGCCGCCGACGTCGTGCTCAAGGAAGGCCGCCAGCTGGTGCTGGTGCCGCGTGAAACGCCGTTCTCGGCCATCCACCTTGAAAACATGCTGCGCCTTTCCCGCGCCGGTGCCGTGATCCTGCCGCCCAGTCCTGGCTTCTACCACCACCCGCAGAGCGTCGACGACATCGTCGATTTCGTCGTCGCCCGCATCCTCGACCAGGTCGGCGTGCCGCACGCGCTGATGCAACGCTGGGGCGCCTGATGGGCTGGTTCGACTTTGTCCGCTCGCCGGCCGGGACCACCGTCGAAACGCTGCGCGTCCCGCTCTTCCCGCTCAACACGGTACTGTTCCCGGGCGGCGTGCTGCCGCTGAAGATTTTCGAGCAGCGCTATCTCGACATGGCCGCCGCCTGCCTCAAGGACAACTCGCCCTTCGGTATCTGCCTGATCGAAAAAGGCCACGAAATCGGCGGCGGCGCCGTACCGCACACCGTTGGCACACTGGCCAGCATCGCCAGCTGGGAAATGGAACAGCTCGGCATCCTGATGGTCTCGGCCCACGGCGGCCGTCGGTTCCGCATCATCGAGAGCAGCATCGGGCCGGGCAACCTGCTCGAAGGCACTGTCGAACTGCTCGCCGAAACCAGCCCCACCCCGCTCCCCCCGGAGCGCGAACGGCTGCTACCGCTGCTTCGCCGCATCGTCAGCGACCTCGGCAATGAGCGCATGCCCGAACCGCATCGCTACGACGAAGCCGAATGGGTCGGCTACCGGATCACCGAAATCCTGCCCATCCAGAACCTGGCCAAGCAAAAACTGCTGGAGCTGGATGACCCGGTGGCGCGGCTGGAAATCCTCGAGAAATATCTGAGCCAGCGCAAACTGCTCGGCTGAGCAGCGGCCCCGCCGTCCACCGAATACCGCAACTTCCACCGGCAGGGGCTGGTCATAGCCATGACATGGGCGTTGCGTCAGTTCATGCGTCCTCGCACGTCGTACATCACTGCGAGCGGAACCATTCTCGGAGGATGCAAAATGAAAAATATTCCAGGCGCCGCAATTCAGGGCATCTCCATCGCCACCGCACTGGCCGTCATGATCGGCGGTTGCGCCACCCCGGGACAGGGGCAGGTCGGCACCCCGGTCGCCGGCGGACAGACCGGCTGCGGAATGGGCGCCACCGTTCAATCGAACAAGATGCTCTCCGGGGCATTGATCGGTGCCGGGGTCGGCACCGTGATCGGCGCCGTCGCCGGCCACGGCCATGTCAAGAACGTCGCCGGCGGCGCGGCTGTCGGCGCGCTGGTCGGCGGCGGCATCGGCGCCTACATGGACCAGCAGGAAACCACCTTGCGCAAGGACCTGTCCGGCTCCGGCATCGAAATGACCCGCGCCGGCGACAACATCATCCTGACGCTGCCGGAAGGCATCCTGTTCGCGTCCGGCAAGTCGGCCCTGACGCCACAGGCCCGGCAAGGTCTCGACCGCCTGGTCGGGCCGCTGCTCCGCTTCGAGAAAACGACGGTCACCATCTGCGGCTATACGGACAACGTCGGTACGCGGGAAGCGAACCAGCAGCTCTCCACCGAACGGGCCCGCTCGGTATCGGATTATCTGGGCCAGCGGGGTATCCCGCCGCAGCGCCTAAGCTATGTCGGCCTGGCGGACGACCACCCGATCGGTGACAACCGGACCGCAGCCGGCCGCGCCCTGAACCGTCGGGTCGAGATACTGCTGCATCCGATCAGCGGCTAGCTCGCAGGCGGTAAAAAGGCCCGCCGCCACGGTGGGCCTGAGCGTTTGCAGCACCGAGACCAAGGGCAGCCAATTGTCTCGCAGCGGCATGATCTGCTGCCCGTCTCGCCGGGTGCGGTACCGGACGGTTTCCGGTGCTTGCCGCAAGACAGGCTTCCTGCCAGAACTCCAGGCTTCCTAAGGCATCCAACGTTCAGTTGCATTCGCGAGGAGTCTTCGATGCGCAGCCCCTCCATACCACTCAACCCGAGCGTGCGCTGCATTGGGGTCGCCTCGTCGCTCGGGGCACCGGCAACGGGCAGCGAACACGCCGCGGAGAGGCTGTTCGGTCGCGGCATAGGCGCCACATTTCGCCATGCCGGACTGGCCTGCCGCTGTGACACGCCGCTCCACCCCGTCCTCGTGACGGCCGAGCCGCTGGCCGATCTGCTTGCCCGGCTGGCAGCGCTGACGCAAGCGGCCATTGAGGCCGGCGAGCGGCCGCTGGTGATCGGCGGCGATCACAGCATCGCGGCCGGCACCTGGAAGGGGATTGCCCGCGCGCTCGGCGCCATGCCCGGCCTGATCTGGATCGACGCCCACCTCGACGCCCATGTGCCGGCCACCTCGCCGAGCGGCAACGCACACGGCATGCCGGTCGCCGCCCTGCTGGGCGAAACGGTGCCGGGATTGAGCGAAATTCCCGGACCGCATCTCGATCCGCAGCGGCTGGTCCTGATCGGAATCCGCAGTTTCGAACCGGCGGAGCGGGCATTGCTCGATCGACTGGGGGTACGCATTGTCGAGGCCGACGCCATTGCCCGACGTGGCCTCGCCGCCGTACTGGCCGAGGCCAGGGCCAGCCTCGGGAGCGGGCCATGGGGGATCAGCCTGGATATCGACGCCATCAACCCGGAAGCTGCCCCCGGAGTGAATACGCCGGTGGCGGGCGGCCTCTCGCCCGAAGAGCTTGGCCCGGCCCTGCGCGGCTTACTCCGCCAGCGCGACTGCGTCGGCTTCGAGATTGCCGAATACAACCCGAGCCGAGACCCGGACGGCCGCACCGCCCGGCTGATCCACAACCTGATCGAGGCCGCCGCCGCTCCCGACGGCAAGACCTTGCAACGCTGGGAGAGTGGTTTTGGCGCCCGCCATTACGCGCCCTTGCCGGTCGTTCTCAGTCAGGGGGCCGGCTGCTGGCTCACCGACACGCGGGGGCAACGCTACCTCGACATGATGGCGGCCTACTCCGCCAACAGCTTCGGCCATGCCCATCCGCGACTGGTCGCCGCACTCAGCGAACAGGCCGGCCGCCTGGCCCTGACATCCCGGGCCTATTCGAACGATCGCCTGCCCTTGCTGCTGCGTCGCCTGGCCCTGCTCTCCGGTTACGAACGGGTACTGCCGGTCAACACCGGGCTGGAGGCCGTCGAAACGGCGCTCAAGGCAGCCCGCAAGTGGGCCTATAAAATCAAAGGCGTGCCCCCCGGCAAAGCCGAGATCATCGCTTGTCGCGGCAACTTCCATGGGCGTTCGATCGCCATTGTCGGCCTCTCGTCCGAGGCGCAATACCGCGACGGCTTCGGCCCCTTCCCGGCCGGTCTGAAGACGGTGCCATTCGGCGACATCGGGGCACTGGCCGCAGCCATTGGTCCCCATACCGCAGCCTTCCTGGTCGAGCCGATTCAGGGCGAAGGCGGCGTCGTCGTGCCGCCGCCCGGCTATCTGAGCGCCTGTGCCGCGCTGTGCCGGCAGCAAGGCGTGCTGCTCATCGTCGATGAAGTGCAGACCGGCCTGGGCCGCACGGGCAAGCTGTTCGCCTATCAGCACGAACCGGTGCGGCCGGACGGCATCATCCTCGGCAAGGCGCTCGGCGGCGGCTTGCTGCCGGTCTCCGCCTTCCTCGCCGACAATGCAGTGATGCAGGTATTCACACCGGGCGACCACGGTTCCACCTTCGGCGGCAATCCGCTGGCGGCGAGCGTCGCCCTCGCCGCCCTCGACCTGCTGGAAGACGAGGGACTAGTCGAGCATGCGGCCCGCCTCGGCGAACACCTGCTGGCCCGCCTGAGCGAACTGGCCGCCCAGACGCCGGTCATTCGCTCCGTGCGCGGCAAGGGACTGTTCGCCGGCATCGAACTCGAGCCGACGCTGGCCGATGCCCGGCAAATTGCCGAGCGTCTCCTGCACCAGGGCATCCTGACCAAGGAAACGCACACGACCGTGCTCCGCCTGTCGCCGCCGCTGATCATCGACCGGCCGACGCTGGATTGGGCAGTCGACGAAATCGCCGGCGTTCTGCGTAACATTTCACACTCGCCCCGCATGATCGCCTGAACGAAATTCCCGAAACCTGCGTCAAATGGGCGAAGGGGTAATTGGAATGCGTTCGCCCGGCCGACCTGGATCGGCCGCTTGAGTGGAAGGAGTGCGCTATGTCGATATTCGCCCGTTATCAGGGACGCTACGAGTCTCTGCAGGAAGAAGAGATGTCCCTGCAGGAGTATCTGGATTTGTGTCGCAGCGATCCCTCCGCCTACGCCAGCGTCGCCGAGCGCATGCTGCTCGCCATCGGCGAACCGGAGTTGCTCGACACCCGCAGCGACCCGCGCCTGTCGCGCATCTTCGCCAACAAAATGCTCAAGATCTACCCGGCCTTCCGCGAGTTCTACGGCATGGAAGAGGTGATCGAGAATATCGTCTCCTATTTCCGCCACGCGGCGCAGGGGCTGGAGGAGAAGAAGCAGATTCTCTACCTGCTCGGCCCGGTGGGCGGCGGCAAATCGTCGCTGGCCGAACGGCTGAAGCTGCTGATCGAGAAGGTGCACTTCTACGCCATCAAGGGCTCGCCGGTGCACGAGTCGCCGCTCGGCCTGTTCAACGTCCATGAGGACGGTGCGATCCTCGAGGAAGATTACGGCATCCCGCGCCACTACCTGGGCACCATCATGAGCCCGTGGGCGGTCAAGCGCCTGCAGGAATTCGGCGGCGACATCACCCGTTTCCGGGTGGTGAAGATCCGCCCGTCGGTCCTGTCGCAGATCGCCGTCTCGAAGACCGAGCCGGGCGACGAGAACAACCAGGACATCTCGTCGCTGGTCGGCAAGATCGACATCCGCAAGCTGGAAACTTACTCGCAGAACGACCCCGACGCCTACTCCTACTCCGGCGGCCTGTGCCTGGCCAACCGCGGCATCCTGGAGTTCGTCGAGATGTTCAAGGCGCCGATCAAGGTGCTGCACCCGTTGCTGACCGCGACACAGGAGCAAAACTACAAGGGCACCGAGGGCTTCGGTGCGATCCCCTTCGATGGCCTGATCATGGCCCACTCCAACGAGGCGGAGTGGCAGAGTTTCAAGAACAACCGCAACAACGAGGCCTTCCTCGACCGCATTTATATCGTCAAGGTGCCGTACTGCCTGCGCGTCACCGACGAAATGCACATCTACGAGAAATTGCTGGTCAATTCCTCGCTGGCCCACGCCGCCTGCGCACCCGATACGCTGCGCATGATGGCCCAGTTCTCGGTGCTGTCGCGCCTCAAGGAACCTGAAAACTCCAGCATCTACAGCAAGATGCGCATCTACGATGGCGAGAACCTCAAGGACACCGACCCGAAAGCCAAGAGCTATCAGGAATATCGCGATTTTGCCGGGGTCGATGAAGGGATGACCGGACTATCGACCCGCTTCGCTTTCAAGATTCTCTCCAAGGTCTTCAACTTCGACCACCGCGAGGTAGCTGCCAATCCGGTGCACTTGATGTACGTACTCGAACAGCAGATCGAGCAGGAACAGTTCCCGCCTGAAATCGAGGAACGCTACCTGCGCTACCTGAAGGAATTTCTCAGTCCGCGCTACGCCGAGTTCATCGGCAAGGAAATCCAGACCGCCTATCTGGAAAGCTATTCCGAGTATGGCCAGAACATTTTCGACCGCTATGTGACCTATGCCGATTTCTGGATTCAGGATCAGGAATTCCGCGATCCGAACACCGGCGAAATGCTCGACCGCTCGGCGCTCAACGACGAACTGGAAAAGATCGAGAAGCCGGCCGGCATCAGCAACCCCAAGGATTTCCGCAACGAGGTGGTGAATTTCGTGTTGCGCGCCCGGGCCAAGAACGATGGCAAAAACCCGGCCTGGACCTCCTACGAGAAACTGCGGGCGGTCATCGAAAAGAAGATGTTCTCCAACACCGAAGAACTGCTGCCGGTCATCTCGTTCAGCACCAAGGCCAGCGCCGACGAGCAGAAAAAGCATCAGGAATTCGTCGACCGTATGATCACCAAGGGCTACACGGAGAAGCAGGTGCGCTTGCTGTGCGACTGGTACCTGCGTGTTCGCAAGTCGTCCTGAGAGGAGAAGGTCGCGCCGGCGGGCGCGGCCGTCACGGGAGGAAATGGCATGACGGTCCGGATCATCGACCGAAGGCTGGACAGCCGGAACAAGAGTTCCATCAACCGGAGCCGCTTCATCCATCGGTTCAAGGGTCAGATCCGCAAGGCGGTAGCCGATGCCATCACCCGCCGCGGCATCCGCGATCTGGAGAACGGCGAAAAGATCGGCATCCCCGGCCGAGATATCTCCGAACCGCAATTCCGCATCGGCCAGGGCGGCGTACGTGACATCGTCCATCCCGGCAACGACCGCTTTCACCGCGGCGATGAAGTGGAGCGCCCGCTCGGCGGCGGCGCCGGCCAGGGGAAGGGCCAGGCCAGTCCGGATGGCGAAGGCCTGGACGATTTCGTCTTCACCCTGACCCGTGACGAGTTCCTCGACATCTTCTTCGACGAGCTGGCACTGCCCAATCTGGTCAAGCGCCAGCTGGCCCGCGTCGACGACTACAAGCGGGTGCGCGCCGGCTATACGCAGAGCGGCGTCCCGACCAACATCAACCTGGTCCGCACGATGCGCGGGGCGGCCGGGCGGCGAATCGCCGTCGGCGGTCCGCATGCCGCACACATGCGCCAACTGCTTGCCGAACTCCAGGCGGCCCGCCAGGCGACGCCGCCCGACATGGCCGAAATCGAACGGCTGGAGGACGAGATCGCCCGTCTGCGCGCCAAGGTGGAGGCCATCCCTTTCATTGACCCCTTCGATCTGCGCTACAGCAACCGCATCCGCATCCCACAGCCCTCGACACAGGCGGTGATGTTCTGCCTGATGGACGTTTCCGGGTCGATGGACGAGAGCAAGAAGCAGATGGCCAAACGCTTTTTCATGCTGCTTTACCTGTTCCTGAACCGGAACTACGAGCACATCGAAGTTGTTTTCATCCGCCACCATACACTGGCCGAGGAAGTGGACGAAGATACTTTCTTCCATGCTCGGGAAACGGGTGGCACGATCGTGTCGACGGCCCTGCAACTGATGCGCGACATCATCGTCAAGCGCTATGCAAGCAGTGCCTGGAACATCTACGGCGCCCAGGCCTCCGACGGCGACAACTGGAACGACGACTCGCCACTCTGCCGCGAACTGTTGGCCGACGCCATCCTGCCCAAGCTGCAGTATTTCGCCTACATCGAGATCAGCGACAGCGAGCCGCAGAACCTGTGGCGGGAATACGAGCAGCTGCTCGCCGGCCATCTTGGTCACTTCGCCATGCAACGCATTGCCGAGGCAAGCGACATCTACCCGGTCTTCCGCGAACTGTTCCGGAGACGACTGGCATGAAGCGCAAGCCATCCCGCCTGATTGCCCAAGGCTCGGACTGGACGATCGAAGCCATCGCCCGCTACGACGCCGAGATTGGCCGCGTGGCCCGCGAGTACGGCCTCGACTGCTACCGCCACCAACTGGAGATCATCACCGCCGAACAGATGATGGACGCCTACGCCGCCATCGGCATGCCGGTCTATTACCACCACTGGTCCTTCGGAAAGCACTTCCTGGAAACCGAAAACCGCTACAAGCGCGGCCACATGGGCCTGGCCTACGAGATCGTGATCAATTCCGACCCCTGCATCGCCTACCTGATGGAGGAAAACACGCTGACCATGCAGGCGCTGGTCATCGCCCACGCCGCCTACGGCCACAACTCTTTTTTCAAGGGCAACCACCTGTTCAAGCAGTGGACCAGCGCCGACGCCATCATCGACTATCTGGTCTTCGCCCGCGACTACATCGCCGAGTGCGAAGAACGCCACGGCCTGGAGGCCGTCGAGGAACTGGTCGATGCCTGCCATGCCCTGTCCAACGTCGGCGTAGATCGCTACAAACGTTCTCCCCCCCGCTCGCTGGCTCGCGAGAAGGAGCGCCAGCGCGAGCGGGAGTCCTACCTGCAGTCGCAGATCAACGAACTGTGGCGCACCCTGCCCCGCCACGGCGGTGATCCGGCAGCAGCCAGCGAAAAGCGCTTTCCGGCCGAGCCCGAGGAAAACCTGCTCTATTTCATCGAAAAACACGCGCCGCTGCTTGAACCGTGGCAACGGGAAATCATTCGCATCGTGCGCAAGATCGGCCAGTACTTCTATCCGCAGCGCCAGACGCAGGTCATGAACGAGGGCTGGGCGACCT
>CAMLHL010000030.1 GCA_946479855.1 uncultured Pseudomonadota bacterium
GCGTCTGGGCCGAAGTGACCAACGTGCTGGCCGACACCATCCCCGGCATCCGCGTGGTCAAGGCCTTCGCCCAGGAAAAGCGCGAGGGCGAGCGCTTCCGCGCCGCCAACGAGCACAACCTGCAGATGAACGACAAGCTGAACAAGACCTGGTCCCTGTTCACGCCGACCGTCACCCTGCTCACCGAAGTCGGCCTGCTCGTCGTCTGGATCTTCGGCATCTGGCAGATTTCCAAGGGCAACAGCTCGGTCGGCGTGCTGACCGCCTTCCTCGCCTACATCGGCCGTTTCTACACCCGCCTCGACTCGATGAGCCGCATCGTCTCGGCCACCCAGCGTGCGGCATCCTCCACCAAGCGCATCTTCGACATCCTCGACCACGTCTCCAGCGTGCCGGAGCCGAGCAACCCGGTGCATCTGGCGAAGGTCACCGGCCGCCTCGAATTGAAGCAGGCCAGCTTCCGCTACGGCACCCGCGCCGTGACCCGCGACGTCGACCTGGTCATCCAGCCCGGCGAGATGATCGGCCTGGTCGGCCACAGCGGTTCCGGCAAGTCCACGCTGGTCAACCTGATCTGCCGCTTCTACGACGTTTCCGAAGGCCAGGTGCTGATCGACGGCGTCGACGTCCGCGCCGTGCCGGTCGCCGAATTCCGCCAGCACATCGGCCTGGTGCTGCAGGAGCCCTTCCTGTTCTTCGGCACCATCGCCGACAACATCGCCTACGGCAAGCCGAACGCGAGCCGCCAGGAAATCATTGCCGCCGCCCGCGCCGCCCACGCCCACGAGTTCATCCTGCGCCTGCCGCACGGCTACGACTCGCTGGTCGGCGAACGCGGCCAGGGCCTGTCCGGCGGCGAGCGTCAGCGCATCTCGATCGCCCGCGCCCTGCTCATCGACCCGCGCATCCTGATTCTCGACGAAGCGACCTCGGCGGTCGACACCGAGACCGAGAAGGAAATCCAGAAGGCCCTCGACAACCTGGTCAAGGGCCGCACCACGATCGCCATCGCCCACCGCCTGAGCACGCTGCGCAAGGCCGACCGGCTGGTCGTCATGGACCGTGGCCGCATCGTCGAGATCGGCAACCACGACCAGCTGATGGCCATCGAAGGCCATTACTACAAGCTCTATCAGGCCCAGGCCCGCAACGTCGACACCGAACCGCCGCTACCGCGCTCGCCGGACCTGCCCAAAACCCATGCGGACTGACCATGTCGAACGCCCATTTCCAACTGCAACGCGATAGTTACGGTCGACTCGTTTTAACGGCCGAAAACGGCGAACGCCACGAAGGCGTCACCCCGGTCCGCGCCTTTCCGATCGCCGCCCCCGACGAAGGCATTTCCCTGGTCAATTACGAAGGCCACGAAGTCGCCTGGACCGACCGTCTGGCCGACCTGCCGCCGGCCATCGCCCAACTGATCGAGGAAGAACTGGCGAGCCGCGAATTCGTGCCGGAAATCGAAAGTATCGCCATGGTGTCCAGCTTCGCCTGCCCGAGCACCTGGCAGGTGACGACCGACCGCGGCCCGGCCGAACTGATTCTCAAGGGCGAGGAAGACATCCGTCGCTTGAGCCACACCCGGCTGCTGATCGCCGACGCCAACGGCATCCAGTTCCTCGTCCGCGACCTGAACCGGCTCGACCGCCACAGCCGCAAGCTGCTCGACCGATTCCTCTAGTGGTCAGCTCTGCCAAGCCGAAGCAGACCGCCAACCCGCCGTGTAACGGCCTGTTCCGGTGTGTGACAATTTTGCACGGCGGTCAGCCGCAAACGACGCGAAAGCGTTAATAATGGCGAAATCAAACATTCATCACCGCCGGCCATTGGAGCCCTAGCCAAGAGCATGAAGAACAAGGACATTATCTTTCGGGACACGATTTCCCTGCGTGGCCCGAGCATCTGGACCTACCCGCCGGCCGTCGAAACGTGGATCGACATCGGCGAACTCGAAGATTTTCCCTCCGACAAGATACCCGGCCTCTACGAACGCCTGTCCGCCTGGCTGCCCGGCCTGATCGAGCACCGCTGCAACTACGACGTGCGCGGCGGCTTTCTGCAGCGCCTCAAGGAAGGCACCTGGTCCGGCCACATTCTCGAACACATCGTCCTCGAACTGATGACCCTCGCCGGCCTGCCCGACGGTTTC
Organism: uncultured Pseudomonadota bacterium; assembly: GCA_946479855.1. Next base: position 2,153 of record CAMLHL010000030.1, read on the forward strand.
GGCCGCACCCGCGAAACCACGACGCGCAGCGTCTACAAGCTGGTGGTCAGCAATTTCCACGACGAATGCACGCGCATCGCGCTCGATCTCGGCCGCGAACTGCTGCTCGCCGCGATCAAGGACGAACCCTTCGATGTGGCCGAAGCGATCAAGCCGCTGCGCCGCAAGGTCGACCGCAAGTACCTCGGCCCGTCGACCGCCGCCATCGTCAATGCCGCCGAAACCCGCAAGATTCCGCAGATCCGCCTGCTCGACGACGGCAACCTGGTCCAGCTCGGCTACGGCGCCGCGATGCGCCGCATCTGGACGGCCGAAACCGACCAGACCAGCGCCATCGCCGAAACCATCTCGCGCGACAAGGACCTGACCAAGGAACTGATTTCCTCGGTCGGCGTGCCGGTCCCCGAAGGCCGCGAGGTCGACGATGCCGACGATGCCGGCGAGGCGGCCGAGGACATCGGTTTCCCGGTCGTCGTCAAGCCGACCGACGGCAACCACGGGCGCGGCGTCTTCATCGACCTGATGAGCAAGGAAGAGGTCGCCAAGGCCTACGCCATCGCCATCGAGGAAGGCTCCGGCGTGCTCGTCGAGCGCTCGATCCAGGGCATCGAGCATCGCCTGCTGATCGTCGGCGGCAAGCTGGTCGCCGCCAACCGCAGCGACCTGATCACGGTCACCGGCGACGGCAAGTCGACCGTGCTCGAACTGATCGAATCCCAGGTCAACACCGATCCGCGCCGCGGCACCACCGAACTGCACCCGCTGTCGATCATCAAGATCGACACCGCCGCCCGCATGGAACTCGAACGCCAGAAGCTGGACGCCGACAGCGTGCCGGCCGCCGGCCGCGAGGTGCTGATCCAGCGCAACGCCAACCACGCCTTCGACTGCACCGACGAAGTCCATCCCGACACCGCCGCCGTCGCCTCGCTGGCCGCCCGCGTCGTCGGCCTCGACATCGCCGGCATCGACCTGGTCTGCCAGGACATCTCGAAACCGCTGGCCGAACAGGGCGGCGCCATCGTCGAAGTCAATGCCGGCCCCAGCCTGCTGATGCACATCAAGCCGGGCATCGGCAAGCCGCGCCCGGTCGGCCAAGCCATCGTCGACAACCTGTTCGCCGCCGGCGAAAGCGGCCGCGTGCCGCTGGTCGGCGTGACCGGCACCCACGGCCGCAATCCGGTCGCCAAGCTGGTCGCCCACCTGCTCTACCTGTCCGGCCAGCATGCCGGCCTGGCCTGCAAGGACGGCATCTATCTCGGCCGCCGCCAGGTCCAGAAGACCTGTGCCGCCAACTGGGAAGGCGGCCGCCGCCTGCTGCTCAACCGCGCCGTCCAGGCCGCCGTGATCGAGAACGGCGCCGAGATCATCCTCGGCGAAGGCCTCGCCTACGACCGCTGCTCGGTCGGCATCGTCACCAACATCGTCCCCGACGAAGAGGACCTGTCACGCTGGGATGTCCAGCCGACCGGCGGCGAGTACTACACGACGCCGCGCTCGATCTACCGGACGCAGGTCGATGTCGTGCTGCCCGACGGCCACGCCGTGCTCAACGCCGAGGACGAACTGGTCGCCGATTTCGCCGGACTGTGCGATGGCGAAGTGATCTTCTTCGCCGTCGATCCGGCCAACCCGGTGCTGGTCGCCCACCTGGCCGCCGGCAAGCGCGGCGTCACGGTCGTCGACAACCGCATCGTGCTGCGATCCGGCAGCGACGAGACCCGTCTCTGCCGCCTGATCGACGCGCCCTACATCGGCAAGGCCAAGCAGGCCAAGCACATCGCCAACGTGCTGGCCGGCATTGCCGCCGGCTGGGCCATGGACCTCAGCCAGGAAGCGCTGATCACCGGCATCAAGACCTTCGGCCTCGAACTGGCCGACCCGGCCGCCCTGCTGCCGCAGCGCGCCCGCAAGTCGCAACCCGCCAAGAAGCCGGCCCTCGCCCGGAAATAACAAGGAATCCAGCGTCATGGACGTTTCCCGCATTCGTGCCCTGCGCGGCCCCAACCTGTGGAGCCGCCACACCGCGATCCAGGCCATCGTCACCTGCGAAGGTGGCGAAAGCGCCATCGCCGACCTGCCCGGTTTCGAAGCCCGCCTGCGCGAGCGCTTCCCGGAACTCGGCGACCTGATCCCGTCGGACCACCTCGACACCGTCTCGATGGCCCACGCCCTCGAATTCTGCGCCCTCGGCCTGCAGGCCCAGGCCGGTTGCCCGGTCACCTTCAGCCGGACGACGCAGACGGTCGATACCGGCGTCTATCAGGTGGTCGTCGAATATTCCGAAGAAGACGTCGGCCGCCTCGCCTTCGAACGTGCCGAACAGCTCTGCCAGTCGGCGCTGGACGGTACGCCCTTCGATCTCGATGCGGTGCTCAAGGAGCTCCGTGAGCTCGACGAGGACATCCGCCTCGGCCCGTCGACCGGCGCCATCGTTGCCGCCGCCATCGCCCGCGGCATCCCGTTCCGCCGCCTGACCCAGGGCAGCCTGGTCCAGTTTGGCTGGGGCAGCAAGCAGAAGCGCATCCAGGCCGCCGAAACCAGCTTTACCAGCGCCATCGGCGAAGCCATCGCGCAAGACAAGGAACTGACCAAGAAACTGCTGCACGCCGCCGGCGTCGCCGTGCCTTACGGCCGTCCGGTCGAGGACGAGGACGATGCCTGGGTCGCCGCTCAGGAAGTCGGCCTGCCGGTCGTCGTCAAGCCGCAGGACGGCAACCAGGGCAAGGGCATTTCGGTCAACCTGACGACCGAGGAACAGGTCCGCAAGGCCTACCGCGTCGCCATCGAGTTCCGCGACGACATCATGGTCGAGCGCTTCCTGCCCGGCCACGACTGGCGCCTGCTGGTCATCGGCGACAAGCTGATCGCCGCCGCCCGCCGCGACCCGCCGCTAGTCATCGGCGACGGCACGCACACCATCCGCCAGCTGGTCGACATCGTCAATAGCGATCCGCGCCGCTCCGACGGCCACGCCACCTCGCTGACCAAGATCCGCTTCGACGAGATCGCCCTCGCCCGCCTCGCCCAGCAGGGTTACGACGCCGACACCGTACCGCCGCGCGGCGTCCGCGTCGTGCTGCGCAACAACGCCAACCTGTCCACCGGCGGCACCGCCACCGACGTCACCGACGACGTCCATCCCGAACTGGCCGCTGCCGCCGTCGCCGCCGCGCAAACGGTCGGCCTCGACATTGCCGGCATCGACGTCGTCTGCGACACCATGCACAAGCCGCTCGAAGACCAGGGCGGCGGCATCGTCGAAGTCAACGCCGCCCCCGGCCTGCGCATGCACCTCGACCCCTCGTTCGGCAAGGGCCGGGCGGTCGGCGAAGCCATCGTCGGCATGATGTTCCCGGACGGCGACAACGCCCGCATTCCGGTCGTCGCGATCGCCGGCACCAACGGCAAGACGACGACCAGCCGCCTGATCGGCCGCATTTTCGAAGCGAGCGGCCGGCGCGTCGGCATGACCAGCACCGACGGCATCTACATCGAAGGCAAGCGCATCGATACCGGCGACTGCTCCGGCCCGCGCAGCGCCCGCAATGTGCTGATGCACCCCGACGTCGACGCCGCCGTCTTCGAAACCGCCCGCGGCGGCGTACTGCGCGAAGGCCTCGGCTTCGACATGTGCGATGTCGCCGTCGTCACCAACATCGGCATCGGCGATCACCTCGGCCTCAACTACATCACGACGGTCGACGAGCTGGCGGTGGTCAAACGGGTCATCGTCGAAAACGTTTCGCCGAAGGGCACCGCCGTCCTCAACGCGACCGACCCGATCGTCGCCGCGATGGCCAACCATTGCCCGGGCGACATCATTTTCTTTGCCCGCGACCGCAACCATCCGGTACTGGCCACCCACCTCGCCCAGGGCAAGCGGGTCGTTTATGTCGAGCGCGACGCGATCATCTTCGGCGAAGGCCGCAAGAAACACCGCGTGCCGCTGGCCAACGTGCCGCTGACCCGCAACGGCAGCATCGGCTTCCAGGTCGAGAATGCGATGGCCGCCGCCGCCACCGGCTGGGCGCTCGACTACGACTGGCCAGTCATTGAAAACGCGCTGGCCAACTTCGTCAGCGACGCGATGACCGCCCCCGGCCGCTTCAACGTCTTCGACTACAAGGGTGCGACGCTGATCGCCGACTACGGCCACAATCCGGATGCGATCCAGGCGCTGGTCAAGGCCATCGACAACATGCCGGCCGTGCGCCGCTCGGTCGTCATCAGCGGTGCCGGCGACCGGCGCGACGAGGACATCCGCCAGCAGACGGAAATCCTCGGCGATGCCTTCGACGACGTCATCCTCTACCAGGATGCCTGCCAGCGCGGCCGCGCCGACGGCGAAGTCATCGGCCTGTTGCGCGACGGCCTGGCCAAAGCCCGGCGCACCAAGCAGATCGATGCCATCACCGGCGAATTCATTGCCATCGACATGGCCCTGAGCCGCCTGCAACCCGGCGACCTCAGCCTGATCCTGATCGACCAGGTGGAAGAGGCGCTGGCCCATATCGCCCAGCGCATCGGCGAAGCGGGCTAGCCCCCGGGAAGTCTTCCATCGGTAAGCGAGCAGCCCGGCAAAAGCCGGGCTGCTCGCTTACCGCTCCAGAAATAGCCTATGCCTGCGGTCGACCGGAAATATCGGCCAAAATCGAAAACACTGCCGGACTTTCCGGCAGCATCCCCAAAGTTTTCCTGCCTTGGCTAAGCCGTCCGCGACGGGAGCAGAATATCCGCCAGCGCCCCTGATTCAGGGACCAGGTCGGCCAGCGTATACTGATCCAGTTCGCTGTAGAGCGCCTCGAACGATCGAGCCAGAATCGCGGTCAGCCGACACACCGGCGCGATCTTGCAGGTTACCGGTTGGCCGGAAAGACACTCGACGATCGGGCCGCTGCCTTCGCTGCTGCGCACGATCTGCCCGAGCATGATGGCGCCCGGGTCGCGCGCCAGACGAATGCCGCCGCCCCTGCCCCGCACCGATTCGACGACGCCCTGACGCACCAGTTGATGCACCACCTTCATCAAGTGGTTTTCCGATACTTCGTAGGCGGCGGCAATTTCCGGAATGGTGGCCAGGCGATGCCGTTCGGTGGCGAGAAACATCAGGACCCGCAACGTGTAGTCCGAAAATGTGCTCAGTTTCATGGCGCCTCATCCCGCTCATAAGATGTAAAAAATATATTGCTTTGTTTACCCGCAGGCATTACGATAAAGCTGTATTTATTTTACTGCTTTAAAACCTTTCTTGCCATGACCGACAAAAATCAATTACCTCCGGACGCTGCGGCGCCAGCCGCGATCCCGGATATCGAGGCGATTCGCCAGTTGTTGCGCCAGGTGATCGACCCTGAATTGGCGATCAACATCATTGACCTCGGCCTGGTTTACCGCATCGATCCATCGCCCGAGCGCCTACTGATCGAAATGACGATGACCTCGCCAGCCTGCCCGATGGGACAGATGATCATCGACGATGCCACTACCGTGCTCGAGGCCGCACTGCCGAAAGACTGCCGCGTGGAAATCGTCCTGGTCTGGAATCCCCCCTGGGGACCGGAACTGATGAGCGAACGAAGCCGGCTGACGCTTGGCTGGACACCGGAATGAATCTCTTCCCCCAGAATCCCCTTCACCCACAAGGAGCACTGCCATGAGCACCACCCCCGCCTTCAAAGCAACCGTCGACGTTCGCAACATGATCCCGCGCGAGCGTCATCCGCTGATTTTCGGCACCTTCCACCAGCTGGCGCCGGGCGAAGCCTTGTTGCTGATCAACGACCACGACCCCAAGCCCCTGTATTATCAGTTCCAGGCTGAATTGCCGGTCGAGTTCATCTGGGAATACCTGGAGGCCGGCCCTGAAGTCTGGCAGGTCCGGATCGGCAAGCCAGAAACCCAAACTCACTAACCGATACGACCATGAGCGACTTGCCGCCCCCCGCCCGGATTCCGATCCTTCTCCTCGGCATGCTGTCGCTGGTGGGCGGCGTGCTGGCCGGCCTCTCCCGCCTGGACTGGAACGTTCCGGTGCTGGCTGCAGCTGCGGCGGGCAGCCACGGCGCGCTCATGATCTCGGCTTTTTTCGGCACGGTGATCAGCCTGGAACGGGCTGTCGCCATCGGCCGCGGCTGGGCCTATCTTGCCCCGGCCGCGGCCGGGGCCGGCGGCATCGCACTGCTGCTGGGATGGCCCGCCGCCCTCCCCCAACTGCTGGCCGTCACGGCATCCATCGTCATGGTTGCCGCCAGCGCCAAGGTTTTACTGCGCCTGACCGCACCATTCACCATCGTCCTGGCCATCGGCGCCCTCTGCTGGCTGGTCGGCAACCTGACCTGGCTGGCGACGGGCGACATCGGCCGGGCCATTTCCTGGTGGCTGTCCTTCCTCGTCCTGACCATCGCCGGCGAGCGTCTTGAACTGAGCCGCTTTCTCCCGACGCCAGCGGCGGCCCGACGGATTTTCCATGCCATTGTCGGCGTCGTCCTGGGGGGCAACCTGCTCGCCCTATGGGGGAACGATGCCGGTCTGCCGCTGTTCTCAGCCGGGCTGCTCGCCCTGGCCCTGTGGCTGCTGCGCTACGACATTGCCTGGCGCAATGCCCGGCTGACCGGCCTGCCCCGATTTGTCGCCATTTGCCTGCTCGGCGGCTACGCCTGGCTAGCCTTCGCCGGTGCGCTCGGTATTGGCGGCGCCTTCACGGCAGGCAGTCCGTTCCGCGACAGTGCCTTGCATGCGCTGGGTCTCGGTTTTGTTTTCACGATGGTATTCGGTCACGCACCGATCATCTTTCCGGCGATCACCCGCTTGAAGATTCCCTATCACTGGGTGTTCTATCTGCCCCTGCTCGCCTTGCACGCTTCGTTGACCCTGCGCATCGCCGGCAGCTTCGCCGACCGCTTCGATCTACGCCGCGAAGCGGCGCTGGCGAATGCCTGCACCTTGCTGCTATTCGTGGCCATCCTGCTGACCAGCCTGTTCCGGGGGAGGAACAAATGAAACGACATGAGAAACTCCAAGATCTGTCACGCGAACACTACGCCGCCCTGAAGCTTGCCCTGCATGCCAAGCGGGCGGCCCATTCCGGTGAGGGTGCGCAGGTCAGCGCCGCGGCCGAGGCCTGTCGTACCGCGTTCAGCAACGAGCTTGAGCCACATTTTGTCGTCGAAGAAACCCAGTTGCTGCCCCAACTGCGGCAGGCCGGACAGGTGGACCTGGTCCGCCGCACCGAGCAGGACCACGCCCTGCTGCGGCAGCTGGCCACGGCACTGAAAGATTACGATGCAGCGGTGTTGCTCAGATTTTCCGAAGCGCTGACCGAGCACGTCCGTTTCGAGGAAAGGGAAATGTTTGAGGCCATGGAGCAGCATTTTGCCGCCCTGCCATGAATAGCGGCGGCAGCACCTAGCACTCCATGCCGTTCAGGCCGGGCGGCTATCCGGTGATCGCCTTCCGCATCGCCGCCCAAAGCCGACAGTGGGGACGCCTTGCCAAGTTTGACGGGCTCGCCTATCGTCGAGCCATTCGTGCAGGAGTGGCCGGCCATGACATACGTTCTCGCACTGGACCAGGGGACTACCAGCTCCCGGGCCATCGTTTTCGATCAAGCCGGACAACCGGTGGCGATCGCACAACAGGAATTTGCGCAAAACTACCCGCAGCCGGGCTGGGTCGAGCACGATCCGGAAACCCTCTGGCAAACGCAGGCGGCGGTGGCGATCCAGGCGCTCGAGAAAGCCAGCATCACGGCGCGCGAGGTGGCGGCCATCGGCATTGCCAACCAGCGCGAAACCACCTTGCTCTGGGAGCGCAAGAGCGGCAAGGCGGTGGCACCGGCCATTGTCTGGCAGGACCGGCGCACCGCCGAAACCTGCGCCAAGCTGCGCGCCGCCGGGCGTGAAGCAGCGATTCGCGCCCGCAGCGGACTGCTGCTCGACCCCTATTTTTCCGCCACCAAGCTGGCCTGGCTGCTCGACCAGCCGGGACTGCGCGCCCGCGCCGAGGCGGGCGAATTGGCCTTTGGTACGGTCGACTGCTGGCTGGCCTGGAAACTGACCGGTGGCGCGGCGCATGTCACCGATGCCAGCAATGCTTCGCGCACACTCCTCTTCGACCTACGCTCGGGTGACTGGAGCGAAGCACTGCTCGCCGAATTCGGCATACCGCGCGCCGTACTGCCCCGGGTCGTCGACAGCAGCGGGGTGCTCGGCATGGTCAGCACGGTGCCAGCCCTGGCCGGCCTGCCGATTGCCGCGCTGGTCGGCGACCAGCAGGGCGCCTTGGCCGGACAAGGCTGTTTTTCCGCCGGTCTGGCCAAGAACACCTATGGCACCGGCTGCTTCCTGCTGATGCATACCGGTGCCACCCCGCTGGCGCCGCCGCCCGGGCTGCTGTCTACGGTCGCCTGCCGGCGCGGCGGGAGGCTGAGCTATGCGCTGGAGGGCAGCGTCTTCGTTGGTGGCGCCGTCGTGCAATGGTTGCGCGATGGCCTCGGGCTGGTCGCGCACTCCGGCGAGGTCGAAGCCCTTGCCGGCAGCGTGCCGGATACCGGCGGCGTGGCGTTCGTGCCGGCCTTTGTCGGGCTGGGGGCGCCGTACTGGGATGCGCAGGCCCGGGGCGCCATTTTCGGCCTGACGCGCGGCAGCACCGCCGCACACATTGCCCGGGCGGCGCTCGAATCGATTGCACTGCAGGTTGCCGACCTGGTCGGTGCCCTTGAACAGGAATCCGCGTTGCCGCTGGCCGAATTGCGTGTCGACGGCGGTGCGGCGGCCAACAATCTGCTGCTGCAATTGCAGGCAGACTTGCTGGGGCGGCCGGTAGTTCGGCCACAGGTCACGGAAACCACCGCCCTCGGCGCCGCCTACCTGGCCGGGCTGGCGGTCGGCTTCTGGCGGGATGAAGGCGAACTGGCCAGCCTATGGCGGGCCGAACGGCGCTTCGAGCCCAACTTGCCGACGGCCGAGGTACAAGCCATCAAAAAGCGCTGGCAGGAAGCCGTCAGCCGTTGCCGGCACTGGGTCGCTGCATGAAACGCGAGGCGATGCTGGCACGGGCCGCCGAATCAGCCCGTGGCTGGGATTTGCTGGTCATCGGCGGCGGCGCCACCGGGCTGGGCATCGCGCTCGATGCGGCGGCGCGCGGCCATGCCGTCTTGCTGGCCGAACGCGACGACTTCGCCAAGGGCACCTCCGGTCGTTCGACCAAGCTGATCCACGGCGGCGTCCGCTACCTGCAGCAGGGCAAGATCGGGCTGGTCGTCGAAGCACTGCAGGAACGCGACCGTCTCCGTCGCAATGCGCCACATCTGGTCCATGAGCTGGCCTTCATCGTGCCGAGCTACGCCTGGTGGGAATCGCCGTTCTACGGTATAGGCCTGAAGCTCTACGACCTGCTGGCCGGCCGCCATGGTTTTGCCACCTCCCGGCATCTCGAACGGGCGGAGGTCATCGCTGCCTTGCCGACCATCGCGACGACCGGCTTATGCGGCGGCACCCGCTATGTCGACGGCCAGTTCGACGATGCCCGGCTGGCGGTCGCACTGGCCCAAACCGCCGTCCAGCAAGGGGCCACGCTGGTCAATTATTGTCCGGTGCTGGCCTTGCGCAAGGAGGATGGCCGAATATGCGGCGCGACCCTGCACGATGACGAAGCTGGCAAGACGTTCGAAGTGACAGCCCGCGTCGTGATCAACGCGACCGGGGCGTTTTGCGACGAAATTCGCCGCCTCGACGATCCACAGGCCAGCGCACTGATTGCCCCCAGCCAGGGCGCGCACCTGGTCCTGCCGCGCCATTTCCTGCCGGGCACCAGCGCCCTGCTGGTGCCGCACACGGCCGACGGCCGGGTCATTTTCATCATCCCCTGGCAGGATCGCGTGCTGGTCGGCACCACCGACACCCCGGTGAGGTGCGCGCAGCCGGAGCCAATTCCGCAGGCCGCGGAGATCGATTTCCTGCTCGCCACGGCCAATCGCTACCTGGCTGCCCCGGCCGGCCGGGGCGATATCCTGTCGGTGTTCTGCGGCATCCGGCCGCTGGTTGCCTCAGCAGGCAGCAGCACGGCGACACTGTCGCGCGAGCATACCCTGCAGGTCGCTCAGCAATCCGGCTTGCTGAGCGTGGCTGGCGGCAAGTGGACGACCTACCGGCGCATGGCCGAGGAGGCGGTCGATCTGGCCGAGCGCCTCGGCCATCTGGCACCCCGCCCTTGCCTGACGGCAGATCTGCCGATTGCCGCGCCCAGCCTCGCCGCCACCTCGCCGCCACTGCATCCGGCGCTGCCGCTGACGGCTGGCGAAGTGCGGCGTGCTTGCCGGGAAGAAATGGCCCGCCGCGTCGAGGATGTGCTGGCCCGCCGCAGCGCCTGCCTGCTGCTCGATGCGGCAGCCGCCATCGCCATCGCCCCGGCAGTGGCCCGTTTGATGGCCGAAGAGCTCGGGCGCGACGAGGCTTGGGCGGGGCATGAAACCGAGGCGTTCACGAAGCTGGCCGCCAACTACCGGGCGCCGCTTCCCGACTGATCAACCGGCGATGCGCAGGCCGGCTTTTTTGAGTATTCTCGTTGAATAGAGGATGTCGTCAGCCCGGCAGGCGGCCCCGAGCAAGGCGCGGATTTCGGCGGCCTTGGCCGAACATTCGTCGCGCGTCGCACCATGGACCATGGCAAACAGGTTGTACGGCCAGGCTGGCCGGGCTCGCGGCCGGCGATAGCAATGGGTGACGAATTCAAGGGCCCCGATCCGGGTGCCGAGTTCGTCGACCTGCTCGTCGGCGACATCCCAGACCGTCATGCCGTTGGCCGTCCAGCCGATAGCGTAGTGGTTGGGGACGGCACCGATGCGACGGATAGCCCCCGAGCCCAGCATCGTCCGCAGCCGCCGCATGACCTCCTCGGCACTCAGGCCGAGCTGCTCGGCGAGGGCATCATAGGGGCGCGGCACCAGCGGCAGGCCGCTTTGCGTGGCGACAATCAGCGCGCGGTCGATGTCGTCGATCACAGCCGCGCCTCCAGCTTCATCTCGACAAAATATTCGCGCTCCTTGGGAAAGGCATAGACCGGCAGGCCGGTGTCGCACTCGATGCGGGTAATCGCCTCGGCAATGCCGTCGCGCGTTTCGGTAGCCAGCACGAACCACATGTTCAGGGCGTGCTCGCGGCGATAGTTGTGCGCGACCTGGGGCAGCGCGTTAACCAGCGCCGCAACCTCGTCGTAGCGCTCTTCGGGCGCCGCCAGCGCAGCGAGCACGAAGGCACCGCCCATTGCCTCGACCTGGAACATCGGGCCGAAGCGGGTCAGCACCTTGTCGGCCAGCAGGCGCTGCAGGCGTTGCAGCAATTCCTCCTCGCTGATCCCCAGTTGTCCGGCGGCCTCGGCATAAGGACGTTCGCAGATCGGGAAATCACCCTGCAATTTCGCCAGGATTTGCCGGTCGACCGCATCATTCAATACCCCGCGGGACGTCATGGACTCACGCATAGCGGGCGCCATTCTGTTTGAAGCGGGTCAGCGAGAAGAGGATTTCGTGGGCGGCATCGCCCAGCCCGTGGCGTTGGCGCAGCTCGGCAATGGTCGCTTCCACTTCGCCGCGTTCACGGCCATGAATCATGCAAAACAGGTTGTACGGCCACTCGGGCAGGCGGCGCGGCCGGCGGTAGCAGAGCGTGACGGCCGGCTCCTCGGCCAGGGCGCGGCCGATGTCGCTGACCCGGTCATCAGGAATATCATGGACCAGCATGGCGTTGGCCCGGAAACCAAGTTCGTGGTGGCGGACGACGACGCCGAAGCGCTTGATCGCCCCTTCCTCCAGCCAGCGGCGGATGCGGCCGAGAACTTCCGGCTCCGAGGCGCCGATGCGCTCGGCGATCAGCGCAAACGGCCGGATGAACAGCGGCAGCCCTTCCTGCAGCACGGAAACCAGCCGGCGTTCGGCTTCGTCCATCAGGGCCACCGGCTGCACTTTCTGGGCCGTGGCAACGCATTTCTGCTTGTCGCCGTTCAGGCAGAAACCGAGGTCGATATGAAACTCCTCGAGCAGGGGCAGCACCAGCAACGGATAGCCGGCGGCCTGTTCGATGGCGCCGAGGCTGGCCTGCAAACGCCCTTCGCTGGCCGCAGTGACGACGAACCAGAGGTTGTAGCGATGCTCGCGCTCATAGTTGTGATTGACCTCGGGGAAGCGGTTGACCGCCGCCGCGACCGCCTCCAGCTTTTCCGGCGGCACGGCCATCGCCGCCAGCGTCGAGGCACCGATCCGCTTCGGCGCGAAGACCGCGCCAACCCGAGAAATTTTGCCTTCCCGACGCAGATTTTCCAGCCGGCCGAGGACGACTTTCTCGCCAACCCCCAGGCGCGATGCCAGCTCGGCGAAAGGGGCCGGGCAAAGCGGGAAATCGCGCTGGAAGTCGTTGAGCAACTGGAAGTCGAGGCTGCTGTCCATCGCCATTGAATCCGTCAGAAACCGATGCGCGCGGCGCGCGAGGTGAAGAAGATGCCGGACGGGCTGTCGGCTGCGATTTCGCCCAGCAGGGCGAAATTCTCGGTGTTGTAAATGACCACCTTGTTGTCGTCGCGCGCAGAGAGCCAGACGTTCTCACCGCGCGGCGCGAATTCCATGTGCAGGATCCCCTTGCCCGGCGCCATACGGTGCACGACCGCACCGGCCAGCGTATCAATGACATCGACCTTGCCATTATCCGGGAAGGCAAAATTGACCCAGATCTGCCGCCCATCCGGTCGCGCCATCACGAAGACCGGCTGGCCGCGCACCGGGATGCGGCCAACTTCCTTCCAGGTGGCGACATCGACGATCAGCACTTCATGACGACCGATCGCCGGCAGGTAGGCTTTGCCTTGGGCCACCGACCAGCCGCGCAGGTGCGGCATTTTGAAGACCGGCAGCTTTTCCTCGCCTCGGCCATAATTTTCGAGAATCTTGCGGGCGCCCTTTTCCGGCTGCCAGAGATCGAGCAGGGCGATCCCGTCTTCGCCAAACAACCCGGCCATAAAATGGCGACCATCCGGCGTCACCAGGCCGTCATAGGGCTGGCTGCCGGCCGGGAAGCGTTGCGTCGTCGGCTGTTTCGGGTTGCTGAAATCGCTGACCCAGATTTCGCCACCTTCGAACAGTGCGTAAGCAAACTTGTTGCCCGGAACGTCGGCCAGGCCAACGACTTTGGAGAACTTGCCCGGCGCATATTCGGCCGGGACTTCTGAAAGCAGTTCAAGCGTTTCGGCGTCGAAGGCCTTGATGCCGCCTGGCGTATAGTTCTGGGCGACGACGATGCGGCCATCCTGCGAGATCGAGCCGCCGATGGAATTGCCGGACTGGATGATGCGCCTGACGATCTTCGCTTCGAGCAGATCGATCTTGGTCAACCCGCCGTCGCGGCCGAAAATGAAGGCGTAACGCCCGTCGCGCGAATAGACGGCGGAAGCGTGGGAGAGATCGCCCAGACCGCCGATGCGGGCATACGGCTGGCGCGAGGTGGTATTCACCAGGGTGACGTTACCGCTGGCCCGCTCGATGATCAGGCCGAGATCGCCGGTGCCGCGCAGTTGCGGACCGGCGCAGGCATTGAGCAAGAGGACAAGAAACAAACTTAGCAGCAGGCGCATGACGTTCTCACTTGGGGAATTCGGTCATCAGTTTATCGACTATCCACGCCGCTTCAGCTTCCGACATGAATTGCTGCCACGGCGGCATCGGCGTACCCGGACGGCCGTAGTAGATGGTTGCCGCCAGGCCGTCGGCCGGCTTGCCATGCAGGCTTTCCGGCAACAGCGCCGGGCCCAGCCCCCCCTTCAGCGTCATGCCGTGGCAGGAGCCGCAGTCCTGGCGGACCAGGCGGACCAGCTCTTTTTGCCGGGACGCATCGGGCTCGGCGGCGAATGCTGCGGTCGACACCATCAAAAGGGCAAAGACGAAATTATTCACCGACAACGACAACTCCCTTCATTTCGGGATGCGGCCCGCAATGATACTCGTAGCGCCCAGCTTGCTCGAAGCGGCGCTGCCAGCTTTCGTCGGGGAAAAGACGCTCGGACTCCAGGCCGCCTTCGGCCGGAAAGACCACGGAATGACTGGTCCGTTTTTCCTGATTGCGCCAGCGCACGCTGTCGCCAGCCTGGATACTGATTTCCGGCGGCACGAACCGGTAGCCCTCGATGCGCACCTCGACGACATGCTCGGCCAGCGCGGAAATAGAAAAGAGCGCCAGCCCAAGCGGCGCTCCTTTCAGCCACCGCCATCCGGGGTGCATCATGATTCCGGATGGCATGCGGGATTACTGCTTGGCAGCCTTCACGTCGCCATCGGCGCCCAGGCCCAGGGTATGGCCAAAGGACACGTGGTGGAAACGACCGCCGGCATTGTCGGCGTGGATGGCGATACCGAACGGGACGGCCTTGCCCGGGGCAAGATTGACGCCGCCGGCCAGCTTGCGGGTAAAGGTCACCGTGTAGACGTCGCCGGCCTTGGTGGCCTCGGCTGTCACACCGGCCTTGCCGCCTTCCATGTTGCGCTTGTCGCTCACCGTGCCGTCCATGGCCTTGCCACCACCGCCACTCTTCCACTGCATCAGGTCCATGCTGCCGGCCGTCACATACTTGGTCTTCTTGTCGTCGGCGCCCGGCATCGTACGGGCATCCTTGTGACAGGCGGCCCAGCAGCCGGCCTGCTCGCCAAGCGGCACCTTGTCGTTCGGGAACATGACGTTGACCTTGATTTCGTTATCCTTGTCGGAATGGTCGAAGCCGCCGGTCGGCGCCTTGAAGCTGAGGCGGACATAGAGATTGGTAGCGTCGTAGGCGGCCTGCATGGTGACCGGGTAGCTCATCGTCTTCGGCGCGCCCTTGGGTTCCATTTCCTTGCTGGCCAGGCGCTTCAGATCAAGGCTCAGCTTGCCGTCCTCGATGTGGCATCCGGCACAGGCTTCACCCTTCTTCAGGCCGCTGGCACCGCTATGCTCACCCTTGCCCTGCAGCCATTCGATCGGCGCCGCACCCGGGTGGAAAACGTTGATCGTGCTCTTGGCCGCCTTGTTCCAGTCGGGGGCCGCCATCGCCGCTTGCGAACCCAGCGCCATGAAAGCGCCAAAAACTGCTAGGGAAACGAAATTCTTTGTCATCGTGGTTATCTCCACCAAAAATGATTTGCTCACTGCGCAGGCAATACCCCTGCGCCGATTGCTGCTATTTCATATGCTACGGGGGCTTGCGCCCCCGTAGCCTTGCGTCAGATCAAAACAATCAACAGTCGATCAATAGATGTCATGCTGGGTATTGAAGACGTTGAACTTGCCGGTCGGGGTGATCATCTTCGGATCGGTGATCACCTTCTTCAGCGTCAGCGTTGCGTCATCGTAGACAACGATGGCGGACTGGTCGGTCTTGCCACCCCACAGGGAGATCCAGACTTCCTTGCCGTCGGCGCTGTATTCCGGATGCACGGCGCGGCGGGTGGCCTTGGTTACCGGCAGGCCGGAATCCTTGGCCACGTTGATGACCTTGACCGGCTTGGACAGGTCGGCGGTATCCCAGATCGAAACCGATTCAGCCAGTTCCTTTTCCGGATTCTGCGGCGAGTCGGCCCACAGGTGCTTGGACTTCGGATGGGTCTTGACGAACAGGTTGCCCGGCACGTGCTTGACTTCCTGAACGACCTTCCAGTTGTATTCCTTGAACTTGGCGTTCTTCTTGTCATCCGACGGCGTGCTGATCAGGGTCAGGACATCGGCCCCGAGGTGGCCCGTTGTCCACACCGGACCGAATTTCGGATGAACGAAGTTGGCGCCGCGACCCGGGTGCGGGATCTTGGCGACATCGACCAGCGCCGCCAGCTTGCCGGTCTTGGTATCGACCGCGGCGATCTTGTTGGAGGCATTGGCCGCCACCAGGAAGTAGCGCTTGGACGCATCCCAGCCGCCGTCATGCAGGAACTTGGCGGAACCGATGGTGGTCGTCTTCAGGTTCTGGATGTCGGAGTAATCGACCAGCAGGATCTGGCCGGTTTCCTTGATGTTGATGACCCATTCCGGCTTGGTGAAGGAAGCGACGATGGAGGCAACGCGCGGTTCCGGATGGTAGTCGCCGTCGACCGTCATGCCACGGGTGGAAACCACTTTCAGCGGCTTCAGCGTGTCACCGTCCATGATCACGTACTGGGGCGGCCAGTAGGAGCCGGCCACGGCGTACTTGTCTTCGAAGCCCTTGAACTTGGAGGTGTCGACCGAACGTGCATCGAAGCCGATCTTCACTTCGGCCACCACCGCCGGCTGCTCCATCCACAGGTCGATCAGGCTCAGACGACCGTCGCGGCCGATGACGTAAATGTAACGGCCGGAAGCCGAGAGACGGGAAATATGAACGGCATAGCCGGTCTTGACGATGCTGCGGATTTCCTTGGTATCACCGTCGATGAGCGCCACTTCGCCGGTATCACGCAGAGTGACCGAGAAGACGTTCTTCAGGTTGATCTTGTTCATTTGCTTCTTCGGACGCTGGTCAACCGGAACGATGACCTTCCACGAATCGGTGGTTTCCTTGAAGCTGTATTCCGGCGGAACGTCCGGGGTGTTCTGGATGTACTTCGCCATCAAGGAAATTTCTTCCTTGGTCAGGATGTCGTCGAAGTTGACCATGCCGCCGTCGGTACCGTAGCCGATGATCTTCTCGAGACGGTTCTGGCCGAGCTTGGTCGTGCCGCCTTCGGTGACGTTGCCGTCCTTGTCCTTCTTCGTCCAGTGCGGCTCGAGATTCTTGCCGGTGGCCCCCTTGCGCAACACCCCGTGACAGCCGGCGCAGCGCTCGAAATAAATCTTCTTGGCCTGTTCCTTTTCGGCCGCGGTCATCGCCGGCCCCTGGGCGACTTCCTGAGCGAAGGCCGAACCCATGGCAGCGGCCATGGCGCTAAGTGCAAGCATCCCCACTACGGTTTTTTTCATCTTTCCTCTCCTAGAACGAAACGGTTCGCGCCTGATTCCCCACAGCACGATGACCGCAAGGTTGAACCTCGCCCCGGCTTGCATCCTTGATACTCGTCAATATTTCCCCAACGGGAACACGTTTATATTCAGTGGTATGTAATTCCGATTAACTAGTCATGCAGTACTTTTTATCTATTAGCGACGATTCATTTGCTGCCTGCTATTGGCAGCCGCCCCATCCGGCATTAGGATGGCCGCCCAACGGCAGGGAGAACCAATGAACACACCGAAGCAACTGCAGGGCGGCAAAGTCTGGCTGGTCGGCGCTGGCCCCGGCGATCCCGATCTTCTGACGGTCAAGGCCGCACGCCTGATTGCCCTGGCCGATGCCATTGTTTATGACCATCTGGTTGGTAGCGGCATCATGGATCTGGCAAGTCCCGACGCCCGTGTCATCTACGCCGGCAAGGAAGCCTCCAAGCACACCCTGCCTCAGGATTCGATCAACCAGCTCCTGGTCGACCTGGCCCGTGAAGGACTCTCGGTCGTCCGCCTCAAGGGGGGCGATCCCTTCATCTTCGGCCGTGGCGGCGAAGAGCTGGAAACCCTGGTCGCTTCTGGCGTTCCCTTCGAGGTCGTTCCCGGCGTCACCGCCGCCGCCGGCTGTGCCGCCTACTCAGGTTTTCCACTGACCCATCGGGACCATGCCCAGTCGCTGACCTTCGTGACCGGCCATTTGAAGGACGGCACCGTCAATCTCGACTGGCCGGCGCTGGCCCGGCCGAAACAGACGGTCGTCTTTTACATGGGCATCGGCGCCGCCGAAGAAATCTGCCGGCAGATGATCAACCACGGGCTACCCTCGATGACTCCGGCTGCCGTCGTCCGTAACGGCACGCAATCCGACCAGCAGACCCTGCTCGCCACGCTCGGCACCTTGCCCCACCGCATCGCCGAAAGCGGCATCAAGCCGCCGGCCCTGATCGTCGTCGGCAGCGTCGTCAACCTGCACGAAAAACTCAGCTGGTTCGAAAAATCGTGAAATACCTGTGCTTGATCGCCGCCCTCATCTCGCCCCTGGCGCACGCCTACACCACCGAAGAATTGCTGGGTGACTGCCAGGCCGCCGAAGAAACCTACGCCGGCAAAAAGAATTCCGACCCCTATCACGCCATCCGCAGCGCCCGCTGCATTGCCTATGTTGCCGGCTTTGTCGATGGCTACGCAGTCAGCGACTTTCTGGCCGACAAGGTCGGC
The DNA here is from genome assembly GCA_946479855.1 of uncultured Pseudomonadota bacterium. The sequence goes on from CAMLHL010000030.1 coordinate 20,338, forward strand.
ATCAACCTCAATGCCTTCTGCCTGCCCAAAGATCCCGATCTGTCGATGCGGCTGGTCCGGGCTGTCGTCATTCATGTCGAGCGCGTCCCGCCCAATTCCAGCGTCGGGACGGCCACGCTGGTCGCCGGCGCACTGGCCAAATCATTTCCATGCAGCGATACGCTTGAACCAAAGAAGTGATTCAGGGATAATCCGGCCTCCATTCGCCCCGATGGCGGAATCGGTAGACGCAGCGGATTCAAAATCCGCCGCCGAAAGGTGTGCCAGTTCGAGTCTGGCTCGGGGCACCAGTAACGACAAATCGGCTTTCCCTGCGGAAGGCCGTTTTTGTTTGCCAACCGGATATTTCCCATGTCGTTGACCGTCGACGACTTCGACTTTCCCCTGCCGCCCGAACTGATCGCCCAGCACCCGGCGCCCGAACGCACCGGCAGCCGGTTGCTGCACGTCTGCGGCGGACAACGCTTTGACCGCCGGTTTGCGGCGCTGCCGGATCTGATGAAGGCTGGCGACCTGCTGGTCTTCAACGACACCCGCGTCATCAAGGCACGTTTTTTTGGCGTAAAGGAGAGCGGCGGCCGGGTCGAAATCATGCTCGAACGCATCATCGACGCCACCCATGCGATCTGCCAGGTTCGCGCCAGCAAGGCACCGAAGGCGGGTTGCCTGCTCAAGCTGGCCGATGCCTTTACGGTCAGGATGACCGGCCGGGCGGGCGCCGATGGCGATTTTTTTGCCCTGGAACTGGTCGACCGTAGCAATTTCTGGGATCTGGCCGAAACTTACGGCAAACTGCCGCTGCCGCCCTACATCGAGCATCCGGCCGAAGGCGCCGATGAAACGCGCTACCAGACGGTTTATGCCCGCCAGCCGGGTGCCGTCGCGGCCCCCACCGCCGGTCTGCATTTTGATAACGCGATGCTGGCCACGCTGCAGGCGCAGGGCGTTGGCACCGCCTTCCTGACCCTGCACGTCGGCGCCGGCACCTATCGGCCGATGCGCGTCGAGAAGATTGCCGATCACCGCATGCACAGCGAGCGTTTCGAGATTCCACCGGCGACAGTCCAGGCCATCGCCGCCACCCGGGCGGCCGGCGGGCGGGTCGTCGCGGTCGGCACGACCAGCCTGCGCGCGCTGGAATCGGCCGGCAACCACGACGGCAGCGTGCGCGGCGGCGGTGCCGAGACCGACATCTTCATCACTCCCGGCTACCGCTTCAAGGTGGTCGACCGGCTGATCACCAACTTCCACCTGCCGAAATCAACGCTGCTCATGCTGGTTTCGGCCTTTGCCGGCTACGACAATATCCGCGCCGCCTACGCCCATGCCGTGAGCGAACGCTATCGCTTCTTCAGCTACGGCGACGCCATGCTCCTGGAAAAATCCGATGCAGTTTGAACTCCTGAACACCGACGGCGCCGCTCGCCGCGGCACGCTGACCCTGGCCCACGGCATCGTCCAGACCCCCGTTTTCATGCCGGTCGGCACCTACGGCACGGTCAAGGCCATGACGCCGCAATCGCTGCACGACATCGGCGCCCAGATCTGTCTCGGCAACACGTTCCATCTCTGGCTGCGACCGGGGCTGGACGTCATTCAGGCGCATCGGGGCCTGCACGATTTCATGAACTGGCAGAAGCCCATCCTCACCGATTCGGGCGGTTTCCAGGTCTTTTCACTGGGCGCCCTGCGCAAGATCAGCGAGGAAGGCGTCAAGTTCTCGTCGCCGCACGACGGCGCCAAGCTCTTCCTGTCGCCGGAAATTTCGATGCAGATTCAAAAGGTGCTGAATTCCGACATCGTGATGATTTTCGACGAATGCACGCCCTACCCGGCCACGCGCGATGAAGCGGCCAAGTCGATGCGGATGAGCATGCGCTGGGCGCAACGTTCGCGCGACGAACACAACCGGCTGGAAAATGGCAATGCCCTGTTCGGCATCATCCAGGGCGGCATGTACGAAGACCTGCGCGACGAGTCGCTGGCCGGACTGGAGAACATCGGCTTCGACGGCATGGCCATCGGCGGCCTCTCGGTCGGCGAGCCGAAGGAGGACATGGTACGGATTCTGGCCCACGTCGCCCCGCGGATGCCGAGCCACAAGCCGCGCTACCTGATGGGCGTCGGCACGCCGGAAGACCTGGTGCGCTCGGTCCAGGCCGGCATCGACATGTTCGACTGCGTGATGCCGACCCGCAACGCCCGCAACGGCCACCTGTTCACCCGCTTCGGCGACGTCAAGATCAAGAATGCCCGCTACCGGACCGACACCGGCCCGCTCGACCCCAGCTGTTCCTGCTATACCTGCACCCAGTTCAGCCGCGCCTATTTGCACCACCTCTTCCGCCACGGCGAAATTCTCGGTGGCATGCTGAACACCATCCACAACCTGCATTTCTATCAGGTCATCATGGCCGAAATGCGCGCTGCGATCGAAAGCGGCACCTTGACCGCCTGGGCTGAGGAGTTTGTCCGCAAACGCTCATCCGGCGAGTGATAGAATCGCGCGTTCTGAATTTCTTAGTTATCCGGAGTTACCACAATGATTAGTCTCGCCCACGCCCAGACTGCAGGCGCAGCTGCCGACCCGACCAGCAGCCTGATGCAGTTGCTGCCGATGATCCTGATGTTCGTCGTGCTGTGGTTCCTGATGATCCGCCCGCAGATGAAGAAGGCCAAGGAACACAAGGCCCTGCTCGCCGCGCTGGCCAAGGGCGACGAAGTCGTCACCCAGGGCGGCATCGTCGGCAAGGTGGTCAAGGTCGGTGACAGCTACGTCACCGTCGAAATCGCCGCCAACACCGAAGTCGTCGTGCAAAAGCCGTCGATCGACCTGGTTCTGCCCAAGGGCACGCTGAAGTCGCTGTAACCACCCCCGAAGGCGGCGGCATGCCGCCTTTTTCGCTTTGAAGCCGCTATGAATCGCTACCCACTCTGGAAGTACATCACCGTCGTCGTCGCACTGTTGCTGGGCTTCGTCTACACCCTGCCCAATTTCTTCGGCGAATCGCCGGCGGTGCAGGTTTCCAGCGCCAAGGCCACGCTCAAGGTCGACGACAAGACGAAGAGCCGTGTCGAAGAGACGCTGAAAGCCGCCGGCATCGTCCACGACGGTATCCAGCTCGACCTCAACGGCGTCAAGACCCGTTTCAAGGACACCGACACCCAGCTGAAGGCCAAGGATGCCCTGGAAAAAGCCTTCAATCCCGATTCGACCGACCCGCAGTACGTCGTTGCCCTGAACCTGCTGGCTGCCTCGCCGCAGTGGCTGACCTCGCTGCACGCGCTGCCGATGTACCTCGGCCTCGACCTGCGCGGCGGCGTGCATTTCCTGCTCCAGGTCGACATGAAGGGCGCGCTGACCAAGAAGCTCGACTCGACCTCGGCCGACCTGCGCACCGTGATGCGCGACAAGAACCTGCGTCACGGCGGCGTCAATCGCGAAGGCGACCGCATCGTCGTCAAGTTCCGCGATATCGAAACCCGCGACAAGGCCCGCAATGCGATCGCCGACAGCCAGCCTGACCTGATCATCGCCGACCAGGGCGACGCCGCCGAACCGAAGCTGGTCGCCACGCTGAAGCCGGAAGCCCTGAAGAAACTTGGCGAATTCGCGCTCAAGCAGAACATCACGACCCTGCACAACCGGATCAACGAACTCGGCGTCGCCGAGCCGGTCATCCAGCAGCAGGGCGCTGACCGCATCGTCGTCCAGCTGCCCGGCGTGCAGGACACCGCCAAGGCCAAGGACATTCTCGGCCGTACCGCGACCCTGGAAATCCGCATGGTCGACGACTCGCCCGGCGCCCTGGAAGCCGCCCTGGCCGGCAATCCGCCCTTCGGCACCGAGGTTTACAACGAACGCGGCGGCCAGCCCCTGCTGGTCAAGAAGCAGGTCGTGCTGACCGGCGACCGCCTGACCGACGCCCAGCCCGGCTTCGATCACCAGACCAACGAGGCCGCCGTCCATCTGACGCTCGACTCGGCCGGCGCCCGCATCTTCCGCGACGTCACCCGCGAGAACGTCAACAAGCGCATGGCCATCCTGCTCATCGAAAAGGGCAAGGGCGAAGTGGTCACCGCGCCGGTCATCCGCAGCGAAATCGGCGGCGGCCGCGTGCAGATCTCCGGCCGCATGAGCACCATGGAAGCCAACGATACCGCGCTGCTGCTGCGTGCCGGCTCGCTGGCCGCGCCGATGGACATCATCGAGGAACGCACCATCGGGCCCTCGCTCGGCGCCGAGAACATCAGCAAGGGTTTCCACTCGACGATGTGGGGCTTCGCAGCGATTGCCGTGTTCATGGTCCTCTATTACCAGATGTTCGGGGTCGTTTCGGTGCTGGCCCTGGCCTCCAACCTGCTCTTCCTGGTCGCCATCCTGTCGCTGCTGCAAGCCACGCTGACCCTCCCCGGCATCGCCGCCATCGCGCTGACCCTGGGTATGGCGATCGACGCCAACGTGCTGATCAACGAACGAGTGCGCGAAGAACTGCGCGCCGGCATGCCGCCGCAGGCCGCCATCTCCGAAGGCTACGAACGCGCCTTCGGGACCATTCTCGACTCCAACATCACCACGCTGATCGCCGGCCTGGCCCTGCTCATCTTCGGCTCCGGCCCGGTGCGCGGCTTCGCCGTGGTCCATTGCCTGGGCATCTTGACCTCGATCTTCTCCTCGGTCGTCGTCTCCCGCGGCCTGGTCAACCTGATTTACGGCCGCCAGAAGAAACTGGCCAAGGTCGCCATCGGCCAGCTGTGGAAACCCGCTACGGTCAACGGCCAGAAATAAGGAAAACCGAAAAATGGAATTTTTCCGCATTCACAAAGACATTCCCTTCATGCGCCATGCGCTGAAGTTCAATGTCATTTCCCTGCTCACTTTTGTACTGGCCGTCGTCTTCCTGTTCACCAAGGGTCTGCACCTGTCGGTCGAATTCACCGGCGGTACGCTGATCGAAACCCACTACGCGCAGGCCGCCGATCTGGAAAAGATTCGCGGCGCGCTCGGCAAGTCGGGATTCAGCGATTATTCGGTACAGAACTTCGGTTCCTCGCAGGACGTGATGATCCGCCTGCCGCTGAAGAGCGACCAGAACACCAACCAGATCGGCGAATCGGTGATGAAGGCGCTGGCCGCCGAAGCGCCGGGAGCCGAATTGCGCCGCGTCGAGTTCGTCGGTCCGCAGGTCGGCAAGGAACTCGCCGAGAACGGCGCCATGGCCCTGCTGCTGGTCGTCATCGGCATCGTCATCTACCTCGCCTTCCGCTTCGAATGGCGCTTCTCGGTCTCGGCGATCATCGCCAACCTGCACGACGTCGTGATCATTCTCGGCTTCTTCGCCTTCTTCCAGTGGGAATTCTCGCTGTCGGTGCTGGCCGCCGTGCTCGCCGTGCTCGGTTACTCGGTCAACGAATCGGTCGTCGTCTTCGACCGCGTCCGCGAAACCTTCAAGAAGGTGCGCGGCCTGACCACGCCGCAGGTCCTCGACCACGCCATCACCAGCACGATCAGCCGGACCATCATCACCCACGGCAGCACCCAGCTGATGGTGCTGTCGATGCTGATCTTCGGCGGCGAAACCCTGCACTACTTCGCCATGGCCCTGACCATCGGCATCTGCTTCGGCATCTACTCCTCGGTGCTGGTCGCCAGCCCGCTGGTCATGTGGCTGGGCGTCTCGCGCGAGCAGTTCATGGTCAAGCCGAAGGTGGTCGAAGGCGCCAACGAGGACGGCGCCGTCGTATGAAGAAAGTGCTGGTCTGGGATCTCCCGACCCGTCTTTTCCACTGGCTGCTGGTCATTGCGGTCGGCAGTGCCTACCTGACCGGCGAGAACGGCGGCAACTGGCTGGTCTGGCATGAGCGCCTGGGCTTGGTCATCGTCGGCCTGGTCGTCTTCCGGCTGATCTGGGGCTTCGCCGGATCGACTTACGCCCGCTTCGCCACCTTCGTCCGCGGTCCGGCCGCCATCAGGGCCTACCTTGCAGGCCAGTGGCAGGGCCTCGGGCACAACCCGCTGGGCGCCCTGGCGGTGCTTGGCCTGCTGGCGCTGCTGGCCCTGCAGCTGAGCAGCGGCCTGTTCGCGCAGAATGACGATAGCGGCATTGCCGGCCCCTTCCACGCCCTGGTCAGCGACCACTTCGGCAGCATCGCCACCCGCCTGCACCACAAGATCTTCGACCTGCTGCTCATCCTGATTGGATTGCACATCGCGGCCATCGTCTTCTATACGCGCGTCAAGAAAGACAATCTGGTCAAGCCGATGCTGGTCGGCCACAAGGAAGTCAGCACAGGCCAAGGCGCCCGTGGCGGCAGCCTGGCGGCCTTCATCGTTGCGCTGCTCATCGCGCTGGCGGTCAGCTATGGCGCTTCCGGCGCCTGGCTGGAACAACCACCGGAAACTGCCCCGGTCGTCACCCCTGCCTGAATAGAAAAAGGCCGCCCGCGGGCGGCCTTTTGAATTGCCTGGCGGCCGTCAGACGGCAAAGACGTGCTTGACGCGCAAGGCTGGCTGACCGCTTTCGATGGCGAGCAGGCGGGCGATGTTGGGATGCTTGCCCGGATTGGCGCGCTCGTCCTCGGTGTGTTCGGCAAAGATTTCCAGACCTTTCCTGGCGGCCTCGACATTGATCGAGCCATAGGTCTGCGCCAGATGGTTGTAGACGGCCAGCGATCCCTGGCTGCCCGCCTTGTTTTCAATCGTGGCGACCAGGTTGCCGTCGGCATCCAGCAGGTTGATAGCGGCCAGATGCGAGATGCCCGGCAATTTCTTCAGGTTTTCAGCAAAAGACATTTATTTCCATTCCCGTTTGGCTTTGACCAGGCCGATGATCAGCCCGGTGGTGAAGGTGATGGCCGGCACGATGAAGGCGATGCCCTTGATGCCGCGCACGGCACCAAAATGGTAAAGCAGCCAGATGGCGGGCAGGAGGCCGAGAAACAGGCCGATCGCCCCGCCGCGGATACCGCCCTGGATGACCTGCCGGTTCGTGGTCTTGCGATCGCCAGTGCAATGCGGACAGTAGATGGCGTCCGCCGGCACTTCCTGGCCGCATTTGCTGCACTGCATTTAGATGCGCTTCGCCAGTTCGGCCGCCTTGCCGGTGTAATCCCAGGGCGTCAGCTTGAGCAGTTCGGCCTTGGCGGCCTCCGGGATGGCCAGCGTGGACACGAAGGCCTGCATGCCGTCGCGCGAGACGCGGGTGCCGCGGGTCAGTTCCTTGAGCTTTTCGTAGGCGTTGGGCACGGCGTAGCGGCGCATCACGGTCTGGATCGGCTCGGCGAGCAGTTCCCAGTTGGCGTCGAGGTCGGCCTTCATCAGGTCGGCATTCACTTCCAGCTTGGACAGGCCCTTCAGCAGCGAATCGTAGGCGAGCAGCGTGTAGCCGAGGCCGACGCCCATGTTGCGGAGCACCGTCGAATCGGTCAGGTCGCGCTGCCAGCGGGAAATCGGCAGCTTTTCGGCAAGGTGCTTCAACACGGCATTGGCGAGGCCGAGGTTGCCTTCGGAGTTCTCGAAATCGATCGGATTGACCTTGTGCGGCATCGTCGACGAGCCGATTTCGCCGGCCTTGACCTTCTGCTTGAAGAAACCGAGCGAAATGTAGCCCCAGATGTCACGGTCAAGGTCGATCAGGATACTGTTGGCGCGGGCGAAGGCATCGAACAGCTCGGCCAGTGCGTCATGCGGCTCGATCTGGATGGTGTAGGGATTGAAGGTCAGGCCGAGCGACTCGACGAAGCGCTGGGCAAAGCCTTCCCAGTCGTAACCCGGGTAGGCGCAGAGGTGGGCGTTGTAGTTGCCGACCGCGCCGTTGATCTTGCCGAGCAGTTCGACGCCGGCGATGCGGGCGCGGGCGCGCTGCAGGCGGTAGGCAACGTTGGCCATTTCCTTGCCGAGCGTCGTCGGCGTCGCCGGCTGCCCATGGGTGCGGCTCATCATCGACACCTCGGCGTTGGCGTGGGCCAGTTCCTTTAGGCGGGCGATGACCAGGTCAAGTGCCGGCAGCATGCCCTGCTCGCGGGCCCCCTGGCACATCAGCGCATGCGACAGGTTGTTGATGTCTTCGGAAGTGCAGGCGAAGTGGATGAATTCACCGACCTTGACGACCTCGCTGTTAGCCTTGGTTTTGTCCTTGATCCAGTATTCCAGCGCCTTGACATCGTGGTTGGTGGTCGCTTCGATGGCCTTGACCTCGGCGGCCTGCGCCGGGCTGAAATTGGCGACCAGCGCATCGAGTTCCGCTACGGTCGACGGCGAAAAAGCGGCAATTTCCGAAAAATGCGGCTCGGCAGCCAGCGCCTTCAGCCATTCGATCTCCACCTTGAGGCGGTTCTTGATCAGGCCGAACTCGGAAAAATGCTCGCGCAGGGCATCGACCTTGCCGGCGTAGCGGCCATCGAGCGGGGAAAGGGCAGTCAAGGGATTGAAGGTCATGGAATCATCCTTTTCGGTAAGCCCGTAATTTTACCCGTCCGGTGAAGCGCTGCCCATACGCTATAATCGAACTCCCCAAATCAGAGTGCTCGCGATGAAGCTTATCGGCTCGCATACCAGCCCTTTCGTGCGCAAAGTACGGATCGTACTGGCCGAAAAAAAGATCGAATACGAATTCGTGATCGACTCGCCCTGGCTGGAAGGCAGCAAAGTTCCCGCCATCAACCCGCTGGGCAAGATTCCCGTGCTGGTGCTGGATGACCACACCCCGCTGTTTGATTCCCGCGTCATTGTCGAATACATCGACAACGTCACGCCCAACAACAAGCTGTTCCCCGCCCCCAACCGCGAGCGGACCGAAGTCAAGCGCTGGGAAGCCCTGGCCGATGGTCTATGCGATGCCGCCGTCGCAACCCTGCTCGAAGGCAAGCGGCCGAAAAAGGAACAAAGCCCGGGCTGGATCGAACGCCAGCGCGGCAAGGTCATGCACAGCCTGGAATTCATGGCCAGCGAACTGGGCGACCAGCCGTTCTGCATGGGCACCCACATCTCGATGGCCGACATCGCCGTCGGCACGGCCCTCGGCTATCTTGTCTTCCGCTTTCCCGACATCAACTGGCACGAAAGCCACCCCAACCTGGGCAAGCTCTACGACAAGCTGATGCTCCGCCCTTCCTTCGCGGACAGCGTGCCGCACGACTGAAACAACGGATGCACCGGGGTGCCTGCGGGCACCCTTTTTTGTCACGCCCTCCGGCGCAATGAACCTGGGCTCGCGTTGACGGTCTATTTTTCACGATCCGGTCACGGCGCAAGGATTATCGTAGTGAATATCAGCCCCGACGCTGTTCCCATGCAAAAAGTCGCCCTCTCCCTGGCGACCGCCTTGGGAGCGCGTGATCGCCATACCCGCGCCCATTCCGACCGGGTCGTCCGGCTCTCGGCCGAACTTGGCCGACACATCGAGCTTTCCAGGGACGAACTGGAAATGCTGGCACTGGGTGCGCAATTCCACGACCTTGGCAAGATTGGCATTCCCGACCAGGTGCTGCGTAAAACGGCTGCCTTTACTGCCGACGAGTGGACGTGCATGCAGCAGCATGCGGTGATCGGCGAACAGATCATCCTCGCCATGAATGGTGAAAAATCTCCGGAAATAGCCCGCACCGTGCGCCATCACCACGAGTACTTCGATGGTTCCGGCTATCCGGACGGACTGCGCGGGACGGCCATTCCACTGTACTCGCGGATCATTTCACTGGCCGACAGCTATGACGCAATGATCGAAACGCGGGTTTACCGGCAGCCCCGCCGGCATCGGGAGGCCATGGACATCCTGGCCAGCGAGGCCGGCCACAAGCACGATCCCGACCTGCTGTATGCCTTCTGCGCCGCGATCGAGAAATCGCCGATGCGCGGGCCGGACATCTGAGCGCACTCAGCGGATGACGCCGCCCCCCAGGCAAACACGGCTCTCGTAGAGCACGACTGACTGCCCCGGCGTCAGCGCCCACTGCGGCTCGGCAAAGCGGATTTCACAGCTTTCCTCATCGACGCGGTCGACTTCGCAAGGCTGGTCGGCCGTCCGGTAGCGCGGCTTGGCGGTGTACACCCAGTGCGTATGCGGCGGACGACCGGAAACCCAACTCAACTGCTCGGCCACCAGATCGTCTTTGAGAAGCGCCGGATGATCGTGGCCCTGGACCACGTAGAGCACATTCTTTTCCATATCCTTGCCGGCAACGAACCAGGCATCGTAGTCGCCACCGCCGGGCTGGCCTTTTTCCTTCAGGCCGCCGATATGCAGGCCCTTGCGCTGGCCCAGGGTGTGAAACATCAGGCCATCGTGCTCGCCAAGCACCTTGCCGTCGTCAAGGCGGCGGATTTCACCTTTGCTGGGCGGCAGGTAGCGGGCGAGAAAATCCTTGAATGGCCGTTCGCCGATGAAGCAGATGCCGGTCGAATCCTTCTTCGCGGCCACGTGCAGCCCTTCCGCCTCGGCGATTTTGCGCACCTCGCGCTTGTAGAGGTCGGCCAGCGGAAACAGGGTTTTCGACAACTGCGCCTGATTCAGGCGATAAAGAAAATAACTCTGGTCCTTGGTGCCATCCTCGGCCTTGAGCAACTGGAACTCGCCGTTGAACTCGCGGACGCCAGCGTAATGGCCGGTGGCAATCTTGTCGGCGCCCAAAGTCATGGCGTGATCGAGGAAGGCCTTGAACTTGATTTCGGAATTGCACAGGATGTCCGGATTCGGCGTTCGCCCGGCCTGGTATTCGCGCAGGAATTCGGCAAAGACACGCTCACGGTATTCGGCAGCAAAATTGACGACCTCGACGTCGATGCCGATCCGGTCGGCCACGCTCATCACGTCGATCAGGTCCTGGCGCGACGAGCAATATTCCTCGGTATCGTCGTCTTCCCAGTTCTTCATGA